>NZ_JBTGNX010000006.1:0-166813 GCF_054332415.1 Haemophilus sp. SZY H56 | reverse complement strand
TAAAACAAGTCAATCAACAAGTGCCCACACAGATTGTCTGATATATTGTTAAAGAGCAAAAAAGAACGACGCACTGGATTTTATCATATTTCACAACAGTGCGTCGTTGTGTGGGGTGTATTATAGGGATTTTCAAAATCCTTGCAAGTACTTTTTGCAAATAATTTATCGTTTGTTGAAAATACATACACAAAAAATAAAATTACGCCAACAAATGGTTTATTTTTCTCCAAGTTTTGTAAATTGAAGCTTGCTTAAATCCACCAATGCATCTGGTTTAATATCGGCAATAGTACGATTGAACAGCCCGCAGCTTTGGCACGCTCAAGAGCATTTTTCATAAAGCCACGATCTTTTAATACATAAAGCTAGAATCACATCGGGCGTTTAATCGCTGGACCAACTTCCTCAATCGGGCAGATTGACACGGTTGAAAGGGTAAATGGCACGCCTTTTTTATCTGCCGCTTGTGCTGCTTGGACTTCCCCACGGCACGCATACATACCGCACGCCCCAAAGCGTGCAAGAATGGTCGAAATTGAAAGTTTTTCGCCAAATAACTCAATGCTGGTATCTAAGTCAAACATATCTTTTATGTACACGTTGTCTTAACGCAATATTTTCCAAATCGCTCATATTGCGGACAAGTGTTTGATCTGCATAAGAACCGCCATCGGCATAGTGTAACATAAAAGGAGGAACACGGCGACGTGCCGCTTCACAATAGTCGCTGACTGATGAAATAATCATTTTGACCTCTTTGAATTTTGTTAATAAATGAATTATCAAGGTATAACATAAACCCAATAAGATTAAATAATAATTATTTCTATTTTTAGACATTAATCACAATTTATTTTGCTGGAGAAAAAGAAAACCGCCTAAAAAAGCGGTTCTATAATAAAATCATTTGCACTATGACAACCGCTCACACTACCGTTAATAGTGTGAGCCTAGTCGCTAAGTCATGTAGAGCTAAGAGAATGATTTATATCCTAGATATACTGATTACAGTGTTCAATAAATTAGTCTAACTGCTGGAAAGGAGCTAGGGTAAAAACCTGTCCCCAACCTCCCAATATTGTATGTTGTATGCCATACCCTATAAAATATCAAGATTAGATATTTCTTTACATGGCAAGATTATTTCTTTGGATAAACATGTAACACCAATCCAAAAGGAGCTGAATTATACCTAACCGAGAGTAACTTGTTACCCTCGACAAACTGTTGATTTAGAGGAAATATTTGCAAATTTTTATTGCAAATAAAGAGCTTACCTCACTATTTTACTAACGGGTAATTACAAGCTTCTTGCATACCGTTTAAACAAGCGCTTTTAAACCACTTTTGTGCTAAAGAAATATTTTGCGGAACTGATTGTCCTAACGAGTACATAATCCCTAACATCGCCTGGGCCTCGGCAACACCTTGATTTGCTAACAATTGATACCACTTAAATGCTTGAGCATAGTCTTGTTTTTGATAATAGTATAAATATCCCAAGCTATACTAAGCTTTCACATCTCCTTGCTGAGCTAAATTCCAATACTTATTTATCTCATCACGACTATAATAATTACTTGTCGCCTCCGAAACTGGCTGAGCTAAATACTTTTATTCAGATGTTTTATTCCAATTTCCATAAGCCCAAAAACATAATTTGAAAAATGCCATTAACAAGAATAATTTTAAAAATTTTTTCATTTTGTTCCATTCCTTATTAAATTACTAGCTTTACAAGCATCTTGAATGTTATTTGCACAAGCCTTATCAAACCAATATAAAGCCTGTCTTCCATCTTCTTTAACCCCATTTCCCAAAGTATACGCAGCTCCGACTTGATATTGAGCATGAGGATAGTTTTGTATAGCTGCTTCTTTAAGCCATTTAAAAGCCTGCTTATAATCCTGATCTACTCCCAAACCAAATGAATACAGAATACCTATTTGATATTGGGCTGGAGCATAATTTTTCTCAGCCGATTTCAGATACCATTTTGCTGCAGTCGAAAAATCCATATTATTTTCAACAGCTTGTTTGCCCATATTAAATTGAGCTTCTGACGACCCGTTATTAGCAGCTTTCTCATAACATTCATTTGCTTTCTTGTTACTTTGAGTTACCCCCATTCCTGTTTCATACATAGTCCCAATTAAAAATAAAGCTGAAGGATCATCTTGATCTGCGATAGGTTTTAATAATTTAAAAACCTTCGCATAATCCCCTCTCTCCATAGCTTCTTCTATTTGGAGAAATTGAGCTTCATTGTTATTAGCATAAACTTGCTGAACATATCCAAAAGCAAAAATCATACTCAAAGAAGTCATTTTTAACCATTTCATTCAAAATTCCTTAATAATCTCTATTAAACTGAAATTGCTCTGTATCTGGCGAATAAGTTGCATATTTAGGGCAAATCGTTTCACCTTGTGGTAAGAAAGCTGTTACATACCCCGCTGCATAATAATCTGTGCGAGCTGGCTTGTATGCACACTCACCCTTTCCAGAATACGCATCATATTGCAAACCAATCAATTCCATTTTCCATACTCTTGGCTGTTTAGGCTTGGACTCACAAGCAGATAACGCAAAAACAGACAAAGCAACAACATCATATAATGCTAATTTTTTCATAAAGACCTCACAAAGATTTTGAATACAAATTGATTTAAAATTAGAATAATGATAATTTCGCCATAAAATTTATCCACCAACTCAAAAGCGATAAATTTACCTAAAAACATAGAAAATTAAACTAGGAGTATATGATGAGCGTTCACGATACCATTCGAACAATGAGAGAATTTAATCAATGGACGCAGGAAGATATGGCTGAAAAATTGAATATTTCGGTGAATGGTTATTCAAAAATTGAAAGAGGAAAATCTAAGCTAACCTTAGAAAAACTAGAGCAAATTGCGAATATCTTTAACATTAACGTTTCTGATCTTTACTCCGCTAAAGAAAAAGGATTTTTTTGTTTATTTAGTGAAAATAGTCAAAACAATTCAAATATCTATGCCAATACTGATGCAGTCGTCTTTGAAAATGAAAAATTATCACTCATAATTCAGCATAAAGATGAAATTATAAAAAGACAGGAAGATGAAATATCTACTTTAAGAGAGATGCTCAAATTACTGCAAAATAAATAAGACTCACTTTACAGATCTCTTTGACATCATCCTCGCCCTAAAGAGCAGGAATTTTAGTCTATTTTTATTACATCTAAAGATTCAAATCCCCATAGGTGTAAAGCTTTTTTAAATTGAGATTCTTCTAGAAAATGTTCAGTACAAAACATTTGATTATGTTTTTCACCTTGAGCTCGTACACTTTTACCATCGAGCAAATATTTTATCCGCTTAGCAATCGCCGCGCCAGGATCCATAAAATATTTAATTTGTGGCAAGCACAACTGAATTTCATCTTTGATGAGTGGAAAATGAGTACAACCTAAAACTAATGTATCTAAATCTGCCATGTCTGCCCACGGAGATAACTCATCTTTTAAACTGATTAGATCAACGGAATGACCACGAATTTTTTGCTCCGCAATTTCTACTAATTTTGTCGTTCCCAATCTCTCAACAATACAATCTTGCGCAAATTTATCAATTAAATCATCGACATAATGACGTTTTACCGTACCCTTTGTAGCTAATAAACCAATATGTTTTGTCTTTGTCATTTCTGATGCAGGTTTAATAGCGGGTACAGTCCCAATGATAGGAATATCAAAAGCAGCTCGCAAAGGCGGAAGCACAACTGTACTCGCTGTATTGCAAGCTATCACAATTGCATCTAATGGATAACGTTGATTAACAAGTTGGCAAACCGCTAAAGTGCGGTGAATAATACTTTCTTCTTCGCGTTCTGAATAAGGGAATCCCGCATTATCAAAACAATAGAGATAATGCCAATTGGGTAATAATTTTTTAGCTTCACGATATACGCTAAACCCACCCACTCCAGAATCAAAAAAGAGCACAGTTGGGCATTTTTCTTTTTTATTCATTTATAAAACTCTTTCAAAAATAACCGCACTTTAGGCATTCGAATAAATTTCTCGATTATTTAGCCAACGACGGATTAAACTTTCTGCCACATTCGGATATTTTACAATTAATGCTTTAGCATAATGTTGAACTGTTGGGATCATTTTACGATCACGCATTAAATTCGCCACTTTAAATTCGGCAATTCCTGTCTGTTTAGTGCCCAATACTTCACCAGGGCCGCGAATTTCTAAATCTTTCTCTGAAATCACAAAGCCATCTTGGCTATCACGCAATACCTGTAAACGTTTTTGCGACACTTTCCCCAACGGCGGTTTATACATTAAGACACAAAAAGACGCCGTACTGCCACGCCCTACTCGTCCACGTAACTGATGGAGTTGTGATAAGCCCAAACGCTCAGCATTTTCAATGATCATTAGACTGGCATTCGGCACATCCACGCCAACTTCAATCACGGTTGTAGCCACAAGCAAATCGAGTTCTGCATTTTTAAAGGCAGCCATAATATCTTGTTTTTCTTGTGGTTTCATTCGCCCATGTACAAGGCCAATTTTAAGCATCGGCAGCGCTTTCGTTAAATCTTCCCAAATGGCCTCGGCTGCTTGCGCTTCTAGCACTTCAGACTCATCAATTAATGTACAAACCCAATAAGCCTGACGTTTTTCATTAATACAGGCATTTTTGACTCGAGCAACGATTTCATCGCGACGCTCTTCAGAAATAACCACTGTCGTAATCGGTGTTCTACCTGGAGGTAATTCATCAATAATCGACGTATCAAGATCAGCATAAACCGTCATCGCTAATGTTCTTGGGATTGGTGTTGCTGTCATGATCAGTTGGTGCGGATAAAATCCTGCTTTTTCGCCTTTTTCTCGCAACATCAAACGTTGATGCACACCAAAACGATGCTGCTCATCAATAATCACCAAGGCTAAATCCGCAAATTCCACTTCTTCTTGGAATAAAGCATGTGTCCCCACCACCATTTGCACAGCACCCGATTTAATCTTTTCCAATTCGGTTTGGCGAGCTTTCCCTTTCACCTTACCCGCTAACCAGCCTACTTCAATACCAAAAGGTTCTAACCAACGGCGGAAATTATTCGCATGCTGTTCCGCTAAAATCTCTGTTGGCGCCATTAAAGCCACTTGTTTGCCATTATCAATCGCTAATAAGGCTGCTAAGGCTGCCACTAAGGTTTTCCCCGAACCAACATCCCCTTGAACAAGGCGCATCATTGGATAATCTTTCGCTAAATCCTGCTCAATATCCGCCACCACTCTATTTTGGGCATTCGTTAGTTGAAAAGGCAAAGATGTAAGAAAACGTTGCTTCAAATCGGTTTGATAATGCAATGGCAACGCTAAAAACTGCTGCGCACCCAACCGCACTTTTTGCATCGCAAGATTATGTG
The DNA here is from genome assembly GCF_054332415.1 of Haemophilus sp. SZY H56. Taxonomy (NCBI): domain Bacteria; kingdom Pseudomonadati; phylum Pseudomonadota; class Gammaproteobacteria; order Pasteurellales; family Pasteurellaceae; genus Haemophilus; species Haemophilus sp. SZY H56. Next base: position 161,371 of record NZ_JBTGNX010000006.1, on the reverse strand, counting down.
CAAGAAGCTCTTCAAAGATAAGTCGTTGCTGTGCGGGATGTTGTCCTTTCTCCAAAATATCTAACGAGATATCTGGCGGCGGACGATGCAGAAATCGAATAGCATCCTTTAAACTAAAAGGATGGGGATTAAATTCATTAGGTAAAATTTCCGTTAATTGGATTTTATCGAGTAAAACCAATGCTTGATCGGTTAGCTTACGTAATGAATTTTGCTTTAAACCTTCCGTTGTGGAATAAATAGGCGTGAGCGTTTCCTCTAAAACCAATGGCGCATTATCCCGTATGATTTGATATTCTGGATGATGAATTTCTGCCATAAAACGCCCGCGTTTAATTTCACCAAACGCTTTGACGCGCGTACCAATCTGAAAACTGTTTTTCATCCCCGCATTAAAATTGAAAAAACGGAGCATAATCTTGCTCGTTCCATCAGAAAGACTTACGGTTAAAATAGGACGGCGCCCAAAGGCAACTTCACAGGTTTGGACAACCCCTTCAATGGTGGCATATTGTTCAGGACGAAGATCAGCAATGGGTGTTATTCTCGTGCGATCTTCATAACGGATGGGTAAATGAAAAAGCAAGTCTTGGAGATTATGAATTCCAAGACGGCTTAATTTATCGGAGATTGCCGCGCCTACACCAGATAAAGTGGTTAGAGGAACGGCATCGAGAAGTTGCATGCTCATTATGCTTCATTAATATTGCGCTTCAAACGAATCACACTGGTAATTTGTTTGATTTTTCGCATAATGTTTTCTAAATGATAGATATCTCTCGCGCCAACTTGGATAATAACTAATAGCACATTATTCTCTAATTCTTCAGTCCAAATACTTTGAATATTACTTTCACAAGTCGCGACCGCTGTCATGAGACTACCTAATACATTTTGTTCATTAAGCATTTCAATGTGTAATTCGGCATCAAAATTGACCGCACTTTCAGCCTCTTCCCATTTTGCCGCGGTGAAATCTTTGGCATTACCTGACGTTAAATTAGAACAAGCTTGATGATGTACAACCACGCCTTTCTTCGCCGTACTTAATGCCACGATCGGATCACCCGGAATTGGATGACAACATTGAGCGAAAGACGCTTTCATTTCGCCATCTCGGCTTAACGTTAGCGTACTTTGTGTGTTTTCAGATACACCATCCACATCAATTTCAATGGCCTCATCCATTAATTGATGAGCAATGACACTCGACATTTGGTTACCTATGCCAATTTCCTCAAAAAGCTCATTGAGGCTTGAGAGATTCAATTCATTTAGTAACGCTTGGATTTTCTCTTCAGAAACCTCAGAGAGATAATGAGGTTTTAAGGCCATTTCTAGCTGTTTTTTACCCGTCTGAACCGCATCATCTGCACGCAATAATTTTAAGAAATGACGAATACGGGTTCTTGCGCGAGCCGTCACTACAAAGTTTAACCAGCTAACGCTTGGATGAGTATTTTCACTGGTCACAATCTCAACAGTTTGACCAGATTCTAAAGCTTGTGATAACGGATAAGGTTTATGCTCTACTACTGCCGCAACACAATGATTTCCCACATCAGAATGCACGGCATAAGCAAAATCGACAGCTGTTGCGCCCATTGGTAATTCAACGATACGACCTTTCGGCGTAAAGACATAGATTTCTTTCGGGAAAAATTCAGATTTTACGTTCTCAATAAACTCAAAGGAGTTACCCACGTTTTGTTGAATATCTACCAGGCTTTGTAACCAACGTTGTGCACGTACTTGAGCGGTGGTGCTATCGTTTTTACCACCTTCTTTATACACCCAATGAGCGGTAACTCCCATTTCAGCAACCTGTTCCATCTCTTCAGTTTGAAGATGAACTTCTACTGGGACACCATGAGGGCCAATCATTGAGGTCTGTAAAGCTTGGTAGCCATTTGCACGTGGCACGGCAATATAATCTTTCACTTTACCAGGACGAGGCTTATACAAACTATGCATTTGCCCCAACCCGCGATAGCAATCATCAACCGAATTCACAATAACGCGGAAAGCATAAATATCCATAATGGAATGGAATTTCTGATCTTTCATGCGCATTTTTTGGTAAATTTTATAGAGATGTTTTTCACGTCCCCAAATACGATTTGTAATGCCTACATTATCAAGACGTTGTGAAATATCATTAGAAATGCGTTGAATCAATTCTTGACGAGAGCCACGCGCTTGTTCGACGAGCTTTTTCAGTACTTCATAACGACGAGGATGCATTGCTTCAAAAGATAAATCTTCTAATTCATTCTTGATATGCTCAATGCCTAAACGGTGGGCTAATGGGCAGTAAATCTCTAGAGTTTCTTTTGCGATACGACGGCGTTTATCCGGACGCAATGAACCCAACGTTCGCATATTATGGGTACGGTCAGCCAGTTTGATTAAGACGACACGAATATCTCGAGTCATCGCTAAAATCATTTTGCGGAAGTTTTCAACCTGTGCTTCTTGGCGGGTACGGAATTTCAATTTATCTAGTTTCGATACGCCGTCAACAATTTCGGCTACGCTAGCACCAAATTCATCTTTTAATTGGGATTCGGTATAAGGGGTATCTTCGATAACATCGTGCAATAACGCGGCCATGATTGCTTCATGGTCTAAATGCATTTCCGCAATAATTGAAGCTACTGCAACAGGGTGAGTAATGTAAGGTTCGCCGCTTGAGCGAAATTGTCCTTCGTGAGCATCTCGCGCAATGACGAATGCACGTTTGATTAATTCAATTTTATCGGCGGGCAAATACCCCTGAATAATTCGATCTAAATCTGCAAACAATTCCAAAGGACACCTGACTTTTTGTAGAGAGAAAGACTAGGCGATCAAAATAGCTTTAATTTTGACCGCTCTTTAATGAGATTATTCTGCGATTAACGCTACAGCCACTTCTTCATTACGTTGAGAAACTGCCGCATCTAAATACTCTTTTGCATCCATGATTTCTTGGTTGATTAACCCTTTTTCGATTTCACGTAATGCGATTACTGTTGGTTTATCGTTATCTTCCGGCACTAACGGCTCACTTTGATGTAACTCTAATTGTCTCGCACGACGAGCGGCGGTTAAAATTAAATCAAAACGGTTACCAATTTTTTCTACTGCATCTTGCACAGTCACTCGAGCCATGTTTTACTCCGATGTTAAAAATAATGTCTATAAAGGGAAAATATTGTACTCAATTCAAGCTTATTTTGCTAGTAGCTGATGAATTAAGTCCGCATTTTCTGTTTGTTGATAAGCTTTGGTCAAGCGTTCCGCCTGCAAAATGCTTTGTAAATCTGCCAATGCCTGTTCAAAATTATCGTTCACAATAACATAATCATATTCATCATAATGCGAAATTTCGCTGATTGCTTTTGACATTCGCTCAGCAATGACCTCTTTGCTATCCTGCCCACGTCCAACCAAACGACGTTCTAATTCAGGCAATGATGGCGGCAAAATGAAAATACTTTTTATAGAAGGTACTTTTTGACGAATTTGCTGTGCACCTTGCCAATCAATATCTAAAAACACATCAATGCCTTTTGCTAAGTTTTCTTCAATTGCTGGCAATGAAGTGCCGTAATAATTGCCACCAAACACTTTTGCGTATTCTAAGAAATGGCCTTTTTCAATTAAGGTTTCAAATTCTTCTACTGAAACAAAATAATAATGCACTCCATGACTTTCGCCTGGTCGAGGTGAACGTGTCGTGTGTGAAATAGACACCATTTTTTTCGTGCCTTGATTTTTTTCTAATAACGCGGAAATTAATGATGACTTGCCCGCCCCACTCGGTGCAGAAAGAATATATAAATTACCTTGAGACATAATTGAAACCTCTTGTTGTTGTTTGTTTTTATTATACAAAAAGAAAATGAAAAGTGCGGTCAAATTTTCATTTGTTTTTACAAATCATTAAAAAGTGATCGAGATCACAAAAAAGTGGTATATACCCTTTTTTTTATCAAAATGCCCATGCTATAATCGACCGGAACTCGTTAGAGCAACGATTTTGTTTAACTTAAAAAATAGAAGGTGAAAATCTTATGGCTATTAAAATTGGTATCAACGGTTTCGGCCGTATCGGTCGTATCGTATTCCGTGCAGCACAACATCGTGATGACATCGAAGTTGTAGGTATCAACGACTTAATCGACGTTGAATACATGGCTTACATGTTGAAATACGATTCAACTCACGGTCGTTTTGACGGTACTGTTGAAGTTAAAGACGGTAACTTAGTCGTAAACGGTAAAACTATCCGTGTTACTTCTGAACGTGATCCTGCAAACCTTAACTGGGGTGCGATCGGCGTTGATGTTGCAGTTGAAGCAACAGGTTTATTCTTAACTGATGAAACAGCACGCAAACACATCACTGCTGGTGCGAAAAAAGTCGTATTAACAGGCCCTTCTAAAGATAGCACACCAATGTTTGTACGTGGTGTAAACTTCGGTGCATACGCAGGTCAAGATATCGTGTCTAATGCTTCTTGTACGACAAACTGTTTAGCACCTTTAGCACGTGTTGTTCACGAAACTTTCGGTATTAAAGATGGTTTAATGACCACTGTTCACGCAACCACAGCAACTCAAAAAACGGTTGATGGTCCATCAGCTAAAGACTGGCGCGGTGGTCGTGGTGCATCACAAAACATCATCCCTTCATCTACTGGTGCAGCGAAAGCAGTGGGTAAAGTATTACCAGCATTAAACGGTAAATTAACTGGTATGGCGTTCCGTGTTCCTACTCCAAACGTTTCTGTAGTTGACTTAACTGTAAACTTAGAAAAACCAGCAACTTATGAACAAATCAAACAAGCAATTAAAGATGCAGCGGAAGGTAAAACTTTCAACGGTGAATTAAAAGGCGTTTTAGGTTACACTGAAGATGCTGTAGTTTCTACTGACTTCAACGGTTGTGCTTTAACTTCTGTATTTGATGCTAATGCGGGTATCGCATTAACTGATTCTTTCGTTAAATTAGTATCTTGGTACGATAACGAAACTGGTTACTCAAACAAAGTATTAGACTTAGTTGCACACGTTTACAACTACAAAGGCTAATCAAAATCGCTAAAAAATTAACCGCTCTTTTTAGAGCGGTTTTTTTATTTCCAATTCATTTCACTTAATCAATATTTTTAAATTCTTTATTTCTCATCCAGAGATAAAAATAGAAAATAAATATGTCTATTATTTATTCTATATTCACAAAATAACAACATTTCACTAGATTTTAAATTTATTTCGTTTATATTAGCGTACACTTGTTCGCTCAAATAAGGCTTATATGAATTTAGAACGTCATTTCGTCAATCGAATTCGCCAACAGGCAAAAACTCGTCAAAATGCAACCGCACTTCGCCATAAAATTAATGGCTTATGGAAAGATATTTCGTGGAACGCATTTCAACAACAGCTTGATCAGCTGTCATTAGCTTTTCTTGCTTGTAACATTCAAGCACAAGATAAAATTGCGATTTTTGCACAGAATATGTCACGTTGGACAATCGCAGATATTGCGGCACTTCAAGTCCGCGCTATAACTGTTCCAATTTATGCAACCAATACCGCACAACAAGCTGAATTTATTTTAAATCATGCCGATGTCAAAATTCTGTTTGTCGGTGATCAAGAACAATATGATCAAGCGTTAGAAATTGCGCATCAATGTCCACAATTACAAAAAATTGTGGCCATGAAAGAACAAATTCAATTGAGTGAAAATACTCTTTCTTGCCATTGGGACGATTTAATTAAATTAGGCAAAGCCGAATTTCAGGCTGAATTTGAAACTCGCTTAGCAAATAAAACGATGGATGATTTATTCACGATCATCTACACCTCAGGCACAACAGGTGAACCAAAAGGCGTCATGCTTGATTACAGTAACTTGGCGCATCAACTTGAAGCCCATGATATGGCATTAGATGTTAATCAAGATGAGGTTTCACTTTCTTTTTTACCGTTTAGCCACATTTTTGAGCGTGCTTGGATTGCCTATGTATTACATCGCGGAGCAATTCTTTGCTATCTCGAAGACACCAATCAAGTACGTGAAGCATTAACGGAAGTACGTCCAACCTTTATGTGTGCAGTACCGCGTTTCTATGAAAAAATTTATTCTGCTGTGCTTGATAAAGTTCAAAAAGCGCCTTTTATTCGTCAGATGATTTTCCACTGGGCGATTACAGTGGGACAAAAACGTTTTGATCTTCTCTCTCAAAATAAAAAAGTCCCGTTCTTCTTGCAAAAACGCTATGCATTGGCCGATAAGCTGGTACTTTCTAAACTGCGTTCATTGTTAGGCGGACGAATTAAAATGATGCCTTGCGGTGGCGCAAAATTAGAACCAAGCATTGGGCTTTTCTTCCATAGCATTGGGATTAATATCAAACTCGGTTACGGCATGACAGAAACCACGGCAACCGTTTCTTGTTGGGATGACCATCATTTTAATCCGAATTCTATCGGTAAATTGATGCCAAATGCAGAAGTTAAAATTGGTGAAAATAACGAGATTCTGGTGCGTGGTGGCATGGTAATGAAAGGCTACTATAAAAAACCTGAAGAAACGGCTCAAGCCTTCACTGAAGATGGGTTCTTGAAAACGGGAGATGCGGGTGAATTTGATGCTGAAGGTAATTTATTTATTACCGACCGCATTAAAGAATTGATGAAAACCTCTAACGGTAAATACATTGCACCACAATATATCGAAGGTAAAATCGGTAAAGATAAATTTATCGAGCAAATCGCGATTATTGCTGATGCCAAAAAGTATGTTTCTGCCTTAATCGTACCTTGTTTTGATAGCGTAGAAGAATATGCGAAAAAACTGAATATTAAGTATCAAGATCGCATGGAATTACTCAAACACTCTGAAATTATCAAGATGTTTGAACAGCGTATTGAGAGCCTTCAAAAGGAACTCGCTCACTTCGAGCAAGTGAAGAAATTTACGCTACTCTCTCAAGCATTTAGCGTCAAACTTGGTGAAATCACCCCTACGCTCAAATTACGCCGAAAAGTGATTATGGAACGCTATCATCACATCATTGACTCGATGTATTCCAGCAATAAAGAGAACAAGGAAAATAAAGAATAAAAAAAAGTGCGGTGAATTTTTCACCGCACTTTTTAGTTTAACAAAAATGATTTATTCGACTTCGACCAGCACACCTTCTTGGTGAGGTTTCAATACACCGACCTCACTAAGCTCGATACCGGCTTTTTTCGCAATCTCTAAGATTTCCGCTTCACTTTCAGGTTTAACCGCAATCAATAAGCCACCTGAAGTTTGAGGATCGCAAAGTACCGCCTTTTGATAATCCGTAAGAGGACCGATTTTATGGCCATAGCTTTCAAAGTTACGATTGGTTCCACCTGGTACACAACCTTCAGCAATATAATCCGCTACGCCATCTAATAATTTGATTTTATCAAAATGCACAACCGCATTAAGATTTGAGCCTTCACAGATTTCAGCCAAGTGTCCTAATAAACCAAAGCCAGTGACATCCGTCATGGCGGTTACACCAGCAACTTCCGCAAATTGGCTACCAATCAGGTTCATTTGACACATGGCTGCCGTTGCTAAGCCTTGGTGTTCTGGTTTTAACTTGCCTTTTTTCTCTGCAGTAGTTAGCACACCGATACCTAATGGTTTGGTTAAATAAAGCTTACAATTTGCTTCTGCTGAGGCATTCCGTTTTACACGATCCGTTGCAATCACACCCGTTACAGCTAAACCAAAAATGGGTTCTGGGGCATCAATCGAGTGACCTCCAGCAAGGGAAATCCCCGCTTGATGACAAGCAAAACGGCCACCATCAACTATTTTCTGTGCCACTTCTGCCGGCAATTTATTAATCGGAAAACCTAAAATAGCAATCGCCATAATTGGCTTTCCGCCCATTGCGAAAATATCACTAATGGCATTGGTTGCGGCAATACGGCCAAAATCAAAAGGATCGTCCACAATCGGCATAAAGAAATCCGTGGTACTGATAATTGCAGTACCATTACCAAGATCATAAACCGCTGCGTCATCCGCTGTTTCGTTCCCGACCAATAAATTCGGATCGGTAAATTTTTCGATTTCTGTCTGTAAAATTGTCCCTAACACCTTAGGCGAAATTTTACAGCCTCAACCTGCGCCGTGGCTATATTGTGTTAAACGAATCTCACCCGTCATGCTAAATCCTTACTAAAATCACATACCTTTTAAACTAAAAGTGCGGTCAGAAAATTTGGCGTTTATGACGCCAACTTCTCCACTTTCGCTTGTTTAATCATATTATCGCTGACTTCCAAAATCGTAATTTGCAAGCCATCAATTTCACAAACTGTTCCTTCATCAGGAATATCTTCAAGATGCTCAAGAATCAAACCATTAAAGGTTCGAGCATCTTCTGTATCTAATTCCCAACCGAACATTTTATTTAAATCACGAAGATTTGCTGAGCCTTCAATAATCATTGAACCATCAGATTGATGCACCACTTCTTGCTCAATAGATGGCGCCATGGAAGTGGTGAAATCACCTACAATTTCTTCCAAAATATCTTCAAGTGTGACTAACCCTTTGATATCACCATATTCATCCACCACTAATCCAATACGTTCTTTTTTCGTACGAAAGTTAGCTAATTGCATTTTAAGTGGTGTTCCCTCTGGAATGAAATATACTTCATCCACTGCACGTAATAACGTTTCTTTTGTAAATTCATTCTTTTCTAATAATAGCCGGAAGGCTTCACGTACTCGTAAAATCCCTAGTACTTGGTCATCAAGACTGCCTTTGTATAAGACAATTCGGTTATGGGGTGCATGGTTGAGTTGACGCATAATGGCTTTCCAATCATCGTCAATATCGATTCCGCCAATTTCATTACGTGGCACCATAATATCATCAACGGTAACCGTTTCCATATCTAAAATAGAAAGTAGCATTTGTGGATGCTGTTCATCTGGCGTGGCTTCACCTGCTTCAGAAACGATACTTCTCAGTTCCTCACGACTAATCACCTGTTTTTGCAAATCGAGTTTTAATCCAACCATTCGCATTAAAGTTTTGGTAAAAATATTCATCAACCATACTAATGGATAGAATACTTTTAACAATAACGACAAAATGTGACTTGAAAATAATCCCACTTTCTCTGGGTGCATTGCCGCAACCGTTTTAGGAAATATTTCAGAAAAAACAAGCATCACAAAAGTTAATAAACCTGTTGCGATTGCTACCCCCGCATCACCATATAAACGCATACCAATCATGGTTGCAATAGCTGACGCACTGATATTCACAAGGTTATTAAAGATCAGAATGAAACTTAACAAGGTATCAGGCTTTTCAAGCAGTTTTTCTGCTTTTTGCGCGCCTTTATTGCCTTGTTCCGCCAGAAAGCGAAGACGATATTTATTAAGAGACAGTAGACCAGTTTCCGATCCTGAAAAATAGGCAGATAAAATTAAACAAATAATCAGTGTAATAAATAAAGTACTAAGGGGAATACTATCCAAGGGAAAATCCTTTTGTTCGTTAATCAACAAAAAGTGCGGTTATTTTTTACCGCACTTTTTACTTGTTTTTGATTTTTACTAAATCAAACGACTACTAAAATAGCCAATCGTGAGCAGAATGATACCCGAAATTGCGTAAATAATCATCCTTTTTCCACGCCAGCCTAGTCGCCAATGACCAAAACAAGCTATACCAAAACTAATCCAAGCAAGGAAAGAGAAAATTGCTTTGTGCAGATTTTCTAGGGTCACTGCTTGTAACACATGATAAGTACCCGAAATTAAAGTCAGTGTGAGTAAAACTTCTCCCATCGCAAATAAAAAGAAGAAATGACGTTCTACTGCCATCAATGGTGGAATTGCTGGTGAAAATTGGATTTTACGCTTTTTCAAATTACGGTCTAACCACACCAACTGGATCACATAAAGCGTTGCAATAAAACAAACTGCATAGGTAAACAGCGACAAGCCAATATGGAACAACATCAATGTATTTTGATTAAGCATTTGAATAATGTGGCTTGATAAGAATGTCGCAAAGATTAAGCTAATGATCGAAAAAGCATACACGATTGGTAAAACAAACCACATCGTGGAAACAAGAAACATTGAAAGCGTCGCTAAGGCAGCAATTTAAATGCCAAGATGGCGAAAAAGTGTTTAAAGCCTTATGGGATTTAGGAATTATTCTGCGCGACCAAAATAAAACGTTAAATTTACAAGACTGCATTCGTATCACCGTTGGCACAAAAGAAGAATGTGAACGTGTGGTTGAAGCCATCAAACAAATTAACTAATACACAGGAGAACAGCCCATGCAACCTATTCTTTTCATTGCCCGCGATGGTACCTTGATTGATGAGCCAAAAACTGATTTTCAAATTGATAGCCTTGAAAAACTTAAATTCGAGCCGAACGTCATTCCGGCGATGCTGAAATTGAAAGAAAAATACCGTTTTGTGATGGTGTCCAATCAAGACGGGCTAGGCACGGATTCTTTTCCGCAAGAAGATTTCGACAAGCCGCATAACGCCATGATGGCGCTGTTTAAATCGCAAGGCATTGAATTTGACGACGTACTGATTTGCCCGCACAAACCGGAAGATAACTGCGCCTGCCGCAAGCCGAAAACCAAGTTGCTGAAAAAATACATCCAAAAAAACTTGTTCGATCCTGACCGCTCTTTTGTGATTGGCGACCGAGCTACCGACGTACAGTTGGCGGAAAATCTCGGCATTCGCGCACTGCAATATCACCCTGAAAAATTAAACAGGGATCTGATCGCAGAAAAACTGCTCGGCGACCCCATCAGCAACATCGGCAACCGCCCACCTCGCTACGCAGAAATCGCCCGCAAAACTAAAGAAACAGACATCAAGGTTCAAGTATGGTTGGACGAAACGGGCGTGAACCAAATCAGTACGGGTGTGGGCTTTTTCGACCACATGCTCGATCAAATCGCTACCCACGGCGGTTTCCGCATGAACGTACAATGCAACGGCGATTTGTGGATCGACGAACACCATACAGTGGAAGATACTGCCCTCGCTCTCGGGCAAGCATTGAAACAAGCCCTTGGCGACAAACGCGGCATCGCCCGCTTCGGCTTTGTGCTCCCGATGGATGAATGCCGCGCCGAATGCGCCTTAGATTTATCCGGCAGACCTTGGATCAAATTCAACGCCAAATTCAAACGGGACAAAGTGGGCGATTTCAGCACAGAACTCACCGAACACTTCTTCCAATCCCTTGCGTTCTCGCTACTCGCCACGCTACACTTAAAAGCCATCGGCGACAACGACCACCATAAAATTGAAAGTTTGTTTAAAGTGTTTGGGCGGACGTTGAGACAGGCGGTGAGAATTGAGGGGGAGGAGTTGCCGAGTAGTAAGGGCGTGTTATGATTTGTAGGGCTGGCCCTGTGCCCGTCCGAAATTACTAATTTTGAGAATTTTTTTAGAAATTGATCTTTTAAAACCATAAATAGGAAACTTAAAAATGCAAGTAGAGACTGAAATAGATGGGAAAATACGAGGATTAATAGAATCTGATATCAGTAAAAAATCTAATAGGAGATGTTGTAGTGCTCGAGAATTATTTGGGATAGAGTGCAGTAAAAAAATTATAGAATCTCATACGTTATCAAAAAGTGGTTCTTTAAAGACAATTATGAATAAACAAAATAAAGTATGTGGGATTAATTTAACCTTTAATGCTTTAGAAAAAAATGGTGGCTATTTTGATATTTCTGAGTTTGGTATAAATAAAGCATCTACTTTTAAGGGATTTTGCTCTGAGCATGATAAAAAATTATTTTCTATCTTTGAAGATAGTCCCATTATTCCCACTAAGGAACAATTATGCATGCTATCTTACAGAGGTATATGTAGGGAATTGTATACAAAAGAAAATGAATCAAATACAGGATTATTACATAATATGTGTGATTTTTCTGTGTTTTCTGATTCTCCAATATTACCTATAGTAAAAAATATAATCTCAAAGAGAGATGAACTGTTGGGTATAGGATTAACAGAAATTAAAAATACTTATCATGAATTAAATAATATTATTTCAAATAATAGGTTTGACGATCTTGAATATTTCGTAATAAGTTTATCATATCCGTCAAAAGTGCTATGTAGTGGTGCAATTGTTCCAGATAGGGATTTTAATAATAAAATTCTTAAAGATTTATCTAATAAAAATGAAAAGGCGGAACATCTTTTTTTTAATATTATAAATTATGAAGATAGAGGTATGTGTATTTTTTCTTGGATTAAGAAAGAAGAGAATAAATATTTCTATGATTTTATTAAGACATTAGTTCAGCGGAAGCATAGAATTGAAGATAATCTTGTGAATTTTGTATTTTCTTATTTTGAAAATACGTACTTTTCTCCTGATTGGTGGAAGGGGCTTACAGAAGAGAAAAAGAATGAAATACAAAGAAAGATAATGGAATATGACGGATGTCATAATTTGGCTGAACATAAGATAAAAAATTATTTAGCTTTTAAAATAGATAAATATAATTATTTAAAATAAGTGAGATTTACAGTGACCAATATCACAATCATCAACACCGGCTGCGCTAACCTCTCCTCCGTCAAATTCGCCTTTGACCGCTTGGGTTATCGCGCTGAAATTACGCGAGATATTCACAAAATCCAAGCTGCCGATAAATTGTTGTTGCCCGGTGTGGGCACGGCGATGGCAGCGATGCGGAATTTGCAGGAGCGCAAGCTAATTGATTGCATCCGCAACGCCACCCAACCGATGCTCGGTATTTGCTTGGGTATGCAGCTGATGACCAAATTTTCTACCGAAGGTAATGTGGCAACGCTCGGCTTAATGAACGGGCAGACGAATCTTATCCCTGACAGTGGGTTGCCGTTGCCGCACATGGGCTGGAACAAGGTGCGTTATATGCCAGACCATCCGCTGTTTGCCGGCATAGAACAATACAGCCATTTTTATTTCGTACACAGCTACGCCGTGCAACCCAATGAAAACACAATTGCGACAAGCTGTTACGGCATGTACTTCTCCGCTGCCATTGCCAATAAAAATTTCTACGGCGTACAGTTCCACCCGGAACGCTCGGGCAAAAACGGCGCGATGTTGTTGAGGAATTTTGTGGAGAATATTTGATTTTTCGATCGGGGTCGGAAAGTTGAGATAGTGTAATTGCCGTTTCTTTCCGCCTAGGGTAACAAGTTACCCTAGGTTAAGCATAATTCTACCCTGTTAGGGTAGTAGTTAGAGGAAAGAATGAGTTATACACGTTTGTTTTATCATATTATTTTTCGAACTAAACACGGTGTTCATGCTATTAATGAGGAAAATGAACAGGTTTTATACCGTTATATTTGGGGATTTGTAAAGGAACATAGCTCTATTTTATATCGAATTAATGGGATGCCAGATCATCTTCATTTATTTGTAGAGCTACACCAAACAATTTCAGTTGCTGAATTTGTGCGTAAATTAAAGAAAGCAACACATCTATTTTTAGACGCAAATAAAGACTTATTTCCTGATTTTACAGCATGGTCTGTTGGATATTGTGCATTAAGTTATGGTGAATTAGAGAAAAATAAGATCATCAACTATATTAAAAATCAAAAGGTACATCATCAGACAAGCGATTTTAAAAATGAAATGAAAACATTATTTCAAAATGAAGGAATTAAATTTAATCCCACGTTTTTTGAAGACAATCTATAACTGCCCTAACGGGGCAGAATCATGCCTAACCTAGGGGTAACTGGTTACCCTAGGCACATAAGACAGCCCAACAGGAGGATAGAAAATATATGCAATCCATCATCCCCGCCCTCGATCTTATCGACGGGCACGTTGTCCGCCTGCATCAGGGCGATTATGCGCAACAGACCACTTACAGCGATAATCCTATTGAGCAGTTCGCAAGCTATATTCAACAAGGCGCGCAGCAGTTGCATTTGGTGGATTTAACCGGTGCGAAAGATCCGTCCAAAAGGCAGACCGCACTTATCGGCAAGATTATCGCCGCCACACAAAGCAAGATTCAGGTGGGCGGAGGGATTCGTACCGAACAGGACGTTGCTGATTTGCTGGCGGTGGGCGCGAACCGCGTGGTGATTGGTTCTACGGCGGTGACACAACCCGATATGGTACAAGGCTGGTTTAACAAATATGGCGCGGAGAAATTCGTGTTGGCGTTAGACGTGCGCATTGAAAACGGGCAGAAATTGGTGGCGATTAAAGGTTGGCAGGAAACCAGCGCGCTGCCCCTTGAAAACGTTGTGGAAAACTACCGCACTTTTGGCTTGCAACATGTGCTTTGCACCGACATTTCCCGCGACGGCACACTGGCGGGTTCCAACTGCATCTTTACCGTGAAGTGTGCGCTAAGTTTCCGGACGTGCAGTTCCAGTCTTCCGGCGGCATCGGTTCGCTAGCGGATATTGAAGCTCTCAAAGGCACAGGCGTGGCGGGCGTGATTGTGGGTCGCGCGTTGTTAGAAGGCAAATTTAATGTAGCGGAGGCAATCGAATGTTGGCAAAACGGATAATTCCTTGTTTGGACGTACGCGACGGGCAGGTGGTGAAAGGCGTGCAGTTTCGTAATCATGAAATCATCGGCGACATCGTGCCGTTGGCGCAACGTTATGCGCAGGAAGGCGCGGACGAGCTGGTGTTCTATGACATTACCGCCTCTTCGGACGGTCGCACCGTGGATAAAAGCTGGGTGGAACGCGTGGCGCAAGTCATCGACATTCCGTTCTGCGTAGCGGGCGGTATTAAAACCATCGCAGACGCGGAACAGATTTTTGCTTTCGGTGCAGATAAAATCTCCATTAATTCTCCCGTCCTTGCCGACCCTGATTTAATTTCCCGCTTGGCAGAACGTTTCGGTGTGCAGGCTATCGTGGTGGGCGTTGACAGCTGGTTCGAGCACGAAACGGGCAAATATTGGGTGAACCAATACACCGGCGATGAAAAATGCACCCGACAAACCAATTGGCAGCTGTTAGATTGGGTGGCAGAAGTACAACAACGCGGCGCAGGCGAAATCGTGTTAAATATGATGAACCAAGACGGTGTACGTAACGGCTATGATTTAGCGCAACTGAAACTGGTGCGCCAAGTTTGCCATGTCCCGCTTATGGCCTCCGGCGGCGCGGGCGAAATGGTGCATTTCCGTGATGCTTTTATTGATGCCAACGTGGATGGCGCTTTAGCCGCGAGCGTGTTCCATAAGCAGATTATTAATATCGGCGAATTGAAGGATTATTTGGCACGGGAAGGCGTGGAAGTACGGCGATAACACAAAAAAGTGCGGTCGTTTTTGGACGTGTTTTTTGTATTGAATTTTATTTTTTTTGCTCTTAATATTCTTCTTGCCAGTTGGTTTTTTGTTATAGCTTTAAGGAGACAATTCTATGGATAAAAAAGATAAATTTCATTTTGAAATTTTAAAACGAAGTGCATTAGGTGATCAAAATGCATTTGATAAAATAGCGTTAGCATTTGATTTTGACGAAAGTCAAATTGATACACTATGCGATGTCCTTGAGGAATTTGAACAAAAAGAGTTTCGTTATGGTGAATTGGAACAGCGATTGAAAGAAACTTTAGGGTTGAATTACCAAAATCTTAAATTAATTATTCATTATCTATATGAAGATCATAGATATACAGATGTAATTGGTTCATATCTAAGAAGTAATAAAGATATTATGGGTAATCTCTCTATAGAGTATAATTCTATTGCGAAAGAACTTGGTATTTAGAGTAGGAATATAAATGAAAAAACAAGAAATCAACTGGCAAAAAATCAACAACCTCCTCCCCGTTATCGTGCAACACGCGACGACGTGCGAAGTGCTGATGCTCGGGTATATGAATCCGGAGGCGTTGGAGAAAACCTTGGCGGAGAAGAAAGTAACGTTCTTTTCCCGTACGAAGAATCGCCTGTGGACAAAGGGGGAAACCTCAGGACATTTTTTGAATGTCGTGGATATGAGCTTGGACTGTGACAATGACACCTTGTTAATTTTAGCCAACCCTATCGGCGCAACCTGCCATACTGGAGAAGACAGTTGCTTTCATCGATTTCACGCCTGTTTACCGGGCATGAATCATAAGAAAATCCAACGTTTAATGCGAGAGCTTGAACTTCAAGTGCGGGTAAGAAAAAGCAAAAAATTGACGACTTATCGAGGGACGATTGGCCATATCGCGCCCAATCATCTAGAACGCCATTTTAGTGCTACCAAGCCGAACCAAAAGTGGGTAACGGATGTGACCGAGTTTAAAGCAAAAGATGGTAGTAAAGTCTAATTATCCCCAATATTAGATTTATTTAACAATGAGATAGTCTCATATACCCTCAGTTATTCCCCAAACTGGGCACAGGTGGAGAAAATGTTAAAGATAGCGGTTAAGCGATTAAATAAAACAAGTGGTAGCATTTTACATTCAGACCAAGGCTGGCAATATCAGATGGCGGCTTATCGTCAAATTCTTGCTGAGCACGGCATCATACAAAGTATGTCAAGGAAAGGAAACTGTTTGGATAATGCCGCAATGGAGAGTTCCTTTGGACGATTAAAAACGGAATGCTTTTATGGTTGGGAGTTTAATACACGAGAGGAGATAGTTAATGCGGTAAGGGATTATTTGGATTACTATAATCATCGACGGATTCAACTAAAATTAAAAGGACTGAGTCCGATACAATATCGTCTTCAGTCCTTATGTGAATAGTCCAGATTTTTGGGACAGTTCAGGCGTTTATTTATTCGAACCCTCTGGGTGCAGGCCAATTCTCTGATGGCGTTCTTGCAATTTTGCAATCACATCCGCCCATGCCTGTCCTTGATGGTGCAACAACACGGTTAAGTGATAGACCAAATCCGCCGCTTCGCTGAGGGTTTCTGGTTTATCTTGTGAAACGGCAGCTAGCGCCGTTTCTACCGCTTCTTCTCCCACTTTTTGGGCGATTTTCTTAATGCCTTTGCTGTGCAGTGTTGCAGTGTAAGAGCTAGCCGGATCGGAGTTTTTCTTATCTGCTAAATGTTGTTCAAGCTGGGCGAACCATGTCCAATGGCTGGTGCCTTGTTGGGTAACCCGTCGGTAACCGTAATCAGGATGCTTTACTTTAATCTGGATAATCGCGGCTTTAAGTCCTTTATCCTTATCTGGCTTAACCTGGCGTCGAGCAAAAAACGTACTGCGCGCTAAGCCTGCAATATCTAATAGATATTTTAGGGGATAATGGGCTCTTAACTTTTGGATAACCTCCGCTGCCTGGCTTCTTCCTGAAGTCTGAGCTTTCTCAACTCCTTTAGGTAAGCGACCTCAGCTTCAAGCTGTAAAATTCTCTGGCGCAAGCGGTCTTCTTCTGTTTTGGGTGGAGGGGGCATTCTGGCATATTTAGGTTTCATTGACGGTCGTCCTGATGGTTTATAAGGAATAAGCCCTTTTATGCCACTTTTTTCAAAGCGTTTCAACCAAGTTCCGACTAATGTGTCAGAGGGAATATTGTAAAAACGAGCGGCTTCACGAATGCTCATTTTTCCTTTTAGAATAGGTTGAAGGACCTGTAATTTAAATGCTATTGTGTAGTGTTTACCCATAAAAAATCTGCACCTCAATTGTTGGTTGTTTAGTCCAACTTTTGGGGTGCAGATTTTTACCTGTTCTTTGATTCTTGCTAAATCAAACGACTACCAAAATAGCCAATTGTGAGCAGAATGATACCCGAAATTGCGTAAATAATCATCCTTTTTCCACGCCAACCTAATCGCCAATGACCAAAACAAGCAATACCAAAACTAATCCAAGCAAGGAAAGAAAAAATCGCTTTGTGTAGATTTTCTAGGGTCACTGCTTGCAACACATGATAAGTACCAGAAATTAAAGTGAGCGTCAGTAATGCTTCCCCCATCGCAAATAAACAGAAGAAATGACGTTCTACTGCCATCAATGGCGGAATAGCTGGTGAAAATTGAATTTTACGCTTTTTCAAATTACGGTCTAACCACACCAATTGGATCACATACAACGTTGCAATAAAACACACCGCATAGGTAAAGAGCGACAAACCAATATGGAATAACATCAAGGTATTTTGATTCAGCATTTGAATGATATGGCTTGATAAGAATGTTGCCAAAATCAAACTAATGATTGAAAACGAATATACTATTGGCAAAACAAACCACATGGTAGAGACAAGAAACATTGAAAGCGTTACTAATACCGAAATAATTACACTCATTAAGGAAGCTATTTCCAGTAGTGTAAATGTTTTCCCTGATACTAAATGCTCTAATAGCGGCAAAGTAGTAATAACATGCAGTACGATTGCCGAAAGTGAGGTTAGAAAAAATGGAACTTTACGCTGGCTCAACTTTCCTTCTGATGAATTCATCAAAAACGGGGCAATCAACAATAGACTAAGAATGTAAAAAATAATCGAAAAAAGGGCAAACCACATAATGCATTCTCTTTACTAGGAATTATTCTTATTTTAACGGATCTTTTCTGTAGATCGCTAGAATTTTATTTGAAATGATGAAAAACGCCCAAATTTCGGTATAATCACGACAATTTTTAAAAAAAAAACAGGATTTAAAATGTTTGAGAGTTTATCGGATCGACTTTCCAAAACGCTACGCAACATTAGCGGGAAAGGGCGTTTAACTGAAGATAATATTAAAGAAACCCTACGCGAAGTGCGTATGGCATTGTTAGAAGCTGACGTTGCTTTACCTGTCGTACGTGAATTTATCGCTAAAGTAAAAGAAAGCGCGTTAGGCGAAGAAGTCAATAAAAGCTTAACACCTGGCCAAGAATTCTTAAAAATCGTTCAGAGCGAACTTGAAAAAGCCATGGGTGAAGCCAATGAGAGCTTAAACCTCGCAACACAACCACCCGCAGTTATTTTAATGGCGGGCTTACAAGGTGCGGGTAAAACCACCAGCGTAGGTAAATTAGCAAAATTCTTACGCGAACGTCATAAAAAGAAAGTCCTTGTAGTCTCTGCCGACGTATATCGTCCTGCGGCAATCAAACAGCTTGAAACCTTAGCTCAATCTGTTGGCGTGGATTTTTTCCCATCTGATGTTAAACAAAAACCGGTAGAGATTGCAAAAGCAGCACTTGCTGACGCCAAACTCAAATTCTACGATGTTTTAATCGTGGATACGGCTGGTCGCTTACACGTTGATAGCGAGATGATGGATGAAATTAAGCAAGTTCATGCGACATTAAATCCAATCGAAACTCTCTTCACCGTTGATGCAATGACCGGTCAAGATGCGGCAAATACAGCAAAAGCCTTCAATGAAGCCTTGCCACTTACTGGGGTTATCTTAACCAAAGTGGATGGGGATGCACGTGGCGGTGCGGCGTTATCGATTCGTCAAATCACCGGCAAACCAATTAAATTCCTTGGGGTGGGCGAAAAAACAGAAGCCCTCGAGCCATTCCATCCTGATCGTGTAGCGTCGCGTATTTTGGGCATGGGTGATGTGCTTTCCCTTATCGAAGATCTTGAACGTTCTGTGGATCGCGAAAAAGCGGAAAAAATGGCACAGAAATTCAAGAAAGGCGATGATTTCACCCTAGACGATTTCCGTGAACAACTCCGTGAAATGAAAAAAATGGGCGGTATGATGTCGATGCTTGAAAAATTACCGGGTGCAAAAAACTTACCGGATCATGTCAAAAATCAAGTAGATGACAAAATGTTCATCAAAATGGAAGCAATCATTAATTCCATGACCTTAAAAGAACGTGCTAATCCAGACATTATCAAAGGATCTCGCCGTCGTCGTATTGCATTAGGTTCTGGCACACAAGTGCAAGATGTGAATAAGTTACTAAAACAATTTGACGAAATGCAACGTATGATGAAAAAAATGCGCAAAGGCGGAATGGCGAAAATGATGCGCGGCATGCAAGGCTTAATGGGCGGAGGCGGTTTAGGTGGCCTCAGTGGTTTAGGCGGCATGTTTAAACGTTAATTTGTTTATAAAAATCAACCTATAAAATCAAATGGATCAATAAACAATATTCTGAGTTCTGTATGACACAGAACTCGTTCTTTTGACTTAGAATGAATTTATTTTTGAGAACCAGTGCGGTCAAAAAATTGACTGTTTTTTGACTTCTCGACAAAATATTCATCGCTACTTACTTCAATGAAGCAAAAACGCCCGACTCTACAAGATATTGCCGACCATCTAGGCATGACTAAAATGACGGTAAGCCGTTATTTACGTAATTCTAATTCTGTTGCGAAAGAGACTCAGAAACGTATTGCGGTGGCAATTGAACAGTTTGGTTATATTCCTAATCGTGCGCCAGAAATTTTGTCTAATGCAAAGAGTAAAGCGATTGGTGTACTGCTCCCCTCCTTAACAAATCATGTATTTGCAGATGTATTAAAAGGCATTGAGCAAGTTGCCGATATTGCAGGTTATCAGACGATGCTTGCACACTATGGATATAGTGTAAAAAAAGAAGAAGAACGTATCGAAAGTTTACTTTCCTATAATGTGGATGGATTAATCTTATCTGAAAACTACCACTCTTTACGTACCCTTAAAATGATTGAAATCGCCAATATTCCAGTCATTGAAATCATGGATAGTTCCCAACCTGGCATTCAACAAGTCATTGGTTTTGATAACGTTGCTGCGGCACAAGCTATGGTAGAAACCATGATTCAGCGTGGTTATAAAAATATCGTCTATTTCACAGCAAGAATGGATAAACGAACCCAATTAAAAATGCAAGGTTATGAACAAGCCATGAAAAAATATGGGTTAGAACCTTATAGCTTGATTACTGAAGCCGCATCTTCTTTCACATTGGGTGGAAAACAGCTACGTAAAATTTTAGAAGAACGTCCTGAAACAAACGGTGTCTTTTGTACAAATGATGACTTAGCAATTGGTGCATTATTTGAATGCCAGCGATTAGGTATTGCTGTGCCTCAACAGATTGCAATTGCAGGGTTTCATGGACATGACGTAGGCTTTTCGGTCACACCTCAGCTCGCAACGGTTATGACTCCTCGTTTAGAAATTGGCAAACTTGCCGCACAAGAATTGTTAGTAAGACTCAATAATGAGCCACTAAAAGAGAAAATAATTGATCTAGGGTTTAAAATCCATTTAGGTGAAAGCATATAAGCTGTGCGATCAAAAAAATACCAACATTTTGACCGCACTTCTTTTACTTTAGATCAGAGGTTTTAATACCTCAACACAACGTTCAATTACTTGCTCAAAACTTCCAGAAATATCCACATGAATAACATCTGATTCATCTTGACCTGGCACTTCCAGCGTCTCAAACTGACTTTTTAGCATATCAGTTTTCATATAATGCCCTTTACGCTGTTTCATGCGCTCAAGTACCAGTTCAAAAGAGCCTTCTAAAAATAAGAACTTCACATTTCCATTTCCTTCACGAATGAGATTGCGGTATTTTTTCTTTAGTGCAGAACAAATAATGATCCCCACTTCACTTTTTCGTTCTAGACTAAATGCTGCATCACGAATACGCTCCAACCAAGGTGCGCGATCTTCATCATTTAACGGATGCCCCTCTCCCATTTTGATGATATTCGCTCTAGGATGAAGATCATCACCATCAATTAACTTTATTCCTAAACGATGAGCCACCTCTGTTCCTACGGAGGTTTTACCCGTACTTGATACGCCCATTAGAATAAAACTTTTTCCCATATTTTCTTGTTTATGACTCATCATACACCTCTGCAAATTTTCATTTACCATACTCTAATTACAAACAAAATGTTACTGGTAACATTTTATTTTGTGATTAATATCACAAAATAAATTCATAATCATAATTAACCGCACTTTTAAAGATAAAAATTATGTGAATGAGATCACAATTTTGAAAAGTCATCGTTTACCAAATGTTAAATCAAGCGTATGTTACGGGTAACAATTCTATTTGGAGAACAACCATGCTCATTGCAATTATGATCGTAGCAATCTTATTGCTCCTTTTACTTATTATTAAATTCAAAGTTCATGCTTTTGTGGCATTAATTATTGTGAGTTTACTTACCGCTCTGGCGGCTGGGATTCCGGTGGAAAAAATTCTGCCAACCTTGCTTGGTGGATTTGGCAATACGCTTGCGGCAGTTGCCTTATTAGTAGGTTTAGGTGCAATGATTGGTCGGCTTCTTGAAATTACTGGCGGAGCAAAAGTGCTTGCCGACACGTTAATTAATAAATTTGGTGAGAAAAAAGCACCACTTGCATTAGGTATTGCTGCATTACTCTTTGGTTTTCCTATTTTCTTTGATGCAGGCCTTGTCGTAATGCTACCTATCATCTTCAGTGTCGCAAAACGGTTTGGTGGTTCTGTCTTACGCTATGCTTTTCCCGTTGCAGGAGCATTTGCTGTAATGCACGCTTTTTTACCACCACATCCAGGCCCTGTTGCATCTGGTGATTTATTAGGCGTGAACATTGGTTTATTGGTCATTGTTGGCTTAGTTTGTGCAATTCCAACATGGTATATTGGGACTTACTTATTTAGTCTATTCATCAGTAAAAAAATTCACGTTGATTTACCAAAAGCATTCTTAAATGCCGTCGCAATCAGTGAAACCTCTGTGCAAAATCCGCCAAGCTTTACCCGTGTAATAACGATCTTATTACTACCTATTCTTTTGATCTTATTAGACACGGGTTTAAACACATTAAGCGTGGCAAAAATAATTGACGGTTCACAAACCTGGGTTGAAGCACTGCGCTTAATTGGTAAAACGCCTGTTGCCTTACTAATCACTTTAATTATTTCCATTTTGTTATTAAAAGAACAGCGTAGCTATGAACAAATTGAAAAAATTTGTGATAATGCCTTAGGTCCAATTTGCTCTATCGTGCTCGTTACTGGTGCAGGCGGAATGTTTGGAGGTGTATTACGTGCCAGTGGTATTGGTGATGTATTATCTACGATGCTTTCCAATACCGGAATGCCAATCATTGTTGCCGCTTTCGTTATCGCCATGGTAATGCGTGTCGCACAAGGTTCTGCAACTGTTGCTTTAACTACGGCTGCTGCACTAATTTCGCCTACCGTTGCTGCGGCAACTGACTTGAGCCAATTTGATCTTTGCTTCATTGTAATCGCTATTGCATCAGGTGCAACAGTGCTTTCTCACGTAAATGATTCAGGTTTCTGGCTGATCAGCCGTTTCTTAGAAATGGATACAAAAACGACATTAAAAACGTGGACATTACTAGAGACATCTATCGGTATTGTGGGCTTTATTATTGCATTAATTGGAAGCCTGCTCTTCTAATCTTTGAATATCACTTATTCACTGAAATTATTCATTCTCGTTCTGAGCCTTGCTACAGCAGGGCTCAGCCGCTCACATGCCTATTCCACTGCTAATTTTACCGTTCACTTGTTCGGGGAATTAAAGCTTAAATCTTGTCTGCATCACTCAAAAAAATAAACAACTTTTTCAATTAAATTTTTCATTACCATAGTAAATTACTCAGTTTTAGGTAATATTTTGATTGCACAATACCATATATAATTACTCAGGTATTTTACCTTGCGTAAAATGTCGCTTTAGATGAACATTCTTAGCATGTAATCATCGAGCATCCAATTTTATAATAATCTAGGAGTGATAAAATGGGACAGTATAAAAAGTTCTGGTACCTATTAGTCGCCGTATTAATTGGAGCATTCTCCATTCTCGGTTACTATGGGTTTGAAGTGTATCGTGAAGCACCACCAATTCCGCAACAATATGTTTCAGAATCAGGTGAAAAAGTGATTACTCACGATGAAATTTTACATGGTCAAACTGCTTGGCAAACCACTGGTGGTATGCAAGTAGGTTCTATTTGGGGGCATGGTGCATACCAAGCGCCTGACTGGACTGCAGATTGGCTTCACCGTGAATTAACTAACTGGTTGGATATTACAGCGAACCAAGAATTTGGTAAAAACTTTGCTGATTTAAATGATGAACAGCAAACGTTATTAAAAGCGCGTTTAACCAAAGAATATCGTGGTAGCAAAGTTGAAAACGGTACTGTTGTGCTTTCAAATACCCGTTTAGCGGCAATGGAAAAAACTGCACAATACTACATTTCTTTATACGGCGATGATCCTGCCACTAAAGTCACTCGTGAACACTTTGCGATGAAGGATAATACCCTCCCTGACTTACAAGCACGTAAAGACTTAACTAAATTCTTCTTCTGGACAGCATGGACTGCCTCTGCAGAACGTCCAAATACAAATGCAAGTTATACTAACAATTGGCCACATGAGCCATTAATCAATAACGTGCCAACACCAGAAAACGTGATTTGGTCTATTGCGAGTGTGGTATTCCTCATTGCAGGTATTGGTTTTGTTGTATGGATTTGGTCATTCAAAAAACGTGAAGATGAAAAAGAACCACCAATGCCTGAGTTCGATCCACTCACAAAATTACAACTTACGCCTTCTCAACGCGCATTAGGTAAATATCTCTTTACGGTGCTTGCATTATTCTTACTGCAAGTGAATTTAGGGGCGATTGTTGCTCACTATACTGTTGAAGGTCAAGAATTCTATGGTATTGATATCTCTCAATACTTACCTTATTCATTAGTGCGTACATGGCATATTCAAGCGGCATTATTCTGGATTGCAATGGCATTCTTAGCTGGCGGTTTATTCCTAGCACCGATCATCAATGGTGGTAAAGATCCGAAATTCCAAAAATTGGGCGTGGATGTTTTATTCTGGGCATTAGTGGTATTAGTCGTCGGTTCATTCACTGGTAGCTATTTAGCAATTGCACATATTCTTCCAGAAGAATGGAGCTTCATGTTCGGTCACCAAGGCTATGAGTTCATTGACTTAGGTCGTTTCTGGCAAGCGGTGAAATTCGCAGGCATCTTATTCTGGTTAGTCTTAATGCTTCGCGGTACAGTGAATGCATTCAAACAACCTGGTGATAAAAACTTATTGGCATTATTCTTCGCCTCAGTAATTGCGATCGGTTTATTCTATGGCCCAGCATTATTCTATGGCGAGCACACTCACATTTCTGTGATGGAATACTGGCGTTGGTGGGTAGTTCACCTATGGGTAGAAGGCTTCTTTGAAGTATTCTCTGTCGCGGCACTCTCATTCATTTTTGTAAGTTTAGGTTTAGTTTCACGTCGTACTGCAACTGTGGCAACCATTACTGAAGCGGCGTTATTCTTAATCGGTGGTATCCCTGGTACGTTCCACCACCTATACTTCGCAGGTGCAACTACACCAATTATCGCAGTAGGTGCGTCATTCTCTGCACTTGAAGTGGTTCCATTAGTGTTATTAGGTCATGAAGCTTGGGAACACTGGGAAATGCAACAAAAAACACCTTGGATGGAACGTTTAAAATGGCCTCTTTACTGCTTCGTAGCCGTAGCGTTCTGGAATATGTTAGGTGCTGGCGTATTTGGTTTCTTAATCAACCCACCAATTTCGCTTTACTATATCCAAGGCTTGAACACCACTGCCGTTCACGCTCACGCAGCATTATTCGGTGTGTATGGTTTCTTAGCGTTAGGTTTCGTGTTCTTAATTGCTCGTTATTTACGTCCAGATACACCATTTAACGATAAGTTAATGAAATGGGGATTCTGGTTATTAAATGGCGGTTTAGTATTAATGATCGTATCAAGCTTATTACCAATCGGTATTATTCAAGGTTATGCAAGTATCTCTGAAGGCTTATGGTATGCACGTAGTGAAGAATTTATGCAACAACCATTATTCGATACCTTACGTTGGGTTCGTTTAGGTGGTGATGTAGTATTCATCTTCGGTGCACTCGCCTTCTTCTGGCAAATCTTTACGATGATTTTCTTCAAACCGAAAAATAGCTAGCCTCCTCATCACATAAAAGCAACCAAAATTTTGGTTGCTTTTATTTGTTAAATATTCGTTAATTTTCTAACCGTAATTTGATCCACATCAAATCTTTTACCCTCTTTTAAGTATAAAAAAATTC
Organism: Haemophilus sp. SZY H56; assembly: GCF_054332415.1. Classification (NCBI taxonomy): domain Bacteria; kingdom Pseudomonadati; phylum Pseudomonadota; class Gammaproteobacteria; order Pasteurellales; family Pasteurellaceae; genus Haemophilus; species Haemophilus sp. SZY H56. Next base: position 135,269 of record NZ_JBTGNX010000006.1, on the reverse strand, counting down.
TTAGTTAGATCTATACTACTTGCACCTTCAACTTTTTTTATAAAATATCAACATGAGTGAGAATCCATTTAAAGCACACTGGTCATCAAAAGGTAATACCCTATGCTTAGGGCATTGGAACATTACTTATCTTGGCCTTCCCATTGTCCTACCCATAGAGCGCCATGATAAAGATATGGGGACAAATAATATCTATAATTTCATGGATCCTGATGATGAACTTTATCGTGAGGGATTAACAGAAGATGATTGGATTGTAGAAAATATTGATTGGTTATCTGATGTATTTATTGAACACAATATTCCATTAGAAGAAGAAACCATACGAGCATTTTACCGTGCTGTCAACAAAGAGGATTGGCGATGTGGTAGCTGTGGCGGGTGCATTTAGTTAAAGTGCGGTCATTTTCATTACTCTTTTTTATAAAAAAATATTTATAATAAAACCACTAGTTAACTTTTTATTTAAACTATATAATTTGTCGATTTGTTTTTTAAAAGGGAGAAAAAAGATGAAACTTGTTGAAGTAAAACACCCGCTCGTTAAGCATAAATTAGGCGTGATGCGTGAAGCTGAGATTGACACTAAGAAATTCCGTGAACTTGCAACCGAAATTGGTAGTTTACTAACTTATGAGGCGACCGCAGACCTTGAAACAGAAAAAGTGACCATCAATGGTTGGAATGGCCCTGTTGAAATAGAACGTATTAAAGGTAAAAAAGTCACTGTTGTACCAATTTTACGTGCGGGGCTAGGAATGATGGATGGCGTCTTAGAACATGTTCCAAGCGCACGAATTAGTGTAGTAGGAATTTACCGAAATGAAGAAACGCTTGAGCCAGTCCCTTACTTCCAAAAACTCGCCAGTGATTTAAATGAACGTCTAGCTATCGTTGTAGATCCAATGCTTGCAACAGGTGGCTCTATGATTTCCACTATTGATTTGTTAAAAGCAAAAGGTTGCCAACATATCAAAGTATTAGTATTAGTGGCAGCACCAGAGGGAATTAAAGCGTTAGAGCAAGCCCATCCAGATATTGAACTTTATTGCGCATCTATTGATGATCACTTAAATGAACAAGGCTACATCATTCCTGGCTTGGGTGATGCGGGTGACAAAATTTTTGGAACAAAATAATCTTCTTATCATAGGACGGCATGTATTGCCGTCTTTTTTCCGTGCGTGAAAACATAACGCTAAAAACAGCAGATAAAACCGACCGCACTTTCAGTTAATTCAAACAGTGAGTTGAAACTAAATGAGTCATCAAGCTACAGCACCTGTTGAGGTGCAAAATATTGGCAAACAAGCGTTTGTCGGCTTACAAATGTTATTTGTTGCCTTTGGTGCATTGGTATTAGTACCTTTAATCACAGGCCTAAATGCAAATACCGCATTACTCACCGCTGGTATTGGTACATTACTATTCCAACTTTGTACTGGCAAACAAGTGCCCATCTTTCTAGCGTCTTCTTTTGCCTTCATTGCACCAATTCAATATGGTGTACAAACTTGGGGAATTCCCGCAACAATGGGTGGGCTTGCTTGTGCGGGCTTAGTCTATTTTGCACTATCAACCTTAGTGAAATTGCGCGGTAGTGCTGCACTTGAGCGTATCTTCCCACCTGTTGTTGTAGGCCCAGTAATTATCATTATTGGTATGGGACTTGCCCCCGTTGCTGTTGATATGGCATTGGGCAAAAACAGTACATATAGCTATGAACATTCGGTGTTGGTTTCTATGATTACCTTGGTCACAACTCTCTCTGTTGCGGTATTTGCAAAAGGCATGATGAAACTGATTCCAATTATGTTTGGTATTGTTGCCGGCTATGTGGTTTGTTTATTCCTAGGATTAATTAACTTCCAACCTGTTTTAGATGCAAAATGGTTTGAATTACCTCAGTTAACCAAACCAGAATTTAATTTAGAAGCCATTCTTTATATGCTACCGATTGCTATCGCACCAGCCGTTGAACATGTGGGTGGTATTATGGCAATCAGTTCTGTAACTGGTAAAGATTTCCTTAAAAAACCAGGCTTACACCGCACCTTATTAGGCGATGGTATCGCAACAGCTGCGGCTTCATTAGTAGGCGGTCCACCAAATACTACTTATGCTGAAGTAACGGGTGCTGTAATGCTAACCCGCAACTTCAATCCAAATATTATGACTTGGGCTGCGGTATGGGCGATTGCAATTTCCTTCTGTGGAAAAGTAGGCGCATTCCTTTCTACTATCCCAACCATCGTAATGGGTGGCATTATGATGTTAGTATTCGGTTCGATTGCCGTTGTCGGGATGAGTACCTTAATTAAAGGTAAAGTGGATGTAACTGAACCTCGCAACCTTTGCATCATTTCTGTGGTGATGACTTTCGGGATCGGTAATATGTTTGTCAACGTCGGCGATGCTGTTTCCCTAAAAGGTATCAGCCTTTGCGCTATCGTCGCGATTGTACTGAACTTGATTTTGCCAAAAGCAAAAAATGAAGTAGAATAAAACTTCCCAAACAAAAGGGTTAAATGAAAATTTAGCCCTTTCTTTTTTATTTTAAATCACTCGTTAATCCGTGAATCAGCAACTTTCTTTACCTATTCATCAAATTGATGATGAAACGCTTGAGAATTTTTATAGTGATAATAATGCATTATTGCTCAATTCTTTGCGTCAAAATATGACTGATTTACAGCAACAATTCTTCTACCTTTGGGGAAACCAAAGCGTTGGAAAAACTCATCTTCTACGCGCACTCTGCAATGAATATATTCAGCAACAACGAAGTGCTATTTATGTTCCATTGAGCAAATCACAATATTTCTCCACGGCTGTTTTTGAACATTTAGAACAGCAAGAATTGGTTTGTCTGGATGATTTGCAAGCGGTTATTGGAAATTCAGAATGGGAAATAGCCTTATTTGATCTCTTTAATCATATTAAAGCCAATGACAAAACCTTATTGGTTGTCAGTGCAGAGCAATCTCCAGCTGCTCTCCCCGTTAAATTACCAGATCTGGCTTCTCGCTTAAAATGGGGAGAAAGTTATCAATTGATTCCACTCAGCGATGAACAAAAACTCGCTGTATTGAAACAAAATGCCCATCAGCGCGGCATTATGCTTTCAGATGATACTGCCAATTTTATATTTACTCGTCTAGACCGAGATATGGCGACATTAAAAGAGGCGTTAGTTCAACTCGATAAAGCCTCATTGCAAGCTAAACGAAATCTGACCATTCCTTTTGTGAAATCTATTTTAGGCTTATAAACAGATAAAAAAATAACCGCTCTTTTTCAAGTGCGGTTAATTTTTTAGTCATTTAATTACCAGCAGTGATGGCAATAACCAACACCGACACTCGGCATTATTGCTACAGGAACGCGAGAATAACCTCTATGTTTAGAACGATGATCACTCGCATTCATTTCATTTGGAACGCTATCTCTTTGTGCAACTTTCGCTTTTTCTCGAGCAGTGACAGTATTACCACTTGTTACTCGAGCATTGTAATCTTGTACGGAATTCATATCATACATCGCTGCACCATTACCAATGGTTGAGGCTTGCTGAGGTGCAGTACAAGCTGTTAAAACAGATAATGCTGCAATAGAAATTAATTTTTTCATAACGTTACCTTTTATCACAAACTACTTTATTAAGCGTTTCTCTGCCTTCTTTAATCCGCTCATTCGCTTTTTTTCTGACGTTCGGATCTTCATTTTGCTCAATATATTTTGCTACATTGGCATTTTTGATTGCATAAACAGGGATATACTGTGAATGTTTCGTTTCACCTTTTTTATAAATTGTGGCACCTAAAACACTACCATAATACTCGCTAGCATCATTAGGTTTTATGTAATAATTGCTAGAATTTGTTACATCTACGCCATCATCACTTTTAAACCCACTACAGATCCCCGCAGGTGAAAGAAACGTTGTTTTTGAAGCGGCAACTTCGTTAAATTTGTACACCTCAAACTCAACACTATTCGCAAGCTCTTCTATGTCTTTTTCAGACTTAGGATCTAAACTTCTTTGGCCTTTTCCATCAATATATTTCACTGTTTCAGAAATATTACTTTCAGAAACATTGACTGAAACATGATTTTCAGGTGTCTTCGCTTTTGTTGCATATACAACACTACTACCTTCGGCTAAAACAACTGATGATGCTAAAACACAAAAAGAGTAAATCCCAATTTTTTTCTTAATATGACTCATAATAATTTGATTTTCTACGTTAATAATTATTTTCGTATAATTCGATGGGTAAATAATCTGGGTCTCGGCAGAAAGTGTACTTCATTCCCGTTAATTCATCAACTCGAATTGGTTCACAATCAATGCTATTTTCCAAAAGATAAGCAACATACTCATCAATATTCTCTACTTTAAATGCTAAATGTCGCAAACCGCAAGCCTCTGGAGTGCTTACTCTTGATGGCGGATTTGGAAAAGAAAACAACTCTATTTGACTCCCATCGGGAAAACTTAAATCTAATTTATAGCTATCCCGTTCTGTCCGATAAGTTTCATTTAGCTGTTTAGCGCCTAAAATCTCCATATAAAAATGCTTCGAACGTGCATAGTTCGAAGCAATGATTGCAATATGGTGAAAACCTAATAATTGGGGCTTCATTATTTCTCCGGTGTGACACTCTTCGCTTTTTCTTCTTCCTGTAAAGCGAGTGCATCACGTGCTGCACGAATACTTTTCTCAAGCATTGGCACACGAGGATCATCTGGCTCCAATAAACGTAACATCATCGCCCAGGTTACTGCCGCCATTTTATAATCTTCCCCTTCAAAATAACTGAAAGCAAGTAAACTTAAGGCTTCAGGATTCGAATGATCTTGACGAATAACATCACGTAAAAGCTGGTTACCTTTGAGTTTACCTGTTTGATCCTCAGAAGACATTAGCATACGCGCATAGGAAAGCTTATACGTTAAATTATCTGGTTCAAGCTTATTCGCTTGTTGATAACTATCAAAGGCTAATTTTCCATTACCTAAATTCATCCCTACCTGACCTAACAACCACCATTTTTTAGCATCCTTTGGTGTTTTTTGTAAATCCAAACGAAGTGCAGTCGAAAATTGCTGCATTTCTGCATCTGTCATTGGGTTTGTGTCTTCTTCTTTGATCCGTTCAAAGAAATAAGGTAATTTTGCCAATGTCTTTTCCATCATATCTTCGGCCTTCCAAGATCCCAAAGGGAAATAAGCTCCGCCAGCAATAATGGCCAAACCTAATAAGCCAGACACAAACCACAACTTACCGTAATTTGAGGCATTTTTATCGATAGCTTGTGTTTCTTGTTGAGGAATATCTTCCAACAATGTTTTTTGTAGCTCTTGCTTGAGTTGTTCAACATTTTCAACTAAACCCTGTTGATTATCTTGCTCAATCTCTTTCAAACGAGAAAAATATAACGCCTTATTTAATTCATCACGTTTTTTATCTTCTTTCGCTTTAACCGAACGCAACAATGGATAAAAACAAATCAATGCCACCACTAAAGTGAGCGCAATAATACTTAATGCAAAATTCATTATTTATCCTTTTCTTTGAGTAAAGCCGACAAGCGTGCATTCTCTTCATCATCTAAAACAACATCAGAATTAACCGCACTTGAGCTTTTCGATTTACGTTTAAATACAAATAAAATGCCAACAAACACTAATAAAATTGGAGCAATCCATAACACCATTGTGGCCATTGTCATTGGCGGATCATAAGTCACGAAATTGCCATAGCGTTGAATCATATAATCCACTACTTCATTTCGATTTTTGCCCTCTTGCAACAATTCAAACACTTTGCCACGCATATCCACGGCAATGGTTGCATTAGAATCGGCAATATTGTTATTTTGACATTGTGGACAACGCAATTCTTGTGTTAATTGATGATAGTCCTTTTCTTGCTCCGGTGAGGCAAAATTCAATGCATCAATAGAGGCTGTCGCTGAGATACTCACAAAAAGTGCGGTTAAAAAAAGCCATGATTTTTTCATTATGGTTTCTCCGCGAGTTTGTCATAAATCGGTTTTAAGGTCTCATTCCAAACGCGTTCATTCACATCACCCGCTAAGCGATAATGAATAACGCCTTTACCATCAACGATAAATGTTTCCGGGGCGCCGTAAACACCCAAATCTAATGCAAAAGAACCTTTTTCATCTTTAAGCACAAGACTATAAGGATTGCCTAAATCTTTTAGCCATTTTACAGCTTTTGGTGATTCATCTTTATAGTTGATACCAATGATTGTTACGCCTTGTTTAGCCAATTGATTCAAATATTGATGCTCTGCATAACAAGTTGGACACCAAGTCGCCCACACATTCAAGAGAATCGGTTTACCTTGTTGGAAAATTTCATTACCGTAGGTTTTATTTTCCAATAAATCCGTTAATGTTTTCTGTGGCACAGGTTTCCCCACAAGAGCAGACTCTAACGCTTTTGGATCATCACCTTGCGCATTGCGTCCTAACTGAACTAAAAAAGCTGCCGCCACGGCAAGAAAAACAATAAGTGGGATAAGTAGTTTTTTATTCATAACACGATCAATTTACATCTATTTCTAGGGGCTTAATTTAGTCCCGCATCACAATTAAGACTGTTTTACCAAACGACTAAAACGATAACGGCGGTCAAACATACAAAGCAAACCACCTAGCGCCATAAACAAGCCACCAATCCAAATCCAACGGATAAACGGTTTATAGTAAAGGCGAAGTGCCCATGAGTTATCTTCTATTTTTTCACCCAAGGCAACATAAAGATCGCGGGTAAAGCCCCAATCAATTGCCGCTTCAGTCATTGGCATTTTACTGACGGTATAAAAACGTTTTTCAGCAAATAATGTTGCTTCTGGTTTACCGTCTTTTGAAATATCAATTTGTGCTTTGCCGCCCATATAATTAGGACCATTTGCATCGCTCACACCGGTAAATGTGAAGTCATAGTCAGCGATCTGCACCGTATCGCCAACAGCCATTCGCACATCGCGTTCTACACTAAAGTTTTGGCTAAATGCAATTCCCCAAACCGTCATCGCTACACCAAGGTGAGCTAAAATCATCCCCCAATGGGAACGAGAAAGTTTAGTAATACCTTTAAAGAAAGATTCGCGGTGTGTTGCACGTTGTTTCATTTCATAGAGACTCAGTAACACAATAATGACGGACATCATGGTACCAAGCACAGCACTGACGGTGAGTTTATTTTGTAGGAAATACGGTAAAGCAAAACCTGCAATCGCCATCACAATGGCACTCACAACAACCGGTGTACGAATTTCAGAGAACTGATCGCGACGCCATTTTACTAACGGTCCAATACCCAGTAATAAGGCAAACGGAGTCATAATAATCAAGAACATTTGATCAAAGAATGGCGCACCGATCGAAATAGATCCCAAACCTAATTGTTTATGAACTAACGGCAATAACGTTCCTAAGAACACCACACAAAGTGCGGTCATTAATAGGATGTTATTTAATAATAATAACGTTTCACGAGAATAGCGCTCTGCATTATCACGCGAACGAATTTGGTTGCCTTTATAAGCATACAAGGTTAACGAGCCACCTATCACTACAACCAAATAAGCAAGAATATACAAACCACGTGTTGGATCTGAAGCAAAGGCATGTACTGACACTAAGATACCGGAACGAACTAAGAATGTACCCAGTAAGCAAAGGGAGAACGCCAAAATCGCTAAAAGCACAGTCCAAGCTTTAAAAGAGCCACGTTTTTCAGTCACCGCTAAAGAGTGGATTAATGCGGTTCCCGCAAGCCAAGGCATTAAAGAAGAGTTTTCTACTGGATCCCAGAACCACCAGCCACCCCAGCCGAGCTCATAATATGCCCACCAAGAACCGAGCACGATCCCGAGTGTTAAAAACACCCAAGCAGCGATCGTCCAAGGACGTGACCATCTAGCCCAAGCTGAGTCTAATTTACCCGTCATTAATGATGCGATCGCAAAGGCAAAAGCAACAGAAAAACCAACATATCCCATATAAAGTAATGGTGGGTGGAAAATTAAGCCCACATCTTGCAACATTGGATTGAGTTCTCTGCCATCTACTGGGAAGTCAGGGAATGTACGGGTAAACGGATTTGAGGTAAATAATACGAAGAGTAAAAAGCCGATGCTAATAATCCCCATAATACCTAATACACGAGCTACTGCTTCCTGTGGCAAGTGTTTGCTAAATAAGGCTACTGCTGCACCCCAAAGTGTTAATAACCAAATCCAAAGTAATAATGACCCCTCATGTGAGCCCCAAACTGCAGATAAACGATAATAAATCGGCAAGCTGCTGTTAGAGTTATTTACCACATATTGCACACTGAAATCATTTACAGCAAAGAGATAAAACAATGCTGCAAACGCAATGGTTAAAGTAAAAAATAAACCATAAGTCATTGGACGAGCCAATGACATAAGTTGAGGATGACCTTTTTCAGCTCCCCATAATGGGAGAATGGCTAAAAAGAATGAAACGGCAAGGCTTAAAGCTAGCGCATAATTTCCTAATTCAGCAATCATTAGCGACCTTCTTGCGATTTTTGCTGGGTTTCTTTATAACGACGATCGGCTTCACTCTCGCCTTTTAGTTCTGCCCCCATTGGTTTATGCATTTTCTTCATTTTCTCACCTAATTCTGGCGGCACATAATTTTCATCATGTTTAGCAAGCACTTCTGTTGCTTCTAATAAGGTTGGTTCTTTTAACACACCTTGCGCAACAATACCCTGCCCCTCACGGAAAAGATCCGGCAGAATACCTTCGTATTCAACTGTAATTGATGGACCAATATCATTCACATCAAAACGAACTTTGAGACTTTTCGGATCTCGACTAACAGAGCCTTCAACCACCATACCACCAACACGAATACGTTGCCCTACTTCAGGTTTTTGATCAGGATTTCCGTCTTTCCCTTCTACAACTTCCGAAGGGGTATAAAATAAATCAATATTTTGGCGAAGCGCATAAAGCACCAAACCTGTCGCAATCGAAATACCTAAAATCACAAAGATGATGATCGAAAGTCTTGATTTACGTCTTGGATTCATAGCGTATTTCCTTTATTTGCTTGGTTTAAACGGGCTTCACGTTGTTGCTCGCGTAACACTTCTTTTAATACTGCTTTACGACCCTTGACGCTTTGTATTGCCAAAATGATCATTGCCACGAGGCTAATGCCATAGGAAAGCCACACATAAAAACCGTAGCCTCCCATATTGATAAAATCACTCCAACTTTGGAAAAACATTTTCCGCTCCCTAAAATAAAAATAAAAAACTATTTCAGCTTACTTGCTAACTCTTTTACCCATGGGCGTTTGCTGTCTTCTTTTAGCAATTCAACGCGGTAACGCACAAGCGTAAACCAAATGGATAAAAATAAAAATCCAAAAATACATAAAATCAGTGGAATTAACATCGGTGTTGCAATCGACGGTTTTTCAAACTTCGTGATACTTGCCCCTTGATGTAAGGTATTCCACCACTCTACGGAGAAGTGAATGATTGGTAAATTCACCACACCAACAATACACAAGATACCCGCTGATTTTGCGCCCACGGCACGATCAGAAAATGCAGAATAAAGCGCTAACACACCGATATATAAGAAGAAAAGAATGAGTTCCGCAGTTAAACGCGCATCCCATACCCACCAAGTTCCCCACATTGGTTTGCCCCAAATTGCACCTGTTACCAAGGCAATAAAGGTAAACATTGCACCGATCGGTGCCATGGCTATCATTGAAAGATGAGCGGCTTTAATTTGCCAAACTAACGCAATAATGGCAGCCACCGCCATAGAACCATACACACCCATTGACCAAATCGCTGCCGGCACATGGACATACATAATTCGGAAACTATTGCCTTGCTGATAATCTGCCGGCGCATAAGCTAAACCCCAAACGATTCCAACAGCCAATAATAAAACCGCAATCACACCAAAAAATGGACTTAATTTGCCACATAAATGATATTGGGTTTCATGTTTTGCGTAAGGATGTAACCACTTCCACATAAAAGATCCTTAATTCAAAAAATAAAAAACAGTTAAAAATCTGACCGCACTTTCACCGTCATGATGATTAATTATCTAAACTAATTCGTAGTGCAGCGGCAATCGCAAAAGGCGATAAGGTTATCGCGCCAGCTAAAATTGCACCTAAAATAGCAAGCTGTCCACCATAAGGGAGATTTAACGCGGCGGCATCTAAAATTGCTGAAGCAAAAATTAAAACCGGAATGAATAATGGTACCACAAGTAAACTCAGTAATACGCCACCTTTACGCAATCCTACCGTCAATGCCACGCCAATTGCGCCAATGCAGCTTAAAATCGGCGTGCCCACTAAGAGTGTAAGCACCAATGCCCACCAAATATTCACTTCTAATGAGAGCAATAAAGCGGCAATAGGAGAAAGTAGAATCAACGGCAAACCCGTTAACAACCAGTGTGCAACGACTTTTGCAAGTGCCGTTAGCGCTAAAGGTTGAGCCGTAAGCATCAATTGTTCTAAAGAGCCATCAATAAAGTCATCTCGGAATAAGCGTTCAAAAGACAGCAACGCAGAAAGCAATGCCGCCACCCAAGCAACGCCAGGTGCGATGCGAGAAAGTAACTTAGGATCCGGCCCAATAACTAATGGAAATAGCGTGATGACGATCAAAAAGAACCAAAGCGGATTTAAAATTTCCGCTTGCTTACGGGTCGCAATCTTCAGCTCTCGCTTTATAATCTGTAAAAATATCATAAAAATCTAAGGGTTATATTTATAATCAGCAAGATTGATTTTCTTCAATAGGCTACTTGGTACTTCTTGATGACTCGTTAAAATCACCATTCCACCCTTTTTAGCATGATTTTCAAAAAGTGCGGTCAAAACTTCAACCCCTTTTTTATCTATTGCTGTAAAAGGTTCATCCAAAATCCAAAGTGGTGCTTCCGATATCCATAGTCTCGCCAAGGCAATGCGCTTTTGCTGACCCGCTGAAAGTTGGGCTGCCGGCAAATCTTCGCGACCGAGTAAGCCCACTGTTTCCAACACATCCCATAAAATATCGGTGCCTTGCTGGCTTTGACTAATCTGCTGATAAAATTTTAAATTTTCCCATGCCGTTAATTCAGGTTTCACACCAGAATGATGACCGAGATAAAGTAGCTGATGATGGTATTCTTCGCGTTGCTTTGTAATCTCGTCTGAATTCCACCGCACTTTACCTTCTACAGGTTGTGCAAGGCCGGCTAAAATCCGCAATAAACTTGTTTTACCGATACCATTGTGCCCTTCAATTTGCACGAAATCACCACTTTGAAATTGCAGTGAAAGATCTGTGAACAAGACGCGATCGCCACGTTGGCACGCCAATTGTTCTAATTGAAGTTGATGAGCAGGAAACATAGTCTCAGCCTTAAAAATAAAATCTTGTGAAAAATCAGCGGGTATTCTACCACAAGGGGAAATTTTGACGAGATTTTAAGGACTAAAAGGCATAACTATTTAGGCGTAGATCGGTGTATTTATTGATTTAAAACAAACTAAATTTTCCTAGCTTTTTCATCAGATAATCAAATAATTAAAAGATTTACTGATCTAAATCAAATTTTCTGCTACTATTTAGTTACTTTTTGATGTTGTTCTATCAAAAACATTACCTTAACTTCATTTAAAAAAGGAACATATTATGTCTTATACTCTACCTGAATTAGGCTACGCTTATGATGCGTTAGAACCACATTTTGATGCACAAACAATGGAAATTCACCACTCTAAACACCACCAAGCATATGTAAATAATGCAAATGCAGTGTTAGAAACTTTACCAGCAGAATTTTCTGAAATGTGTGCAGGCCAATTAATCAGCCAATTAGATAAAATCCCAGCTGAAAAACGTACTGCATTACGTAACAATGCAGGCGGTCACGCAAACCACAGCTTATTCTGGACATCATTGAAAAAAGGCACTACTTTACAACAAGGTGATTTAAAAGCAGCTATCGAACGTGATTTTGGTTCTGTAGAAAACTTCAAAGCTGAATTTGAAAAAGCTGCAGCGACTCGTTTCGGTTCTGGTTGGGCATGGTTAGTAATTAACCAAGGTAAATTATCTGTTGTTTCTACCGCAAACCAAGATTCTCCATTAATGGGCAAAGAAATCGCAGGTTGTGAAGGTTTCCCACTTTTAGGTTTAGACGTTTGGGAACACGCTTACTACTTGAAATTCCAAAACCGTCGTCCAGACTACATCAAAGAATTCTGGAACGTAGTGAACTGGGATTTCGTGGCAGAGCGTTTAGCTAAAAAATTAGCAAACTGCGGATGTTCAGCTAAATAATCGCTTCTCAAAATGTAAAAAATCGCCTTTTTTAGGCGATTTTTTTATCGATTAAATCCAACGTCTGACTTTTTTCTTGTACTCTAAATAAGACTCTCCAAACTTCTTTTCTAACCAGTATTCTTCAGGCTTAATTTGCCATTGTGTGATGAGATAAATAAACAGAAAAATACCGAGAAAACTGACCGCACTTTGCAAATAAACTGCCCATGCCACTAACAAACCCGCTAAGCTTAAATACATTGGGTTACGGCTAAAACGATAAATACCATTTGCCACAAACACATCACTTTTTTCTAAGTGAATTGGATTAATATTTGCTTTACTTTTATAGAATTGCCAAAGGCTGAAAAAAGCGATGACAGAAGAAATCGATACAATCAAATAAACTGCTAACACATTGATTTCGAATGGATAAGGATTAGGCAAATATGCCATCATAAGTGCACAGCCAATAAAAATGACGGGTGGCGGTACAATCGGTTTCTGAATCATCAGATCAAAAATCCAATAAAAAAGCCCGAACAATTCGGGCTAATTAAAATATTACAGATTATTTAATTTCATCTGCGCCATTTGTTTTTCTAACGGGTTACCGTTTTTCTGTGCATTCTCAAAGCTTGCTTTAGCACCATTCACATCGCCTTTTGCGACTTGAATATCGCCCGCTAAAAGATCTTTACGCGCACTAAAGCCTTGGCTTTTCACTTGATTTAGACTTGCTAATGCGGCATCAAATTGACCTTGTTGGAATTGCACAGCAGACAAACGAAGCGCCGCAAGAGAAGTTAAGATATCATCTTGTGATTGAGCAATCGCTTGTTTCAAGCTATTTTCAGCAGAGGCGTAATCTTGTTTTGCAACGAAACCTTTTGCTTCATCTAATAAGCTAAATACCGCATAGCTAGTTTTATCATGCGCTTTCACAAATTCAGCCACTTTAGCTTGTTGTGCTGCGGCATCTTTGTTTGTGGTATAAACTAAGGCATCATATTCAGCAGACGCTTGCATGATTTGATTAGCTTGATAAGACTGCCAATAACGCCAGCCCAACATCCCGCCTACGCCAAGGATGAAAGCAGCAATAATGGCTTTGCCATTGTCTTTCCACCACTCTTTTAACTGATTCAGTTCTTGTTCTTCTTCAATGGTATATGCCATTTTCCTATCCTTCTAAAATTAAAATTGAGCTTTCACGTGTTCAATTAAATTGGCCACATCAATGGTTTGTTGCTCAGCTACGCCAAGTAAGTGTTTTACCACCACTTGATTATTTTGCACTTCGCTTTCACCGAGCACAAGGGCAAGGGTTGCACCTGATTTATCAGCGCGTTTAAATTGTTTTTTGAAATTACCGCCGCTGCAATGCAACATGGTGCTTAAGTGCGGTAATTCTGAGCGAAGTTTTTCAGCGAGTTGGAATGCGGCTAATGTTGTGCCTTCACCTTGATAAACAACGTAAATATCTACCGCACTTTTTACCGGAATCGATTTATTCACTTCTTGAACGAGCAACACTAAACGCTCTAAGCCCATTGCGAAACCAACACCACTGGTTGCGTGACCACCAAGTTGCTCAACTAAGCCGTCATAACGTCCGCCACCACATACAGTACCTTGCGCACCTAATGCGGATGTCACCCATTCAAATACAGTTTTATTATAATAATCTAAACCACGCACCAATTTTGGATTAATTTCATATTGAATGCCCACCGCATCTAATAGACCGCATAACTGCGCAAAATGCTCGCGACTTTCATCATCTAAATAATCCAATAATTTTGGTGCGCCGTCCAATACATCTTGTAATGCTTGATTTTTAGTATCCAAAATACGTAATGGATTTTTTACAAGACGTTCTTTCTCTTCGTCGCTCATTAAATCTTGGTGATTTTCTAAGAAAGCCACTAATGCAGAACGATAGTTTGCACGTGCTTCTAATGAACCAATCGAATTTAATTGAAGAGAAACATGTTGATCAATACCTAATGCTTTCCACAAACGAGCCGTTAAAATAATTAACTCGGCATCAATTTCAGGGGTTGCGATACCAAATACTTCTACACCCGCTTGATGGAATTGACGATAACGACCTTTTTGCGGACGCTCATGGCGGAACATTGGTCCCATGTACCATAAACGTTGTTCATTGTTGTAAATCCAACCGTGTTCAATCGCAGCTCGCACGCACCCTGCAGTACCTTCAGGACGAAGTGTTAATTGCTCATCATTATCCCAAAATGTGTACATTTCTTTTGAGACGACATCTGTGACTTCACCGATTGCACGAGCAAATAATGGCGTACTTTCCACGATTGGCATACGCACTTCTGAATAGCCGTAGCTGCTTAAAATTTGGCGAACCTGCCCTTCAATCCATTGCCAAAGTGGAGATTCAGTTGGGGAACAGTCATTCATCCCACGAATTGCTTGAATATTTTTTGCCACGAGTTTTCCTTAAATAATTCGATTTTTTGGATCTTGTTGTGCAACTTTGGCACGAATTTTTGCTTCTAATTGGTCAATAATCGCGTCGTTATCAAAACGTTCTTTTTGACGCTCGCCATCTAAATAATAGCCACTTTTCTTATTACCACCGGTAACACCGAGGTCAGACACTAATGCTTCACCTGGGCCATTTACCACACAACCAATAATAGACACATCCATTGGGGTGATAATATCTTCTAAACGTTGTTCCAGTGCATTCACCGTGCCAATCACATCAAACTCTTGACGTGAGCAAGTTGGACAAGCAATAAAGTTAATCCCGCGAGAACGAATACGTAACGATTTCAAAATATCAAAACCAACTTTGATTTCTTCTACAGGATCGGCGGCTAAAGAGACACGCAAGGTATCACCAATACCTTCCGCTAACAACATACCTAAACCAATTGCAGATTTCACTGCTCCTGCACGTGCACCGCCCGCTTCCGTAATCCCTAAATGTAATGGTTGTTTAATGGCTTTTGCCAGTAAACGGTAAGATTCCACCGCAAGGAAGACATCGGATGCTTTTACGCTTACTTTAAATTGATCGAAGTTTAAACGATCTAAAATCTCAACATGGCGTAATGCTGATTCTAATAAGGCTTCTGGTGTTGGCTCACCAAATTTCTCTTGGATATCTTTTTCTAATGAGCCAGCATTAACACCAATACGGATAGGGATATTTTTATCGCGTGCGCAATCCACCACTGCACGAATACGATCTTCACGACCAATATTGCCTGGATTAATACGTAAGCAATCCACCCCATATTCAGCCACTTTTAACGCAATACGATAGTCAAAATGAATATCCGCTACTAATGGCACATTCACTTGCTGTTTAATGATTTTAAACGCTTCGGCGGCATCCATGGTAGGTACAGAAACACGCACGATATCTGCGCCGACGCGTTCCAACGATTTAATCTGTGCAACGGTCGCCTCAACATCAGTTGTGCGAGTATTTGTCATGGATTGTACAGCAATCGGTGCATCACCACCGATTGGTACATTGCCCACATAAATTTTTGTCGATTCACGACGTTTGATAGTAGGTTTTACTGCAGACATTCTTTTGTAAATTATTCGTTAAGGTTTTGGTAATTTAAATTTAGCCACACGGCCATCAACGGTAAGCGGATACGCCTCGCCTTTATAAGTAATACGAACGTTACCCGGCGCACCAATAATCAATGCATAGTCATTACCATTAAAGGTTAAGACTTCGCCTTGTTTATATTCTTTTTGCGCTAAAACTTTACGATTTTGGTCTTTCACACTAATCCAGCTTGAATTTTTGGTAATCTCAATAACAAGATCGCCTTTTGCTGTGGTTGGCGCTTCAGAAATGGCTGGATTTTCAACCGCACTTTGAGCATCTGGTACGGTTGGCTCTGTTGTAGGTTCTGTGTTAGGTAAGGTTTGTTCCACAACAGGGGCTTGAACTTGTTCAACGGTAGGGGCCGAAGTTGCGCCAGTTGAAACTTCTGCGTTTACTGGTTGAACTTGATTCTCTTGAGTATTTGAAACAACAGGTTCAGCAGCATTATTTTTTGCTTCCGTTACAGGTGCTGTTTCATTATTTGACGTTAAAGGCTGGTTATTCACCGCGACTGGGATGTCATTCGAATGAGTAACCAGTACCTCTGCTGTTTTTTCTTTTTCAACGTAGGTTTGCACTAAATTATCACGTTCTTCATTTGATTTTTGATAATTTTGCCACCACCATAAGCCAGTCATTCCAACAGCAGCGAGTAAAATAATAGTTGTGAGTGTGCCTACCCAACGGCTGTGAGATGAATATTGGTTAACTGAACGAGTGGCACGTGCATTTTTACTTAAATCATTTTTGTGTGCTTCACCAAAGGTCAAATGCGCCCATTCGCTTTCAGGAATACGTAAAAATTTCGTATAACTACGCACATACCCTTTCATAAAGGTTGAAGGTACATTTTTTTGGACAAATTCATTATTTTCTAATTTTGCCAAAATACTTGGACGTAAAGAAATAGCCTTTGCCACATCTTCTAGAGAAAGGTTTAGTGCTTCGCGTGTTTGGCGAAGTTTATCCCCAAAGGAGATATCTGTTTTTTCGGTTTGTTCAAGGATTGTATTCATAGGTATAAAATAAAGAAATAGCAACAAAAAACTAAATACTAAATTCTAAAGTCGAAAGGGTTTTTTGGCAATGATTATTTGAGTGAACGGAGCTTTTCCGCTCTAGAAGGATCAACTTGGCGCAATTTCTCCAACGCTTGTTGATAAACATCGGTTTGTTTTCCGGCAAAAGCACAAAGTGCTATGTTTTCGTAAGTATCGGCTTGATGATAATAATTCGGTGCTGCAAGCGCCGCATTAAATTGTGAATAAGCTTGTTCAAACTCACCCTGCCCACATAAAAATGCACCAAAGTTGTTATACACATCGCCTTGCTTATCATCTAACTTAATCGCCTGTAAATAAGCTTGCTTCGCTTTTTCCGTATCGCCTTGTAATTGATAAAAATGCGCAAGTGCCGAATGTACAAGATAATAGCGGTCATCATGTTCAAAGGCTTTATCTAAATTCAGTTTTGCTTGAACAAAATCCTCTTGTTGCAGATAGCCTAATGCCAACTCAACGCGCGCTTTTGCGGCTTGTTGTTTATTAAAATCAACAGAAGACTGAGAAACGCAAGCAGAAAAAACAAAAGGAAAAATGACCGCACTTAGAATGTTAATTGGGATTAATTTCATCTTATCACTCCTCTATCTTATCACTCTTCCTCGGGCCATTTTCCCTTTACAAGTATTGCTATATTTAGCTTAGTTAACCGCTTTTACGTCAATACCTTCGCCAAACTTACGTTTCATTGCTGTACGTTTAGTTCGGTCGATTACATCGCCCGCCAACTGACCACAAGCCGCATCAATATCATCACCACGGGTTTTGCGCACAATCACCGTAAAGCCGTATTCCATTAATGTTTTTTGGAAACGATCGACACGGCTATTTGAGCTTTTACCATAAGGCGCTTCTGGGAAAGGATTCCATGGGATCAAGTTAATTTTACACGGGGTATTTTTTAACACTTGAGCTAATTGATGCGCATGCTCTGTGCCATCATTCACATGATCTAATAACACATATTCAATAGTCACTTTACCATGGTTAGCATTTGATACTTCTAAGTATCTATGCACCGAGTCCATCAACATTTTGATGTTATATTTTTTATTGATCGGCATAATTTCATCGCGCAACTCATCGTTCGGTGCGTGAAGTGAAATCGCTAATGCCACATCAATCTTATCGCGCAGCATATCAAGTGCTGGCACGACACCAGAAGTGGATAACGTCACGCGTCGTTTAGATAATCCATACGCGAAATCATCCAGCATAATTTCCATCGCGGGTACAACATTGGCCACATTTAGTAATGGCTCACCCATGCCCATCATCACCACATTGGTAATCGGACGAACACCCGTCACACCAAAATTACCGATAATTTTTGATGCACGCCAAACCTGCCCAATAATTTCAGACACCGTTAAATTACGGTTAAAGCCTTGCTGTGCTGTCGAACAAAAAGTACAAGCTAAGGCACAGCCTACTTGAGAAGAGACACAAAGCGTTGCGCGATCTGCTTCAGGAATATAGACCGTTTCAACTTGCTGTTCACCTACCTGCATCGCCCATTTAATGGTACCATCCGCAGAGCGTTGCTCAACCGCCACTTCTGGCGCTTTAATTTCCGAGACCGCTTTTAATTTTTCTCGTAATTTTTTATTAATATTGGTCATATTGTCGAAGTTATCTTCGCCAAAATGATAAATCCATTTCACTAATTGATCCGCACGAAATGGTTTCTCGCCTAATTCAGCAAAAAACTCACGCATCTGCTGACGCGTTAAATCCATTAAGTTAATCTTTTTTGTATTCGTTTCGGATGAAAGGGGTTGTTCTAACATAAAGCCTCGTTATTACACATTACGGCGATGATGTTACTCATAATTGAGCAACAAAAAATTCGCATATTAAAAATGAGCCGAGATTTTACAGATTTACCGACAGATAAGCTAGCAGATTTAAAAAACAACGAAAATTTTGACCGCACTTATTTGCGATCCGCATCGCAAAAATCAAAAAAATGAAAGGGAAAAGTGCGGTTAAAAAAACTTCGAATTTTTTATCTTTCATACATCCCAAACCCCTACAAAAACTGATAGAATGTGCACTTCGTTTTATTCTCTGAGTTAGCTATATTGAAGATATGTTAAAAAAAGTTCTTTCTGTATTGTGTTTAGTACCCGCAGTCGCAACGGCACAATCTTATATCGTATATGATTTCACCCATGATAGAGTGCTCGAAAGTAGCTCACCTAATCATGTGCAACCTATCGCATCCGTCACCAAGTTAATGACAGCGAATGTGTTTCTTGAAAATAATCGAAACGCAAATTGTACTGCATCGATTACTGACGATGATTATGATTACATTAAAGGCACACATACAAAATTACCAAAATACACGCCAATTTCTTGTAATGAATTATTAAAAGCAATGCTTGTTCATTCTGATAACTATGCTGCCCATGCACTTTCTCGCTCTGCGGGCATGAGTCGTTTGCAATTTATCCAAAAAATGAATGAGAAAGCACGAGAATTAGGCATGCGCTCTACTCGCTTTTCAGACAGTTCAGGTTTATCTGATAGCAACATTTCAAGTGCAATGGATTTAGTTAAGCTAGCCAAATACTCGCTCAATAAAGCACAAATCAAAAATCTTTCTAATATGCCAAGTGCCTTCATTCAAGCTGGCGGACGCAGCGTTTTTGTTAAAAACACCAATAAATTAGTGCGTGAAGAAGTGTTTGATGCAGCAATTAATAAAACCGGCTATATTCGCGAATCTGGCTATAATTTAGTTTTCGTGAATAAAAATCCATGTAATCACTCTACCATCGGTGTGATCAGTTTAAATAACCATTCATCTGCGTTTCGTACTAACTTTACCAAAGGAAAATTAGAACAATACGGTTGTATCGCAGGGCGTAGCATGCACAACTTTACCGTTGATGAAGCCCAATATGAAGAAGGCTATGATGAAGCAGGTATGGATCGTCTAATCCAACAAGTTGGTGGTTAATTGTTTCAAAAAAGAGCGGTCAATTTTGCACAAAATTTTCCGCTTTTTAATTTTAATCACCTATCGATTTGATAATTATTTTCATTTAAAAAGCTTGTAAAAAATGATATTATTATGCAGAATGCTAATTCATCATTATTTTTAAGGAGATCTCATGAAGCATTTATTTAAAAGCCTATCTGTTATCGCTCTAGGTTTAGCAGCTTTACAAGCCGAAGCGAAATTTAAAGTGGTGACCACATTTACGGTTATTCAGGATATCGCACAAAATGTTGCGGGCGATGCCGCGACGGTGGAATCTATCACCAAACCTGGTGCAGAAATTCACGAGTATGAACCGACCCCTAAAGATATTGTAAAAGCTCAATCTGCTGATTTAATTTTATGGAACGGATTAAATTTAGAGCGTTGGTTTGAGCGTTTCTTCCAAAATATCAAAGATAAACCAGCCGTTGTGGTAACCGAAGGCGTCACGCCACTTTCTATTTATGAAGGCCCTTATAAAGATGCCCCTAACCCACACGCTTGGATGTCGCCATCTAATGCGTTGATTTATGTCGAAAATATCAAAAATGCATTAGTTAAATACGATCCGCAAAATGCTGATACTTATCAAAAAAATGCAGCGGCGTATGCAGAAAAAATCAAACAGCTCGATAAACCTTTACGTGAAAAACTCTCACAGATTCCTGCCGACCAACGTTGGTTAGTGACTAGTGAAGGCGCCTTTAGTTATTTAGCGAAAGATTACGATCTCAAAGAAGGCTATTTATGGCCAATTAACGCTGAACAACAAGGTACGCCTCAACAAGTGCGTAAACTTATCGATTTAGTGAAAAAAAATCACATTCCAGTGGTATTTAGTGAAAGTACCGTGTCAGCCAAACCTGCTCAACAGGTAGCGAAAGAAAGCGGTGCTAAGTACGGCGGCGTGCTTTATGTAGATTCTCTTTCTGCCGCTGACGGTCCTGTACCAACTTATATTGACTTACTGAATGTCACTGTATCCACCATAGTCAAAGGATTTGAAAAATAATGACCGCACTTTCCGCTTCAATTTCCGTTAATGATGTAACTGTGCGTTACAACAACGGGCACACTGCAATTTATGATGTTACCTTTGCATTACAAGGGGGAACAATCTGTGCCCTTGTCGGCGTAAATGGGAGCGGAAAATCAACGCTATTCAAAAGCATCATGGGCTTAATTAAACCACAACAAGGCAATATTTCGCTTTGTGGTTTGCCAATTAATCGAGCTTTGAAACAAAATTTGGTTGCCTATGTGCCGCAAGCGGAAGAAGTCGATTGGCAATTTCCAGTCTCCGTTTATGATGTTGTCATGATGGGACGCTACGGCTACATGAATTTTCTACGTATTCCAAAGGCTGAAGACAAACAAAAAGTGCTCGAAGCGATGCAACGGGTAAACATCGAGCATTTAGCTGAACGACAAATCGGCGAGCTTTCTGGTGGACAGAAAAAACGCGTATTTTTGGCTCGAGCATTAGCACAGCAAAGTAAGATTATCTTACTCGATGAGCCTTTTACGGGTGTGGATGTTAAAACTGAAAATGCGATTGTGGAACTCCTTCGCCAATTACGTGCTGAAGGCCATTTAATTTTAGTCTCTACCCACAATTTAGGCTCTGTACCAGACTTCTGTGACCAAGTGGTGATGATTAACCGTACTGTGATTGCAGCCGGTAAAACGGAAGATACATTTAATCAGCATAATTTGGAAAAAGTCTTTGGTGGTGTATTACGACACATCAAATTATTAGGTGAAGATCTGCATAATGATGAAGATAAACGTGCGGTGACCGTTCTCACAGATGATGAACGTCCCGTTGTCTTCTATGGCGAAACCAAAAATGATCCGCCTGCAACGGCTGTTAAATCCTGTCGTCTGCCTCCGTCTGACAAGGAATAAGTCATGCTTGAATATTTACTGGAACCTTTCTCCTATGAATATATGCAAAAAGCCATGTGGATAAGTGCCACAGTTGGTGGCATTTGTGCCTTTCTTTCTGCCTATTTAATGTTGAAAGGTTGGTCATTAATTGGCGACGCGCTCTCTCATTCCGTGGTTCCGGGTGTGGCGATAGCTTATGCCTTTTCACTCCCCTATGCTTTAGGTGCTTTTTTTGCCGGCATTTTGGCCGCACTTTCCATTTTATGGATCAAATCCATTTCTAAACTCAAAGAAGATGCCGTTATCGGCTTTATTTTTAGTACCTTTTTTGCCTTAGGTTTACTGATCATTTCCTTGAATCCGACCTCGATAAATGTGCAAAACATCATTCTCGGCAATATCCTCGGGATTGCTGATGAAGATATTTATCAAGTAGCCATTATTATGTTGATTTGCTTGGTCTTATTGCTTATTTTTTGGAAGGATCTATTGCTGATTTTCTTTGATGAAACGCAAGCAATTACAGTTGGACTTTCACCACTGTTTTACAAAGTTCTCTTTTTTACACTCTTGAGTGCTTGTGTCGTTGCGGCATTACAAACTGTCGGGGCGATTTTAGTGATTGCGATGGTAATAACACCAGGCGCAACCGCCTATTTACTTACTGACAAGTTCAAAACGCTGATCAAAATTGCCGTAGCATTAGGCGGAATCACTGGTTTCGTCGGTGTTTATTTAAGCTATTATCTGGATGGTGCAACAGGTGGTGTCATCGTAACATTACAAACATTGTTATTTTTATTGGCTTTTCTATTCTCGCCTAAATACGGATTAATCAGTCAAAAACGGCGTAAGGTGGTGGATTATGACTGAGATGTTCGCCATTTTCGTTGAGCCATTTCAATTTGCCTTTATGCAAAATGCGCTACTCACCGCATTAGTAGTTGCGGTTATTTGTGCACTACTCTCCTGCTATTTGGTCTTGAAAGGGTGGTCATTAATGGGTGATGCCATTTCTCATGCTGTCCTACCTGGCATTGTCTTAGCTTTTCTAGCGGGTATTCCATTAGTGATTGGTGCCTTTGTCTCTGGAATTGCCTGTGCCTTAGGTGTCGGTTATTTAAAAGAAAACAGCCGTATCAAAGAAGATACCGCAATGGGGATTGTATTTTCAGGGATGTTTGCCATTGGGTTGGTGCTGTTCACTAAAATCCAAACATCACAACATCTCACCCACATCTTATTCGGTAACGTATTGGGTGTAAGCCGAGAAGAGCTGATTCAAACGGCTATCATCGCCTTGATCATTTTTATTTTACTTGGATTAAAGCGTCGTGATTTTTTACTTTATTGCTTTGATCCGAGCCATGCTCGTGTTGCAGGTCTCTCGCCTAAATTACTGCACTATGGCTTACTCACATTGCTCGCACTCACCATTGTGAGTACGATGCAAGTCGTTGGGGTTATTTTGGTTGTAGCGATGCTAATTGCGCCTGGCATCACCGCGCTAACCCTGACAAATCGCTTCGATAAGATGCTTGTTATCGCAATCATCAGCGCTGTAACTGCAAGCCTACTAGGCGTGCTACTTAGCTATCATTTTGATGCCTCCACTGGTGCATGCATTATTTTGTTACAGGCCGTATTTTTCTTAATTGCCCTAGTTTATAGCAAAATAAAAGTGCGGTTAAATTTCTAACTAAAAAAGCTAACAGAGATGTTAGCTTTTTTATTAGGAATTGAGTTCCTGCAATATCAGTACTTCAACTTGTTCATCATTGTCCAAACTGGAATTCTGTCAATATTTTAAACACATTTTGGGAGGAATATTTAAATCAAAGATACAGACGAACAGATGGTTTTGATGCATCGCTATCTTCATAACTATACTTAGAAACATATCGGAGAAGTTCTATTTGTTGCTGCAAGAACGATAAGGAAGTGGCATAAAAAGGCACTTGAAACGATGAAAGTTCCAGAAAATCCGATTCGTATTACAAATAGTTCTTGAGGATTTTAGATATCTGATAAAAAGAATAGATGATGCTTGTAAGGTCATTCTATAAACTTATATGTTCTATGATACAAGTATGTACATAAAAGAAACTAACATTAATTACAATAATATAAGATGACAAGATTATTCAGAAGCATTTTTGATATCTCTCGAAATAAGACTTGTCAAGAAGAATAATTGGTGATACAACAAACACATCAAAATAATTTGATATGAGGGCTTTTATGAACAGAGATTTAGTAAAAACTGCAAAGATATTTAAAGCCTTTTCAGTGGCTATTCGCCTAGAGATATTAGATTTATTAAAAAATGGGGAAGAATGTGCCTGTGTTTTACTAGAAAAACTAGATTTAACACAATCAGGCTTGTCATATCATATGAAAATATTGACAGAGTCAGGAATTGTTACAGCAAGAGAAGAAGGCAAGTGGGTTTACTACACGATATCTGAGCAAGGAAGACAAAAAATAATACAGATGTTTTTATCATCTACAGCAAGAAATTAGTTACCTTTAAGGGTAACTAAAAAATACTCTTCATATCAAAAAAAATTGAAGAAAGGAGGGAAAAAATGAAGAAAATAAATGGAATTGGTTTTTTTGAGAAAAATCTGACTTTTTGGGTGTTAATTTGTATGGTAATAGGCATATTTATTGGGAAATATTTTCCTTCTATTCCAGATTGGTTAGGAAAATTTGAGTTCTACAACGTGTCTATACCAACAACAATTTTACTTTGGATAATGATTTATCCAATGATGTTGAAAATTGATTTTAAAAGTATAAAAGACATAGGAAAAAATCCTAAAGGTCTATTTATTACATGGTTTGTAAATTGGATCATTAAGCCACTCACCATGTATTTAATCGCTTCATTATTTTTCTTTATTATTTATAAAGGATTTATTAATAAGGAATTGGCATCAGAATATTTAGCTGGGGCGGTTTTACTCGGCGCTGCACCATGTACCGCAATGGTATTTGTATGGAGCAAGTTAACAAGAGGTGATAGTGGTTATACCTTAGTACAGGTAGCGAGTAACGACTTAATTATTTTGATTGCATATATACCAATTGTGAGCTTCTTATTAAAGGTTGGAGATATAAATATTCCATGGGGAACACTTTTATTGTCCATTGTATTATTTATTGTTGTTCCTCTTATTTTAAGCATGGTAACTAGAAGTATAATCATTAAAAATAAAGGAGAAGACTACCTAAATAAAACTTTTATCCCTGCATTTGATAAATACACTATGATGGGATTATTGTTGACGTTGATTATAATATTTTCATTTCAAGGACAGAAGATATTGGATCAGCCACTAAATATTATCCTTATTGCAATTCCTTTGATAATTCAAACTTTGTTTATATTTGCAATAACATTTTTCATAGCATATTTAGTAAAGCTACCATATTCAATTGCAGCGCCATGTGGCATGATTGGTGCATCTAACTTTTTTGAGCTGTCCGTTGCAGTTTCTATATCTCTATTTGGGCTAGTATCAGGAGCTACGCTAACAACTGTAGTAGGTGTTCTGGTTGAAGTTCCTGTTATGTTAGCCTTGGTAAAGTTTGCCAATTCTATGGAAAATAAATTTAATCGTTGAATATGAGTTAAAACTGCTAACAACAATCAAGTAGCGTTAATTTACAAAATGCTAGATCAGATATATGTTCTAGAATATGCATCTATAGTCTGTGGTACTATATAATCAGCAAGAAATATAATATAAGCCTTGGAGGGAAATCTTCAGGGCTGTTCTTATACCTATTAGAAGGTAGAAGAATTACCAAGAAAACCAAAGCGACCTTGCGCTTAAATCATTTTGAAATATCTTAACGCATCCATGATAGCTTCTTCTTTTTCAGGTTTACATGTGGAATAACCTGTTTCTCTTTTTGCGATTTATTATAATGCTCCCTTAGTACAATTCCACATTTCTTTTTAATTTGTGCTATATACAATGTAGAAACCTTAAATCCAAATTTCCCCAGTACACACTCTTTAATTTGCTCATAAGTAGCCTTGCTCTCAGCACTTGTCAAATCAAGTTCATCAAGCTCTATTTAAACACTTATATGTTCATCGACATTAAGTTTGGACAATAATGCTAGCGTCTCATAATGCGCTGTATGCGGGAACATATCAAATAATTGAATTTGATTAAGTTTATAATTGGTTAAATGCTGCAAATCTTTTCCCATGGAAATTGCGTTACAGCTGGAATAAAGAATAAAGTGCGGTTGCATTTCATTGAGAAACTCAGCGAGTTCCTTTCCGATACCTCGA
The DNA here is from genome assembly GCF_054332415.1 of Haemophilus sp. SZY H56. Taxonomy (NCBI): domain Bacteria; kingdom Pseudomonadati; phylum Pseudomonadota; class Gammaproteobacteria; order Pasteurellales; family Pasteurellaceae; genus Haemophilus; species Haemophilus sp. SZY H56. Next base: position 109,025 of record NZ_JBTGNX010000006.1, on the reverse strand, counting down.
CGAGGCGGATTGACGATCACCAAATCAGGTTTATTTTCATCTTGCGTTAAAGCAAAATTAGCCGCATCCAAAGATTGGAATTTAACGTTGTTTAGCCCTAACACCTGAGCGGATTGAGTCGCCGCTTGAATAGCAGATGGCGAAATTTCAATCCCCGTCAACTCCACTTCTTGTTGATGTTTATCCTGTAAAGCTTTAGCGCAATGAAGCCCAAAACCTCCAACGCCACAAAAGAGATCCCAAAGTTTAGTAATCGGCAAATCTTGCACCCAATCTTGTGCCGTTGCATATAGCCCTTGTGCTACAAGTGGATTCGTTTGGAAGAAACCTTGAGGTCGAATAAACAACGGAATACCGTTAAAGCTTTCTGATAAGGTGTGCTGGTCCGTTAAAAAGATTTCTTTCTCACCTTCTAAGATTGCGGCATGTTGAGGTTGGATATTCACACTCACCACTTCAAGTTGTGGTAATTTTTCCAATAGCCCTGCAAATTCACGTTGAATTAACGATAGTTTAGTTTCTGAACGTAATACAAAACGCAACATCAATTTTTTTGTATGTTGGCTTTCTGTAAGCAGAATATATTTGAGCTCACCTTTTTGATTAGCCACGTTATAAGGGACTAAACCCGCACGTCCAATAAAATCTTTTAGAATCGGAAAGAGTTCAGTAAAGCGTTGTGGATAAAGTGGGCAATCACATAAATCCACCGCACTTTGTGGATCATTCGGGTCTTGTAAAATACCTAAAATGGGACGTTCCACCGCACCACTCGCAACCATTTTCGCTTTATTACGAAAAGCTGACTCAGAGGAATAAAAAGGCGGATGCCAAATTAAATCATCACAATCCAATTTGGCAAGTTGTTGTTTTAGATGCTCTTCTTTCTTGGCAAGTTGCTGTTCATAAGGCATTTCAAGCCATTGACAAGAACGGCAATCGCCTTTTTTATAATGATGGCAATCAATCATTTAGAAGCAAGCCACTCTTGTTGAAGTGCGGTCAGTTTTTGATGATTTTCAATCCAACGTGAAGTTTTGGTGAGTTCTGACCAATCAAAGGATTTTTGTTTGAAGAGAGATTTCAAGCGAGCTTGGCGTGCTGTGAAATGCTCCGTTGTTTCCTGTAACTTCAGATTATCAAGCACTTGAATGACACCTTCTCGTTCATTACAAAGCAATAATAAGTCACAACCAGCATTTAAGGCTTTTTCACTGCGAGCCACAAAATCGCCCATAAAGTCTGCGCCTTTCATGCCTAAATCATCAGAGAAAATCGCCCCTTGGAAGCCTAACTGTTCACGCAAAATTTCTTTTAACCAATAACTCGAGCCACTTGCTGGCTGGCTATCACATTGTGTATAAATGACGTGAGCTGGCATAATCGCATCAAGCTTACTCTGTTGAATTAATTGCTGGAATGGCAAAATATCATGATTAAAAATCACCTCTTTTGCTCGCTCATCATAAGGGGTTTCAAGATGAGAATCAGCTAAAACATGGCCGTGTCCTGGGAAATGCTTTCCCGTTGTAGCCATACCTGCTTGGTGCATACCATCAATAAAAGCTGCAGCTAAATTGACCGCACTTTTTACATCACTGCCAAAACTACGATCGCCAATCGCACGACATTCATTCCCCAAATCCAACACCGGAGCAAAACTCAAATCAATATCTAACGCCACCATTTCTGCCGCCATTTGCCAACCCGCTTCTTTCGCTATTTGTTGTTGCTGAGTTGAATCCTTAACTAATGCCGCAAAAGCCTGCATTGCGGGTAGCTGAGTGAAACCTTCACGGAAACGTTGCACGCGCCCACCTTCTTGATCAACCGTGATCAATAAAGGCTTTTTTACTCTCTGGCGAATGGATTTAATTAGCGCTTGAACTTGCTGACGATCATAAAAATTGCGGGTAAATAAAATCAAACCAGCAACTAAAGGATGTTCCAGTAATTCAACTTCTTCTTGTTTGAGCTCATGACCTTCAAGGTCAATTAATAATGTGGACATAAACTATTGTAAGTAAAGACGATAATTGCTACTTTCTGTGCTTGGTTTTGGTAGCTCAAACACTTTCTTTTCTTGTGGTTGCAATAAAATATTGCCTGATTGGCTTTCTTGCTGATTCGGCCAAACTTGCGTTACACCTTGTGTGTTATACCAATAAAGGTGGTAAAGCACATTGAGTTTTTGCGTAGTTTTATTTTTAAAAGCTACCGTATTATCCGACAAATCAACATCTAAAGCGGGTGCTAAATTTGACGCCATATTTAAAATTGGCTTATTGGTTCCCACAATATTTGGTGCAGATGAACAAGCCGTTAAAAATAATACCGTTGCTGTAATTAGGATCTTTTTCATTATTTTGCCAACATTCTACCTAAAGGTTCACCACCAACAAGATGCATATGAATATGGAATACTTCTTGTCCACCGTGTTTATTACAATTCATAATCAAACGATAACCGTCTTCGGCAATGCCTTCTTCTTTAGCAATTTTAGCCGCGACAGTAAATAAGCGACCCAAGATAACTTCATCTTGTTCTGTCACATCATTAAGCGTTGGAATGACTTTATTTGGGATAATCAAAATATGGGTTTTCGCTTGAGGTGAAATATCTCGGAATGCGGTCACTAATTCATCTTGATAAACAATATTGGCGGGGATTTCTTTGCGAATAATTTTGCTAAAAATAGTTTCTTGAGCCATAGTCTTCTCCTTGTTTTATATAAAAAAGTGCGGTCAAAATTTACCGCACTTTGCTTTTATTTTCCATCAGAAATTGATGATGAATGACATTTCAATCAGCTTAGTGAGCTGCACCTTCTTCTGAATCATCTTGATTAATAAAGCTGGTATTAATCTCGATTTGTGCTTTTTCACGCAATGCTTGCATTAACTGTCCTTGCAATTCACCTTGACGCGCACGAACAAGTTGAGTGCTAAATTTCGCTAATTCTTGTTCACTTAAAGTAGGCTCTTCTACACGTTCAAGAGCAACCACAACCACATCACCTTTGCTGTTACGAGCAACTTGATAAGCCGCTTTGCCATCTTGTGGTTTTGCAATAGCAAATACACCTTCATAAAGCACTGGATCTTTATTATCCACTAACGTAAAGGTTTGTGGCTCACTAAAACTAATACCGGCAGGTAATTTGGTTAGTTCGGCAGATAGCGCTTTAACGGCTTGCTCTGCTTTTTCAGCTAATACTTTATCGGCTTTTTCACGTTTTAAGAATTGCTCAATCGTTGATTTCGCTTCATCAAGGCTTTGTAAACCTTCAGCTTTATGATCAACGACACGTACTACAACAAATTCATTTTCACCAACAATTAATGGCTCAGAATTTGCACCGCCGTTTGAAATATCTGATTCAAAAATGGCAGAAGTCACATTTGGGAAATTTAATGCCGCAGGGACATTATTTTTACCAAAATAATCTGTTTCTTCGACTTTCACGCCTGCTGCTTCTGCTACCGCAGCTAAAGAATCACTGCTTTCTGCCGCTTTTGCACGAACCGCTTTTTCTACCGCTTGAAAACGACTTCCTGCTAGATTTTTACGTACGGTATCCACAATTTGTTCTTTTACTTCGCCTAAAGTACGTTCTTTACGATCTTGCACTAAAATAATATGGTAAGCCCCATCCACATTAACTGGTGTACTATATTGACCAACATTTAATAATAATGCTGCATCTTCAAAGTTTTTCGGTAATTCGTTGTCTTTTACCCAACCTAATTCACCGCCTTGTGCACCAGAAAGTTTGTCCACAGATTTCGCTTTTGCTAACTCAGCAAAATCAGCGCCTTTTTGCAGTTCTTGATAAACCGCATCCGCTTCTTTCTCAGTGGCTAATTGGATATGTGCTAATTTTTGGCTAATAAATTGCGCTTTATTTTCTTGATAATATTGTGCAATTTGTGTTTCAGTGACAGGTTGTAATTTACCTAATTCATTCGCTGAAACGCGAATATATTGCACTTTCGCCTGTTCAGGTTGAACAAGTGATTTCGCATTCGCATCGTAATACGCTTTAATTTCTTCTTCTGTCACCTTTTGTTTTGCCACTTCATCGGCTAATGGAAGAGTTGCAAGACGAGCGATACGTTTTTGGAAAAAGGTTTGCGCACTATCTTTTACTTGAGCCGGCACAACAAATTCACTGTCAGCCAAACCGTTTTGCATTTGTTCAAGTGTTAATGCATTACGTAAAATAGCTGCATAAGTATCAGACGTTAAACCATTTTGAGTCAATAATTGTTGATAACGAGTGTTATCAAATTTACCGTTAGATTGTAAATTAGGATCGCTTACAATCGCACGTTTGATCATGTCATCGCTGACACCTAATTTTAATTCTTTGGCATATTGACGGATTAATTCTTGATCTACTAAACGTTGAATTAAATTTTGACGAAGTGCTGTCACAAATTCTACAGAGTCAGTTTTCGCTAAGAAACTCTCGCCTTCTTGTTGTGCTCGCGCTTCAAACTCTTGGTTATAACGATTTAAGAAATCTTGTTGAGAGATGGTTTCGCCATTTACTTTTGCCGCAAAACTATCATTGCTGCTATACAGATAACCTGACATCCCACCAATCAAAAATGAAACTGGAATTAAAGCAAAGATCGCTTTTCCGATAAAGCTATGGGCGATGCCATGCATTTTTTCAATTAACATTCAATTATTACCCTTTTAAAAAAAGACAAAGTTCGTAAGATTATAATCTAAAAGGCGAAAATTCGCACTTAAAAAACACCATGTTCGTGTAGGATTTTCACAGCCATGACTAATAACACTAAACCGCCAAAAATCTCTGCTTTGCTTTTGAATTTTTTCCCTAAAAAATGACCGCTCTTTACGCCAATAAAAGAGATGACAAAGGTTGTTAAACCAATGATGAAGACAGCCAACAAAATGTCCACGGAAAGAAAAGCAAAAGAGACACCAATGGCTAACGCATCAATACTCGTTGCCACACCAAGTGTTAGCAAGTGTTTTAAACTAATCAATGAGGGAGTGGGTTCATCATCTGAGCTAATTCCTTCTCGAATCATATTCACACCGATGAGAACGAGCAAAATAAACGCAATCCAGTGATCCCAATTTTGAATCATATGACTAAATTGCAGTCCGACAACATAGCCTATCGCAGGCATGATGCCTTGGAATAACCCAAAGCAACATGCAATAGCTAATGCTTGTTTCCAACGAAAAGCCCGCATTGCTAAGCCTTTAGAGGTGGAAACTGCAAAGGCATCCATCGAAAGCCCTAGAGCAATAACCCACAACATATGAAAAGTCATAAACTACAAGTTATTTTCCAATACAGAAAGAACTGAAAATATTGCCGAGTAAATCATCCGAGGTAAATTGCCCCGTAATTTCACTCAGGTTAGCTTGAACTAAACGAAGTTCTTCTGCCAGTAATTCACCCGCATGAAATTCAGTTAATTGGACTAATCCAATTTGTAAATGTTCGGCCGCTTTTTCTAAGGCATCAAGATGACGACGGCGTGCTAAGAAACCACCTTCCATTCCCGTTTGGAATCCCATCGCCTGTTTTAAATGCTCACGCAACAAATCTACACCCTGATGTGTTTGGGCGGATAAACAAACGGTCGTTGTTCCATTTTCTTCTTTTAGCCCAACTGCCTCGCCACTTAAATCTACTTTATTGCGAACAATGGTCACTGGCATATTATTTGGCAATTTTGATAAAAATTCTGATCGCACTTTTTCGATATTTTGGCTATCAGGGTCGCTGCTGTCTAACATTAAAATGATGCGATCGGCTTGCTCAATCTCCGTCCAGGCACGTGAGATCCCGATACGTTCAACTTCATCTGTCGCTTCACGAAGCCCGGCGGTATCAATAATATGTAAAGGCATGCCATCAATATGAATATGCTCACGCAACACATCACGCGTTGTACCAGCAATATCTGTCACAATGGCTGCTTCTCTGCCCGCTAAAGCATTCAGTAAACTTGATTTACCTGCATTTGGACGACCAGCAATCACCACTTTCATCCCTTCACGTAAAATCGAGCCTTGTTTTGCTTCGCTACGGACTAAATCAAGCTGATCAATAATTTCTCGTAATTTTGCTTCGATTTTACCGTCTGCCAAAAAGTCAATTTCTTCATCGGGGAAATCAATCGACGCTTCCACATAAGTACGCAGATAAATCACGGAATCCACTAACTGATTCACTTTATTAGAAAATTCACCTTGTAATGATTTTAATGCTGAACGAGCAGCTTGCTCCGAAGTCGCATCAATCAAATCAGCAATGGCTTCAGCTTGGGCTAAATCTAATTTATCGTTTAAAAAAGCTTGTTCAGAAAATTCACCTGGACGCGCAAGACGAACACCATCAAGTTGTAAGATTCGTTTTAGTAACAAATCTAATACCACTTGTCCGCCATGACCTTGCAATTCCAATACATCTTCACCAGTAAAGGAATTCGGCGATTTAAAATAAAGCGCAATGCCTTGATCTAATACTGTGCCATCAGCATCTTTAAAAGGTAAATAATCTGCCATTCTTGGTTTAGGACATTTACCGAGCACCGCCTGTGCCACTTCAACCGCTTTCGGGCCAGATACACGCAAAATACCAATACCACCACGTCCTGGTGCTGTCGCTTGTGCGACGATTGTTTCTTTCATAAAAACTCACTAAAAATTGACCGCACTTTTATCTGCGATAAAAAAATGAGAGGGCGCATTAATACGCCCATGAGATTATATATCAATCAATGATAGAAAAAAGGCATCTTTCGATGCCTTCTATTTGTTATTTTTTACGGGTATGTAACCCTTTTTTCTCTAAACCACGGTAGATCATTTGTTGTTGTACGATAGTGATTAAGTTAGACACTAACCAGTAAAGCACTAGACCTGCCGGGAACCAGAGGAAGAAGAACATGAAGATCAACGGCATGAAATTCATCACTTTTTGTTGCATTGGATCTGCAACGGGTGTCGGTGACATTTTTTGTAACAAGAACATTGATCCGCCCATTAAGATTGGGAGAATGTAGTAAGGGTCTTGTGCCGATAAATCTTGAATCCAACCAAAGAATGGTGCATGACGCAGTTCAACCGCTTCCATAAACGTCCAGTATAATGCGATAAAAATTGGCATTTGAAGGATTAATGGTAAGCAACCGCCAAGTGGATTTACTTTTTCTTCTTTGTAAAGTTTCATCATTTCTTGGCTCATACGTTGGCGATCATCACCAAAACGTTCGCGCATTTCTTGCATTTTTGGTTGCAACATACGCATTTTCGCCATAGACGTGTATTGTGCTTTTGTGAGCGGATATAAAATCGCTTTCACCACTAAGGTGACACAAATAATTGCCACACCCCAGTTAGATACAATACTTTGAATGAAAGTTAATAACCAGAATAATGGTTTCGCGATGAACCATGCCCAACCATAATCGACAGTTAAGTCTAAGTGGTTAGCCACTTCAGCCATTTTGTTTTGTAATTTCGGACCTGTCCATAATGAGCTGGTAATTGTTTCTGTTGCACCCGCTGGAACAGATACTACTGGACCACGATAACCAATAGACGCAACGTTATTTTTGCTATCTGTAATACTATAAAGTTGGTTATTTACATCTTGATTTGGGATCCAAGCTGATACGAAATAGTGTTGTAAAACAGCAACCCAACCTGCTTTGGTATCGATAGAAAGATTTTTGTCTTTCATATCGCTGAAGCTGTATTTTTTGTAATTTGTTTCAGAAGAAGAATACGCACCACCGGTATAAGTAGGCATTGCTACGTTACCGCTGCTTTCAACTAATGTATGTTTTAATTGACCGTAAGGTTCAACTTCAATTGCGCTACCACTTTGGTTCACAATTTCAAAGTTAACACCTACATCGTAGCTATCGCGTTTTAATACAAAGATTTTACGATAAGTGACACCATCTTTTTCAAATGTTAATGGTACAGAAAGTTCATTTTGACCTTCTGCTAATTTGAAATTATCACCCGTCACTTGATATTGTGCACGACCTGCTTTTGTATCGATCCCGTTTTTACCGATTAAGCCGCTTTGTGCAATGTAAACATGCTCGTTTGTATCTTTTAATAAAACGAAAGGTTCTTTTGAATTTAATTCTGCATCATATTTTAATAATTCAGAACTGATTACATCACCACCTAATGTATCCACTTTCAAACGGAATACATCATTTTCTAATGTGATAATGTGACCTTTGGTTTGTGAGTCTGCCACTACTTCGGCAGATGAAGAAGAACTTGCCGGTACATCAGAAGAGGCGGTTGTTGTTTGTTCCGTGGTCTGTTGTTGAACCGGTGGATTTTTATCAAGTTGCCATTGCTGATAAACAAGGAAAGAAATAAAGAGTAGTGCAAGCACTAATAGGCTACGTCTTGAGTCCATTATTTTTTCTCATCGTTATTATTAATCTTTTTCGGCGGAACAGGATCGAATCCACCGGCGCTTAAGGGGTGACATTTTAATACACGTTTTAGCGTAAGCCAACTACCTTTTAACAATCCATGTGTTTTTAACGCCTCAATACCATAGCAAGAACAGGTTGGCACAAAACGACAGCGAGGCCCGATTAAAGGACTAATCGCTACTTGATAAAACTTAATTAAAGCGATGAGGATTTTTGTGCCAAACGAATGTGACGTGCCCATAATTTATCCAAAGTTTGTAAAAACGTTTGATTATCAAGCTGACCAATGCCACGTTTCGCCACAAAGACAAAGTCACAAGAAGGCAAATTATGTTGGGACAAACGAAAACTTTCACGAACTAAACGTTTGATACGATTACGATCATGCGCTCGTTTAAGATGTTTTTTAGCCACAGTTAAACCTAAGCGTGGATGCTCAAGATTATTTTTGCGTGCGAGAATGGTAATTTCAGGGGTGCTTGCTCGAAACGGTTGTTCGAAGACATTTTTGAATTGAGCGGGAGTTAACAATCGTAACTCCCGAGAGAAGTTTAGCTTAATCACTAAAAGAGGTGATTATGCAGATAAACTTTTACGACCTTTAGCACGACGACGAGCTAAAACTTGACGGCCGTTTTTAGTTGCCATACGAGCACGGAAACCGTGAGTACGACTACGTTTTAATACAGAAGGTTGAAATGTACGTTTCATTATAATCTACCTAAATCAAAATGGTTTACTGTTTTGATAGCCAAAACACAACAAGGGTTATAAAAAATAGACCGCAATTTTAATCATAAATTGGGCTTTCGTCAAATAAGAAAAGAGAAAATTCCGAAATAATCTTCCGTTTCTTCTAAAATCGTGGGGATTATACGGATTTTGGGCAAAATCTCAAGCAACCTTTTTGTCTTTTTTTGATGAGCAACAGAAGATCTTTCGCCTAAATTATTGTAAAATCCTCTTCGATTTTTAACCGCACTTTTGCGGCTTTTATTTTATACGCATATAACATAAGGATAATTTATCGTGAGCCTTTCCACCCTATGGCAAGATTGCTTATCACAGCTACAAGATCAAGTTTCTCCGATGGATCTCAGCACTTGGTTACGCCCATTACAAGCGGATGTCATCTCACAAGATCAAGTGGTGTTATATGCGTCCAATATGTTTGTAAAAAGCTGGGTGGAAAATCATTACTTGGCTCAAATTCATCAAATTTGCCAAGCCCTTGCTAAAAATCCAAACCTACAAATTATCGTAAAAGAAGGGGTAAAACCAGCGCCAAAAGCAGTTGAATCAGCCCCGAGTCAAACAGCTAATCATCAAGAAAGTGCGGTGAGTTCTCAGCAAGAATCTGATTCACTAACTAAATTTGAATCACATCTAAATCGTAAACATGTATTTGATAACTTTGTTGAAGGTAAATCAAACCAACTCGCCCGTGCAGTAGGTCAAAAACTTGCCCTTGCACCTGGTGAACCAACAGCAAATCCATTCTTTTTATATGGGGGGACAGGTTTAGGTAAAACTCACTTATTACACGCCATCGGTAATGGTATTTTAGCGAATAAACCGAATGCCCGCGTGCTTTATATCCATGCGAATAATTTTATGCAGCACATGGTAAAAGCAATGCGTGATAATAAAATGGATCAATTCAAAAAATTCTATCGTTCTCTTGATGCCTTATTAGTGGATGATATTCAATTCTTTGCAGAGAAAGAAAAAACACAAGAAGAATTTTTCCATATTTTCAATAGCTTATTTGAAACCAGCCGTCAAATTATTTTGACCTCTGACCGCTATCCAAAAGAAATTGAGAAAATTGAAGAACGCCTAAAATCTCGTTTCGGCTGGGGTTTAACCACTGCGATTGAACCACCTGATTTAGAAACCCGTGTTGCGATTTTGCTGAAAAAAGCAGAAGAACATAATATGGCGCTGCCAGAAGAAGTGGCATTCTTTATTGCTCAACGTTTACGCACTAACGTTCGTGAATTAGAAGGTGCGTTAAACCGTGTGAAAGCGATGCAAGACTTCAAAGGTGGTCACATTGATATTGATTTTGTCCGTGACACATTAAAAGATATTCTCGCCTTACAAGAACGTTTAGTAACCATTGAAAACATTCAAAAAATCGTGGCAGAATACTATCGAATTAAAGTGGCGGATTTAAAATCAAAAAGCAGAGCGAGATCAGTCACTCGTCCACGCCAAGTTGCGATGGCATTAGCCAAAGAATTAACCAATAAAAGTTTACCCGAAATTGGACGAGCTTTTGAACGCGACCATACGACCGTCTTAAATGCCTGCCGTGAAGTGCCAAAATTCCGTGAAAAAGACAGCAGTATTCAAGAAGATTGGGCGAATTTAATTCGCACATTATCGGCATAAGGAGCCAATGATGCAATTTAGCATTTCAAGAGAAAACCTATTAAAACCCTTACAGCAAGTTTGTGGCGTATTGAGCAATCGTCCGAATATTCCTGTATTAAATAACGTGTTATTACAAATTGAAGATAACCGTTTAACGATTACAGGGACAGACCTTGAAGTTGAGCTTTCTAGCTATACTCAACTTTCGTCTTCAACCGCTGATGGCGCGTTCACTATTCCGGCTAAAAAATTCTTAGATATTTGCCGTACATTATCAGATGAATTTGAAATTACAGTTACCTTTGAAGAAGATCGCGCCATTGTAGAATCGGGTCGCAGTAAATTTAATCTCACTACGCTGCCCGCTGAAGAATATCCAAATCTAACGGATTGGCAATCTGAAGTGGATTTTGCCTTACCGCAAAGCACCTTACGTCGCTTAATTGAAGCCACCCAATTTTCAATGGCAAACCAGGATGCTCGCTATTTCTTAAACGGCATGAAATTTGAAACGGAAGGTAATTTATTACGTACTGTTGCAACTGACGGTCACCGTCTTGCCGTTTGTACGATCGAATTAGATCAAGATCTGCAAACTCATTCCGTTATTCTCCCTCGTAAAGGTGTATTAGAACTGAATCGCCTATTAGAAAGCAGTGATGAACTTGCTCGTTTGCAAATCGGCACGAATAATCTTCGTATTCACTTAAACCACATTGTGTTTACCTCAAAACTTATTGATGGCCGCTTCCCGGATTACCGTCGAGTATTACCACGTAATGCAACGCGTATCGTAGAAGGTAACTGGGAAACCTTAAAACAAGCCTTTGTACGGGCTTCTATCCTTTCAAATGAACGTGTACGTAGCGTGCGTTTAAACTTAAGTGAAAACCAACTTAAAATTACCGCATCTAACCCAGAACACGAAGTGGCAGAAGAAATCGTGGATGTGAATTATCAAGGTGAAGAAATGGAAGTGGGCTTTAATGTGACTTACATTTTGGATGTATTGAACGCCTTAAAATGCCAACAAGTACGTATTCGCCTCACGGATGCGTCATCAAGCTGCTTAATTGAAAACAGCGAAGATGCAAGCGCTGAATACGTCATTATGCCAATGCGCCTCTAAGAATAATGGCCATTTCTCGCTTAATTGTTGAAAAATTTAGAAATTTAAATGCCGTGGATCTTGAATTTGATCACGGCTTTAACTTTTTAGTCGGCAACAACGGCAGCGGAAAAACGAGCTTATTAGAAGCCATTTTTTATCTCGGGCATGGACGCTCTTTCAAAAGTGCGGTCGCAAATCGCATCATTTCTTACGACGAACCTCATTTCACGCTTTTTGGCCAAATTCAAGAAAGCCAACATCAATGGTCTGTTGGCTTACAAAAACTTCGTCAAGGTAATACCATCGCAAAAATAAACGGTGAAGACGGCAATAAAATTGCCGATCTCGCTCACCTTTTACCCATGCAATTAATTACGCCTGAAGGACTTACCTTATTAAATGGCGGCCCTAGTTTTCGACGTGCATTTTTAGATTGGGGCTTATTCCACCACCATAACAGTTTTCATTCCTCTTGGGTTGCATTAAACCGCTTATTAAAACAGCGAAATGCCGCATTAAGTCAAAATCAGCCTTATTCTGCGATTAAAATTTGGGATATTGAATTAGCCAAATTAGCCCACCAAGTGAGTGATTGGCGTGCTGAATATGCAGAAGCCTTACGTCCAGAAATTGAAAAAACCTGCCAGTTATTTTTACCTGAATTAGAAATTACTGTTAGCTTTCATCAAGGCTGGGAGAAAGCGACAGAATATGGTGAATTATTGGCGCAAAACTTTGAGCGAGACAAAGCCATTGGTTATACAGTTTCAGGCCCACAAAAAGCGGATTTCCGCTTTAAAGCCAATGGACTACCTGTAGAAGATGTGCTCTCTCGTGGTCAATTAAAATTATTGATGTGTGCGCTACGTTTAGCGCAAGGTGAACATTTAATGATTCAAAAACAGCGTCATTGCATCTTTTTAATTGATGACTTTGCCTCTGAGTTGGATCAACATAAACGCGCCCTGCTTGCGGAACGCTTGCAACAAAGTGGTTCTCAAGTTTTCGTAACCGCTATTACTCAAGGGCAACTCAAAGAGATGCAAGTGGGAAAAGGAAAATTGTTCCAAGTAGATACTGGTAAGATCGCCGAACTACAGTCATAAAAAATAATCCGATCTGTTTGAAGATCGGATTACGTTTAAAACAATACTATTTTTGACCGCACTTTAGTTTGGTTTCCACTCACCATTCAATACGGTACCAATCACGTCATAATCTTTTGTGAATACCGCCAAGTTTGCGACTTTTCCTGCTTCAACAGAGCCTAAACGATCATCTACGCCGATTGCTCTTGCTGGGTAAAGGTTACTCATGCGAATCGCTTCTGCTAATGGCATTTCTACATACTCTACAGCATTCTTAATAGATTCCATCATGGTAATTGATGCACCTGCAATCGTACCATTTGCATCATAGCAACGACCGTCTTTCACATAAATCGGTTTTCCTACAAAGGTGAAGGTTTCCAATTCAGGTGGTGCACCTGCAGCAGCAAGAGAATCAGTCACAATACAAAGCTTGTCACCTTTCGCTTTTTTATCTAAGCGAACGTTACCAAAATTCACATGCACACCATCTACAATAATGCCTGTGTAAACATCGGAATCTAGCACTGCACCAACTACGCCCATTGCACGTCCTGAACTGATCGGCGACATGGCATTGTGTAAGTGAGTCGCAAAAGTTGCCCCTTTATGAAAAGCGTCTTTCGCCACTTCATAAGTCGCATTAGAATGCCCAATAGACACAATAATGCCTGCTTTTACAAAATCCGGAATATATTGCACCGTTGGGTTTTCAGCGGCAATGGTAAGCTTGGTAATAACATCAGCATTATCACATAAGAAATCCTTCATCTCTGGCGTCGCTTCACGGATATATTCCGGGCGATGCACGCCTTTTTTCTCAAGACTTAAATAAGGGCCTTCGATGTGTAAACCAAGCGCTTGATTTTTATGCTTATTCAAATACTCACGCATAATGTTTACTGCCAGTTTGATATCTTCATCTGGTGCAGTAATAAACGTTGGTAAGAAACTGGTGCAGCCTGATTTCAAGTTAGTGGCTTGCATGATTTCTAATGTTTCCACGCTTGTTTGATCGTTAAACATCACGCCGCCACAGCCATTTAATTGCAAATCAATAAAGCCTGCTGTGAGATTATGCCCTTTTAAATCAATGGTTTTAATCCCACTTTCTAATTCGCTTTGTGGAATAACGGATTGAATATATTCCCCTTCAATAACCACCGCATAATCTCTTAACACCTCATTTTTGGTGTAGATTACGCTGTTAATTAACGCATACTTCATCATACCTTCCTAAAATCAAATTAAAATTAACCGCACTTATAATACACTATGAATCGCGCGACCTTCCAATTCGGTAAAATATTTCACTGTTTTCACTTTTAATTCTTGCAGAGCAGGCTCATCACATACCAAAACGAAATGACGATGAAGCTGTAAAGCACTCACTGTCCAAAGGTGATTAATACTACCCTCAACTGCAGCTTGTACAGCTAAGGCTTTATTATGACCCGTTGCTAAAATCATCACTTCTTCTGCATCAAGTAATGTACCCACGCCGATTGTTAAAGCATATTTGGGCACTTGATTTACATCGTTATTAAAGAAACGAGAATTAGCAATAATGGTATCAGGTGTTAAAGTTTTAATACGGGTACGCGAACTTAAAGAAGACGCAGGTTCGTTAAAGGCAATATGTCCATCAACACCTACGCCGCCCATAAATAAATGAATCTTGCCGTAAGATTTAATTTTTTCTTCATAACGACGACATTCTTCATCATGGTCATCGGTGTTACCATTCAAAATATTGATATTTTGCGGTTGAATATCAATATGGTTGAAGAAATTATTATGCATAAAACTGTGATAGCTTTCGGGATGTTCTTTTGGTAAACCCACATATTCATCCATATTAAAGGTCACCACATGTTTAAAACTCACTTCTCCTGCTTGATTTAATTTAATCAATTCTTGATAGGTCTTAAGTGGTGTACTGCCTGTTGGTAAACCTAATACAAAAGGACGTTCTGCGGTAGGTTTAAAATGATTAATTCGATCAGCAATATGACGCGCCGCCCAACGGCTGACTTGTTGTTCATTGTTCAGAGGAATGAGACGCATAATAACCTTCCTTATCAGTACCACACTGACATTCTTTCCGCCCCGCTATAGAAGGAAGAAAGAAGTAAGTGCGGTCACTTTTCCATTAATTTATAAATATTTTGCTTTTAACTCTTTCGCTTTCGCTAATTGCTCTGGTGTTGCTTTCGCTGTCATTGGCTCACGGCAATAACCTGCATCCACACCCTCTAGTTTCAATAACTCTTTGATAGTGAGATATAAGCCATTCGCTAAAATGCCCTCAATAAGATCATTGGTCACGTGTTGAACTTGAAGCGCATCAGCCAATTTACCTTGTTTGGTTAATTCAAAGATTTGTCTTGCACGGACACCGTTTACGTTGAATGTACTACCGATCGCACCATCTACACCTAGAGAGACTGCAGGTACCATCATTTCATCAAAACCAGCCCAAATTAAGTGATTTGGATAAGCTTTTTTCAAGCGTTCTAATAGATAGAAATCCCCAGCGGTAAATTTCACACCTAGCACTTTCGGGTTTTTATAAAGTTCGCCGAATTGCTCAATCCCCATATTCACGCCAGTTAAGAACGGAATTGAGTACACGATCATGTTATTGCCTGTTTCAGCAATGATCGTGTCATAGTAATGTTTGATTTCAGGGAAGCTAAATTTATAGTAGAACGGGGTTACTGCAGAAAGACTGTCATAGCCTAATTCCGTTGCATATTTACCTAATTCCACTGCTTCATGTAAGTTCACACTACCCACTTGTGCGATTAGCGCGACTTGGTCTTTTGCTTCATCTTTCGCGATACGGAAAATTTGTTTTTTCTCTTCCGTAGAAAGCATGAAGTTTTCACCTGTTGAACCGCCTACATATAAACCATCAATTTTCATCTTATCAATGTTATAGCGAATGATTTCACGCAAACCTTTTTCATTGATAGAGCCATCTTCATTGAATGATACTAATAACGCACTAAAAATACCTTTTAAGTTACGCATTTTTCTCTCCTATTTGATACGTTGTTCTAAAATGACATTTAATGTTTTTTGCTTTATTTTGACCGCACTTTCCTGCGATGCCTGTACTAATAAAGCGTAAATCAAATCTAATACGAATAATTGGGCAATCTTCGTGCCGATAGAATCGCCTTGCAACTTACCTTGCTTATTCCCATTCACTAAAACAAGATCAGCATATTCAGTGATGGGGGAACGCAAACTGTGCGTAATCGCAATGGTTTTGGCGCCATTTTCTTTCGCAATTTTCATGGTATGAGTGGTTTCTTGCGAATAACCGGAATGGCTCAAACCAATTGCGACATCCTTTTTCGTCAATAACGATGCCTGCATATACATAAAATGATTATTACCCGTCGCATCCACTTGCACACCGATACGCATCAGTTTATTTTTGGCATCTTCCGCAGTAATACCGGATGTACCCACACCAAATAAGAAAACACGATTCGCTTGTTGAATGGATTTTACTGCCTCTTCCAACTGCTCAAAATCCAACAAATTAATGGTTTCATCCATCACGTTATTGATGGCAGATTTCAGCTTATGCGCAATATTCAATGAGTTGTCAGAATCGGTAATATCGGAATCTAATACGGTGTTATCTTTGCCATCTTTTGTGGCTAGCTCGATGGATAATTCCAATTTAAAATCACTGAAACCTTTAAAGCCGAGAGTACGGCAAAAACGTACAAAGGTCGCCTCCCCCACTTCTAAATGGGCGGCAATTTCAGCTAAAGGCGCTTGCACCGCAAGATCGGGATTCAATAAAATCGCATCCGCAATTTTCTTTTCTGTTTTCGTTAAACTACGATATAACGAGCTGATGATATTTAAAATATTGCCGTTTTTAGCCATAAACCACTCCCGTATTTTTGGCTTGTAATAAGCAATCTTTTACCCAGTAAGCCGCGCCAATCAAGCCCGCATCTTGTCCAAATTGAGCACGTTCTAATTCACAATGATAAACAGCAGGAAGTTCACTTAATAAAGCTTGAACTAACGGTAAATAACCTTCTGCCAACCCTACGCTACCGCCAACCACGACTTTTTGCATGTCTAATCCAATCTTCAAATCCGCAATTAAATTCGCAATAGCTTGAGCTGAACGAGTCACAAGTGCGGTTGCTTTTTCATCATTTTGACGGAAACGCGCAAAAACTTCTTTAGGATCGCAAGGCTCATCCCATTGAGAAGAAACTGCTTCAATCGCGCGACCGGATGCAATAGCTTCAACACAACCGCGGCGGCCACAACCACAAACAGGGCCATTAGGATCGGCCAAAGTATGCCCTATATGCCCCGCAATGCCGTTTGGCTCAGTAAGTAAACGATGATTTAAAATTAAACCGCCCCCTACGCCTGTTGAAACCGTAATAAAGGCAAAGTTTTGAACATCATTAGGGTTTTGTAATTGATATTCTGCATAGGCTGCAGCTTGCACATCATTAAGCAAACCAATCGGTTTATCGGTATGTTGTGCAATACTGTCTTTTAATGGGAATTGAGCCAATCCACCCAAATTTTTAGGGTTAAGTGCGGTCAGAACGCCTTGATTAATAATGCCCGTTGAAGCAACGGCGACATAATCAAACTGCCCTTCATATTCTTTTAGTAACTGAGCAAGGATTTGATGCATGGCTTGAGCGGCATCATCCTGTGGCGTAGAAATCTGTTTTCGCTGCTGAATTTCACCATTTTTCACTATAGCAGAAGCGATTTTCGTGCCACCAATATCTAATGCCAAACAACGCTGTAATGTCTGACCACTATCCACTGTTAATGACATATCTTCTTCCTTTATTTTTTGGCTGAATGAATGGCTTCGGTGAACCAACTTACGATATGCTCTAAGCGAGTTAATGCAGAACCAACTGTCACACAATAAGCACCAATTTCAATGGCCGTTTTCGCCAACTCAGGGGTGTTATAACGTCCTTCCGCCATGACTCGACAGCCTGCCGCTTTCAAATCTTTAACTAATTGATAATCAGGCTCCTCTGGCACTGTACCACCTGTGTAGCCAGACATCGTACTGCCCACAATATCAAAACCCAGTTTTTGACAGTACAAGCCTTCTTCTAAATTCGAACAATCTGCCATGGCTAAACAGCCTAATTCGTGGATTTTTTTGACCGCACTTTCAATATCTACTGGTCTAGGACGATTTGTCCCATCCACGGCGATAATGTCTGCACCGGCTTTCGCTAAATCTTCAATATCATGCAAAAATGGGGTAATTCGCACTGGACTGTCAGGTAAATCTCGTTTCACAATACCAATAATCGGCACATTCACAGTAGGGCGTGTTGCTTTAAGATTTTCTATACCCTCTATACGTAATCCGGCAGCGCCACCAGCAACAGAAGCCTGTGCCATGGCCGCCACGATTTCTGGTTTATCCATCGGGCCATCATCAACTGGTTGACAAGACGCAATAAGACCAAATTTAATTTTATCTAAGACTTCATTATGTGATAATTTCGACATATAAACTCCTATTCTAAGCACGGATACCTGGTTTCCTTTTAGTTGAGTCTCATTATAGTAGATGTTACACCATAAAAAAATATTTTTTGAAGTATAATTTCAAAATTTGTGATCGGCTTCTCAAATTTGAGATAAAGTAACAACATCTATACAAAATATTTTTTTTTACTTTAGAATATGAAGTAATACTTCATTACTATAAATAGGAGAAAAAAATGAATGTGTTAGGTTATGCGCAAAAAATTGGGCAGGCCTTAATGGTACCTGTTGCGGTCTTACCAGCAGCGGCTGTACTGATGGGTATTGGTTATTGGCTTGACCCTGATGGCTGGGGCGCTAACAGTCAACTTGCTGCATTTTTAATTAAATCAGGTGGTGCTATCATCGATAACATGGGTCTGCTTTTTGCCGTTGGCGTTGCTTTCGGTTTATCTAAGGACAAACATGGTTCTGCTGCACTTTCAGGTTTAGTGGGTTACTATGTGGTAACCACTCTACTTTCACCTGGTAGTGTTGCTCAGCTACAACATATCGATGTAAGTGAAGTGCCCGCCGCTTTCGGGAAAATCAATAACCAATTTATTGGGATTTTGATCGGGGTGATTTCAGCTGAACTTTATAACCGCTTCTATCAAGTAGAATTGCCAAAAGCGCTTTCCTTCTTCAGCGGAAAACGCCTTGTGCCAATCGTCGTTTCTTTTGTCATGATGTTAATTAGCTTCGTACTGCTTTACATCTGGCCATATATTTTCGGCGGTTTAGTATCATTCGGTGAAAATATTAAAGATTTAGGCGCTGTTGGTGCAGGTCTTTACGGTTTCTTCAACCGTTTACTCATTCCTGTTGGCTTACACCATGCATTAAACTCGGTATTCTGGTTTGACGTGGCTGGCATCAATGACATTCCAAACTTCTTAGGTGGTGCGAAATCACTTGCTGAAGGCACTGCAACAGTTGGTGTAACCGGTATGTATCAAGCCGGTTTCTTCCCTGTTATGATGTTCGGTTTACCGGGTGCCGCATTAGCGATTTATCTCAGCGCTAAACCAAGCCAAAGAACAAAAGTGGCATCAATCATGCTTGCAGGGGCATTTGCCTCATTCTTTACTGGTATCACCGAGCCATTAGAATTCTCTTTCATGTTTGTTGCGCCAGTGCTTTACTTCATCCATGCAGTATTAACCGGTATTTCTGTCTTTATCGCCGCAACAATGCATTGGATCGCAGGCTTCGGTTTCAGTGCAGGTCTCGTGGATATGGTGCTTTCATCACGCAACCCGTTAGCCGTTGAATGGTATATGCTAATCGTACAAGGCTTAGTATTCTTCGTGATTTACTATGCAGTATTCCGTTTTGCAATTAAAGCGTTCAACTTAAAAACATTAGGTCGTGCAGAAGAAGCAGAAGAAACCCCTGCAGCACAACCAGCAGCAAGCCAATCTCGTGAAGAAAGAGCGGTCAAATTTATTGATGCTTTAGGTGGAGCTGATAACTTCAAAAATATTGATGCTTGTATCACTCGCTTACGTTTAAGCTTAGTGGACCAACACAAAATTAATGAAGAACAGCTTAAGTCTCTTGGTGCAAAAGGTATCGTGAAAATCGGTAACGATGGCTTACAAGTGGTTCTCGGCCCTGAAGCTGAACTTGTGGCAGAAGCCATGAAACAAAAAGTGAAATAACACACCAAATAAAATACCGTCTCAGAAATGGGTCGGTATTTTTTTGCGAAAAATAAAGTAAAAAATGACCGCACTTTAGCTGAGAATTTCTCGTTTAAAGTAAGTTAATGAATGTTTGAAAATTGAAGATTGTTTTGAAGGGTGGTGGAACTAAGCAGAATTGGTCTTAACAGCAAGTGGCTTACTGTATCGCATCCCTGCGGGATTTCTACCTAGCCCACCATAGATTTAAAGCATCTCTGGGGTTCCAGTCTGCGATATAAAATTAAAAGATTAAGAATCTTTTAAAAGAAGCCACTTATATATTCAGGAGACTAATCCTGACTTCCAAACAAACCACGTTGGAAGGTAGTATTATAATAGAAGTCTTCCGCTATTTTGTCAATTAAGATATTGCACTAAAAGAAGTATTTTTTCGCTTTTCGTATAAAAATTAACAAAGGCATTTCAACTATCACATCAATGTAACAAAAACAAAATAACCGTCTTATTAAAGACGGTTATTTTTTCTATCGAGTGCCATAAACCACAATGGTTTTGCCGTGCGCATGAATTAGATTTTGATCTTCCAGCATCTTAATTATTCGCCCTACGGTTTCACGAGAACAACCCACCATTTGACCGATTTCCTGGCGCGTGATTTTAATCTGCATACCATCCGGATGAGTCATGGCTTCAGGCTGTTTTGCTAGATGCATAAGCGCCTGAGCAATACGCCCTGCCACATCCAAAAAGGCCAAGTTAGTCACTTGTCGAGAGGTATTTTGCAAGCGTTTTGATAACTGAGAAGTAAGAAACATTAAAATCTCAGGATTAATTTGAATAAGCTGACGATATTTTTTATAGGAAATTTCCGCAATTTCACAAGGCGTTTTGGTTTTCACCCAAGCAGAACGTTTCGATCCCTCATCAAATAAACCTGCTTCACCAAAAAATTGCCCAGCCCCCAAATAAGATAAAATCATTTCTTTGCCTTCGTCATCTTTTGATGACACCATTACTGTTCCTTTAATTAAGAAATACAGAATATTGGCATCTTCCCCAGCATGAATTAAAGTCGACTTTGCTGGATATTTATGTAAATGGCAATGTGTTAGGAACCAATCAAGCGCAGGATCGCGTTGCTGCTCATCATCCTGAGGCTTTTGTTCTTCAAGTAATTCTACATCTTCTGACATATAAGCTCCTATTGATTCATTTTAGAAATTCCATTTTATCTTTGATATCAATGGATTCATGTAATTCTGACCAAACAATCACTGCACTTCCATTGTGAATTTTGTTTAGTAGGTGTTGTTTTTTTTGTTCTAAAGAAAATTCGTGTGAACCATAATCAGTCCCTTCTCTAAGCACCACACTTTCCACAATATTTTCTAAGGTTTCTGTTGGCAATTCTTGCCACGGAATAATCATATATTTATCAACTAAAGTCAATTAAGCAAAAAGCGGTTCAAGAAAACGCCATTGCTGTTCAAAACTTTGATTGGCGCCTAAACGGAAGTTTGTGCGGACATAACGCATAAACTGCCCTTCACAAAGCGTGACTAAATGCGCAGCAATGACTCGTTCATCAACATTAAAGCTACGACCTTCACGTAATTTTCGCATTTGTAGAATATTCACCAATTGCATTTCAAGACGATCGAAAAATTGCGCAACACGAGCCTGCAAAAGAGGCGCTTCAAACATCAAGGCATGCCCTGTCAAAATACGGGTTAAACCAGGATTTTTACGCGCAAAGTCGAGGATCATCTGCATAATATCACGCACTCGATTCATCGTATTGGTTTCATGACGAATTGATGTGGTGATACGGCTAAATAAATTCGCTTCAATATTATCGATCAACGCTTCAAACATTTTGGTTTTGCTTGGGAAATACCGGTAAAGTGCCGCTTCTGACACCCCTACTTCTTTCGCTAAACGTGCTGTTGTCATACGTTCCATTCCCCGTTCAGAATGCAGCATATGCGTCAGCACCGTCAACACTTGTTGCCGACGTTCTTTTACCGTGCGTTTTTCGATTTTTGGCGGTTTGATTTCCGCTGCTACCTCATCTACTTCTACGAGAGATAATTGTTCTACCATAGTTTATTTTTTACCTGAATGACCAAAACCGCCTTCACCACGCTCAGTTTCGGCAAATTCGCTGACAATATTGAATTCAGCTTGTACGACTGGCACAAAAACTAACTGTGCAATGCGGTCACCAACTTCAATTTTGAACGGTTCATGACCACGATTCCATACAGACACCATTAATGGGCCTTGATAATCTGAATCAATTAAGCCCACTAAGTTACCTAATACGATACCGTGTTTATGACCTAAACCTGAACGAGGCAGAATCACGGCTGCAAGGTTCGGATCGGCAATATAAATTGAAAGGCCTGTTGGAATAAGTTTGGTTTCGCCTGGTTGAATTTCAATGCCCTCTTCAAGCAATGCTCGCAAATCCAAACCAGCTGAACCTTCGGTTGCATAGGTTGGTAAAGGAAATTCGTTGCCAATACGACTATCTAAAATTTTTACATCAATTTTTTTCATGCCTATTTATCCTTTAAAAGAAATCTGTCATACAAAAGTGCGGTCACCAAATCCAACGAATTTTGAACGTATTTTATTTGTGATAATGCTCAACAATTTCAGTGACCAACACGTCTGCCAATTTATTTTTATCAGCTAACGGCAACGCTTTTTCGCCTGTTTTCCAAAAGATCTGCAAAGCATTTTGCTCTTGTCCGAATACTTGCCCACCCGATACATCATTGGCACAAATCATATCTAAATTTTTGCGTTGAAGTTTGCTCTTCGCATATTCAGCGACATTTTGCGTTTCAGCTGCAAAGCCCACTACAAATGGACGATCTTTTTCTAAACTTGCCACAGTGGCGATAATGTCTGGATTTTTCACCAATTTAAGAGAAAACTCATCGTTATCATTGGTTTTCTTAATTTTTTGATCTGCAACTTCCGCTACTCGATAATCTGCTACCGCAGCACAGCCAATAAAGATACGATTTTTGACCGCACTTTCAAGGGAGGCTTGCCACATTTCATGGGCGGTTGTCACATCAATACGATGAACATTTTTCGGTGTAGCCAGATTAACAGGCCCCGCAATTAAGGTGACATTTGCCCCACGTTTTGCAAAAGCCTCAGCAATTGCAAAACCCATTTTGCCTGAGCTGTGGTTAGAAATATAACGAACAGGATCGATAGCTTCACGCGTCGGGCCTGCCGTAATAGTGACACTTAAATCAGCTAAATCCTGCTGAACAGCAAAAAGTGATTGAAGCGACTCAAAAATTTCAGCAGGTTCAGACATTCTACCCGCTCCCACATCACCGCAAGCCTGAAAGCCACTATTTGGCCCAACAAAATGAATGCCTCGCGCAGAAAGAGCGGTCAAATTTTGTTGTGTAATTGCCTGTCGGTACATCTGTTGATTCATAGCTGGTCCGAGCAAAATAGGTGCACTTGTCGCAAGACAAATCGTGCTAAGTAAATCATTTGCCATTCCAACGGTTAAACGCGCAATAAAATCGGCACTAGCTGGCGCAATTACAATCGCATCAGCCCATTTGGCCAGCTCAATATGCCCCATGGCTAATTCAGCTTGAGGATCAAGTAAAGATTGAGAAACTGCATTGCCAGAAATGGCTTGTAGCGTTAAAGGTGTGACAAATTCAGCGGCAGCGGGTGTTAAAGTCACTCGAACTTCTACGTTAGATTTGCGTAATAAACGAATAAACTCAATGGTTTTATAGGCGGCGATGCCTCCTGTAATTCCGACAACAATACGCTTTCCGCTCAAGCTCATTTGCTACTCCGCTACGACTTAATAGAATGGATATGTTTTTTTGTGTGTTAGTACTTAACAACTTAAGGTCGCCTATTTTACTTCAAATTTCGCCAATAAAAAATTTTATTTTTGCGATCTCGATTTCAAAAATAAAACTGACTTCTCGCCAAGATTGAAAACATCATGAAAATTGACCGCACTTTTTTCTTTTCATTAATTAATATGCAGACAAACTCTCCTTTAATGCCTCGTGAAAAATTATTGAAATACGGCGTTGAGGCCCTAGAAGATCACGAATTACTTGCTATTTTTCTACGAACAGGGATTAAAGGTTGCCCTGTCATGGCATTATCACATAACGTGCTGCAACATTTTGGCTCCCTTCGAGCCTTATTAAGTGCAGATAAAGAAGCCTTTTGCAAAGTAAAAGGATTAGGCATTACGCAATTTGTTCAACTGCAAGCCACCACCGAAATGACAAAGCGTTATCTGAAACAAGAATTACTGATAGAGCATGTATTTAGCGACACATCTACAGTAAAGCTTTATCTTCAAGCAGAGCTTCACCACGAAGAACGTGAAATTTTTATGGTGTTATTTTTAGATAATCAACATCGTTTGATTAAAAAAGAGCGGTTATTTTTAGGCACAATTAATGTGACGAATGTTTATCCTCGTGAAATCATCAAAGAAAGTCTTTACTGCAATGCAGCTGCCTTAATTTTAGCCCACAATCATCCTTCTGGTATCGCAGAACCCAGTTATTCCGACAAACTGATTACACAAAAAATTATCGAAGCCGCCGAGTTAATAGATATTCGTATTTTGGACCATTTTATTGTCGGCAAAGGGACTTGTTATTCTTTTGCAGAACATAATCTGTTATAGTTTTAGGGAATTTGATGATTTTTTATCATTTATTTCTATTTAAAGACGGAAAAATCGCTTTTAGACTTGAGAAATAAAAATAAAGTCAGTATAATTTGCGACCTTTAATATAGTAAGTGGGTCGGATACTGCGACCTGACGAGGAAGCAAGCTTAGTTTTAAGCTTTATTATCCGAACCATAAGCTCGAGCTTATATTTAAATTATTGGAGATTATTATGTCTAGAGTTTGTCAAGTAACAGGCAAGCGTCCAGCTGTGGGTAACAACCGCTCACACGCAATGAATGCGACACGTCGTCGTTTTCTTCCAAACCTTCACACTCACCGTTTCTGGGTTGAAAGTGAAAACCGTTTCGTAACCTTACGTTTAACGGCGAAAGGTATGCGTATTATTGATAAAAAAGGCATTGATGCAGTGTTAGCTGAAATCCGTGCTCGTGGCGAAAAAATCTAAGGAGCTAAAACATGGCAGCTAAAGGCGCTCGTGAGAAAATCCGTTTAGTTTCTACTGCAGAGACCGGTCACTTCTACACAACTGATAAAAACAAACGTAATATGCCTGAAAAAATGGAAATCAAAAAATTTGATCCAGTAGTGCGTAAACACGTTATCTATAAAGAAGCAAAAATCAAATAATTTTGCTGATTTGAAAAAAGCCCGACATTGTTCGGGTTTTTTTATACCACAAATTCATTATCGAGATTATCTATGCCTGAACTTCCTGAAGTTGAAACAGCCCTGCGTGGTGTCAGCCCCTATTTGAAAGGTTTTATTATTGAAAAAATTGTAGTGCGCCAACCTCAATTACGCTGGGTGGTTTCTCCTGAATTAACAACGCTTAAAAACGTCAAAATTTTAGATACCTCTCGTCGTGCGAAATATCTCATTATTCATACTGAAAAAGGTTATATCATTGGTCATTTAGGCATGTCTGGCTCTGTTCGAATCGTGCCGCACAATAGCCCTATTGATAAACACGATCACCTTGATATTGTAATGAATAATGGCAAATTACTGCGTTATAACGACCCGAGACGCTTCGGTGCATGGTTATGGACTGAAAACTTAGATGACTTTCATCTTTTCCTAAAACTTGGTCCTGAACCACTTTCTGATGAATTTAATGCGGAATACCTTTTTAAAAAATCACGCAAGAAATCGACCGCACTTAAAACTTTTTTAATGGATAATGCTGTCGTCGTGGGCGTAGGAAATATTTATGCCAATGAAACGCTCTTTTTATGTGGTTTGCACCCAATGAAACTAGCCGAAAACCTCACGCGAAAACAATGCGTCTTAATCGTTGAAACGATTAAAAACGTATTAGCGAAAGCCATTATACAAGGTGGTACAACATTAAAAGATTTCTTACAACCCGATGGTCGTCCAGGTTATTTTGCGCAGGAATTGCTAGTTTATGGAAACAAAGGTAAACCTTGTCCTAAATGCGGCACTAAGATTGAAAGTATGATTATTGGGCAACGCAATAGCTTTTATTGCCCTCATTGTCAGAAAAAGAAATAGCTGTATAAAACTATATTTTTATGGCATAAATTAAATAATAAAAGGCATGGAATCCATGCCTTTTATTATTTTTACATCAATTACCAATGGTAACCTGCACCAACTGCTACACCCATTTTACCTTGTGTATCGCTAGTACCTGCTAAACGAATAATGATTTTACCGTTATCTGAAATACGTGACATACCTAATGCCACAGCATTTTGACCTTGGTAATTACCCGCCGCTACAGATACCATGCTTCTACCTGGAATGTAAGCTTGTGGTAATTGAGACGCTGCTAACGCACTTGCTGTACCTGCATTAACACGTTTGCCTAACTTGTTCACTTGACCATTTAACTTATTGATCTTGTTATTCATGTCAGCTTTTACTTCGTGTAATTGGCTGCCGTTTACTACATCAGTACTATCTGCTGCAATGCGTCCAGGTGCAACATTGGTAATTGGTTTATTACCTGCATCAATACCATTTTTAGTCATACTTGGACCATTTTTAATGGTAACACCATTGCTATCAATCACAGTATCCCCCGCAGTGAATTTATTCGCTGTTACAGTATTCACTTTAAGATCTTTATTTAGCTTAACTTTAACACCTTTAGGGTTAGCCACTGTAGTGATATTATCATCACCAGTAATCTCAACTTCATCGCCTAATTTTTTCACATCAGATTTATTACTATCACCAACAAAAGTTAAGCCTTTTGAGCTAATTGCCGTATTAGCATCTGCACCTTTTTGGATGTCATTTTTGGTTTTTTGCGATAAATCAATATGATAATTAGTCACAGATGTACCGTTGATATCTTTCTCACCTCTGTTTTCAACAACTAATGCTTCTGATGTAGTTACATTCGCTGAAGTATTCTTGGCACTAACACTATAAATAACTTGGCCGTTAGCTCCAATTCTTGATGTAACAATCGTATTTTTACCCTCTTCAACTTCTGTTTTGGCTGACTTTAATTGCGCCACATTAACAGCATCTGTATCTTTCTTACCAGCCGTAACGTTACTAATTGCTTTGCTCCCTGCATCAATTCCCATTGATGTCATGCTTGGACCATTATTAATAGCGACACGATTGCCCTCAATAACAGTATTGCCTGCAGTAAATTTATCCGCTGTCACATTTCCTGCTTTCAAGTCTTTCGTGGTTGAAATCGTGAAGTTAATACCATTTTGTTCAAGTTTGATATTATCACCAGCGATATAGTTTACCGTCTGACCTGATGCCACATTTGCAACTTCAGTTCCGGTCACTTCGCCAGTTGAACCTTCTTTCTTCGTCGCAGTGGCATTCCAACCTTTACTCGCAAGTTCTTTCACTTCGTGTAACTGACTACCATTCACTGCATCTTTACTATTGGCATCCAAAACACCATCTGCAACATTGCTAATTTTATTATCAGCAACATCAATACCTGTTTTAGTGACACTTGGACCATTAGAAATCGTTAAACCATTATCATTAATGATTGTATCACCTGCTTTTACACTATCTACTGCAATATTTTTATTTAATGTTACCTCAACTTGGCTTCCGCTTGCTTTGGTAGTGATATTTTTATCTCCCTTGATTGCAACTTCGTCATCAAGTTTTCTCACACCAGTTTTAGTACCGTTATCGCCTGTGAAAGTTAAACCTTTTGTGTTTACCGCAGTACTCGCATCAACACCTTTGTTGATATCTTCTTTCGTCTTATCTGACAAATCAATATCATAATTGGTCACTGTAGTATTACCAGCTTTATCTAAAACAGGTTCACCTGTTTTTACTTTTAATGTACCTGACTCGCTTGTCACACTCGCTGATGTATCTACGGCATCAATTGTATAAATACTTTCACCATTAGTGCCTTTAGATTTCTTGATAGACGTATTTTTACCTGCTACTACTTCTGTTTTAGCTGCATTAACAGTCTTGTTCAATTGTGAAACATTTACAGCATCAGTATCAGCAGTACCAGCGGCTACATTTGTGATTTTATTATCTGCAGCATCAATTCCTGATTTAGTAACACTTGGACCACCAGCAATAGTTAAACCTTCGTTATTAATGGTTGTATCACCTGCTGTTACATTATCTTTAGCATTAATATTAGTCACATTAATCATATCATATCATTTAACTTAAAGGTGACATTATTGCCCTCTTTAGTGATTTGAATGTTGTCATTCTCACTTTTTAAATCGACTGTCGCATCTGGTGCGATATTAGATTTATTTTTACCGCCATCGACTGACAGATTCCAACCTTTGTTAGCAATCTCTTTCACTTCTTTCAATTGTGAAACATTCACTGCATCAGTCCCTGCCTCTCCTGCTTCTACATTGCTAATTTTCTTATTACCAGCATCAACCCCTTTATCTTTATCGATTGAAATAGGACCAACACCAATATGATCAAAACTTACCTCATTACTTGTTCCAATAGTAAATTCCTTACCATTTTGAGAAATAGATATATTTTTACCATCAATAAATTTAACAGTACTGCCCGCCTTAACCGCTTCTTTTTTGGTATTGTCATTTGCAACAACATTCCAATAAGTCTTGTTGATGGCATCTGCAACAGAAGTTGCTGTCACTGGCGCATCCCCGTTAGCAGGTGTATTAACTTGTCCATTGTCACCGGCAGAAATCGTAGTTGTATTTACATCCACCTTGAAGGTTTTGACGCCATTCTCATCTCGACTACTTGCTGTCGTATTTTTGCCATTTTCAATATCAACTAAGCCTTTAATCACATTTTTGCCATCAGAATTAATATTATTTAGGCTTTGATTTGCAGCATTATCAATTTTATTTTTCGTTGCATCATCAATTTTCACTTCAACACCATTGTTAGCTGCAACTGTCGTTAAACCATTTGAACCTGTGATATTTAAAGATTGAGCTTCGAGATTAACCGCACCATTCCCTGTATCACCTGCTGTCTTCAAGTTGATGGCTTTAATGGCAGTATCAACTGCACCACTGGTTACAGCCTTATTATCCCCTTTCGTTACTGCAGTTGATTTATTTAATGTAAATGTCACATTGTCTGCATCGGCTGTACTGGTAATATCGGTACCATCCCCTACAATGCTTAAAGATTCACCCAATTTTTTCGTAGTACTTCCAGTATTACCTGTAAATGTAATTGGTTTATTACGTACACTATTAATTGCCTCTACAACATCACCAGCCTTTGCAATCGCATCGCCATCTGGCGTAGACGCATTACTTTGTGTATCAGAAGAAATTGTCGTCGTATTTACATTAAACGTCACATCAGTTCCATTTGCTGTTTTCGTTACAACTGCGGTTGTTTGTGTGCCATTTTTAAAATTAACGACATTATTATTGTTAATTCTCGCTTTAGAAGCATTATTTTCTAATACATTAAAGCCACTATTGTGTAATACCGTATAAAGTTGAGAACCATTTACAGCATCCGTTGAAGTTGGTGAAAGACGCCCTGCTGCCACATTATGAATTTGGCGTTCGTTACCGGCCTTGCCGACAGAAACAGCGCCATTGATTAAAGACTTATAAGCTGCAAAGTCAATCTTTTTACTTAAACCAGCATCATCTTTAAATTCTGCATTTCTAGTTGTACTATCGAACATATTCCCATTAGCTTGCGAATCAGCACCTAAAGCAACCGCATCCTGTGCAATTGCTTCAGCATAGCGACCGATTGCCACAGCTCGTCGCTGAGTAGCTCTCGCCGTATAACCTAGCGCCAACGACTCTCGCCCAGTTGCCTCTGAATTAGCCCCTTGAGAAATAGCAAAAGCCTCCGCTGCATTGGCGGCAAAACCTATTGCGATACCATGCTCTTTTTTCGCCTCTGAATCTCGTCCAGCTGAAATAGCGTAGCGTCCCAGCGCTTTCGCCCCATAGCCTAAAGCAATAGCTGAAGTATCTGCGGCTTTACTTTCTTCACCTATAGCAATCGCAGCGAAATATTTCTCTTTCGTTGTTGAATTTTCTATTGCTGTCGCATTACGTCCTATCGCAATAGAAGTCCAATAACCGGGTTTCTCATTTTCGCTTGTTTTAGCCCCCGATCCAATGGCAATAGCCCATTTTCCTTTGGCACTTGTTGTACTATCTCCAATTCCCACTGCATCTTCGCCAACATTAACTGGATTAACGTTCTCCCCCACAAATTTAGCTTGCGTAGGCATAATAGTGATTAAACCAATCGTAAGAATAGAAAGTTTAAAAAAAGAAAGCGAAGGCATCTCACTTATCGTACATTGTTTTAAACTGGCTGAGGCTTTTGTTTTACCTTTTGCAAACTCAGATGCAACAACAAATGATCGCATCGTTTTATTCCAAATAATTTTAAAAACGCAATTCATAAAAACTCCATTAAAATAAGCTCAATGAGCTACCATAAATATATGCTATAGTATTACTGAATAATACTGATGACAGTATAATCAATCATCATATTGATTGAAAGAAATCATTTATCAACAAGTCGGTATTTCTTTTCCCATATTCCCATAGAATAATCATGCTAAAATGATACCTCTTTATAGGTATTTTTATTCGAAAATTTGATCAACCCCAAGCTTTCCCAAAAAAAGCGTAGAAAAAGCCCTTCTTTTTGGTATCTTACACTTGCCTTGAACTATTTTTATGAGTGTATTCAAAAGCTTAATAAGAAACGTTCGCATTTTGTTTTTTTATTCTTTCCTGAATGGAGTAATTATCGTGAGCATATTGAGAAAAAGTCTTATACTGGCGACTTCTTTCGCAGCTTTAGGTGTATATAATTCAGCAATGGCTGAAATGGTTTATAAGCCTCTTGAACAACCTGTGGAAGCACCAAATTCTAGCTTAAAAATTGAAGCAGTAAATGAAAAATTTGCTGAGAAATATCCTAGCCAATTCAATTCGTGGAAAGCGACTGAAAAAGGTGACAAAATCATCTACGCCGACGAACAAGATCCTCGTTTAATCGTGTTATGGGGAGGCTATTCTTTCGCAAAAGAATATAATGCACCGCGTGGTCACGTTTATGCAGTGGAAGATGTACGTAATATTTTACGTACTGGTGCGCCAAAAAATGCAAATGATGGTCCACAACCAATGGCATGTTGGACTTGTAAAGGCCCTGATGTTCCTCGTTTAATTGCGGAATGGGGTGAAGATGGCTACTTTGGTGCAAAATGGGCTAAAGGTGGTCCAGAAGTGGTTAACTCTATCGGTTGTGCAGACTGTCACGATACTACATCAAAAGACTTTGCTGAAGGTAAACCTGCATTACGTATTGCGCGTCCACACGTTCTTCGTGCATTGGATCACTTAAATACTGCACTTCAAGCAAAAGCAAAAGCTGAAGGTAAAGAACAAGCTAACTTAAGCTTTAACACAGCTGCTCGCACTGAAAAACGTGCTGAAATCTGTGCGAACTGTCACGTTGAATACTACTTCGCAGGTGATTTAAAACAAGTAACCTTCCCTTGGGATAACGGTCAAACTGTTGATGACATCGAAAAATACTACGATGATATCGGCTTCAGTGACTGGACTCACTCGCTTTCTAAAGCACCAATGTTAAAAGCGCAACACCCTGACTTTGAAATTTGGTCTTTAGGTATGCATGGTAAAAACGGCGTAACTTGTGTCGACTGTCACATGCCTAAAGTACAAGGTAAAGACGGTAAAGTTTATACCGATCACCAAATCCAAAACCCATTCGATGCATTTGATAGCACTTGTGCAAACTGTCACGATCAAAGCAAAGAAAAACTTAAAGACATCGTCGCTTCACGTAAAAAAGAAGTGAAAGATGCAATGGGGCGTTTAGAAGATCAAGTTGTTCGTGCTCACTTTGAAGCAAAAGCAGCATGGGATGCAGGTGCAACTAAAGAAGAAATGGAACCTGCTTTAATGGATATCCGTCACGCTCAATGGCGTTGGGACTACACTGCAGCAAGCCATGGTGGTCACATGCACGCTCCAGATGTAATACTTCGTGTATTAGCTTCCGGTTTAGACAAAGCAGCAGATGCTCGTGCTAAACTTGCAGCAATCTTAACTAAACACGACGTGAAAACTCCGGTTGAAGTACCAGATATTTCTACAGCTGATAAAGCATGGAAAGTAATGGGTATCGATATCGAGAAAGAACGTAAAGCGAAAAAAGAATTCTTAGAAACTGTTGTACCTCAATGGGTAAAAGAAGCGAAAGCCAATGGCAAATTAGCTGAAGATACCGCAACAAAACAATAAAAAAAGAACCGCACTTTGTAGCTGAAGTGTCGAAGTGCGGTCATTTTTAACCCTATATTTGAGGTAATCAGAATGAATTTAACTTCTTTAATCAGCAAATCGGCAAAATCCTTTGCATTGCTTGCAATGCTTGTGGCACTGCCAATGGCTGCAAATGCTGAAGAGATGGCTAAAACACCAGCCTCTCAACTCACTTACGAGCCACAAATGGATAACCAACGTGATCCAAACCAATATTGTGCAAAATGTCACAAATTTGACAAAGTCGATAAAAACCAAACTTTAGATCAATCTGGTGGTGAATTACACTTTGGTAAATTCCACGGCGCTCACTTAAATCAAAAAAGCCCTAACACGGGTAAACCGATCAACTGTGTCAACTGTCACGGTAATATTTCGCAAGATCACCGTCGCGGAGCAAAAGATGTGATGCGTTTTGAAGGTGATATCTTTGGTGATAAAAAACCAATGTATACCGCGCAAGAACAAAACCAAGTTTGTTTTGCTTGTCACCAACCTGCAAAACTTCGTGAAAAACTTTGGGCGCACGATGTTCACGCAATGAAATTGCCTTGTGCAAGCTGCCACACATTACACCCGAAAGATGATGCGATGAAAGGTATTCAACCGAAAAATCGTGTGAAACTTTGTGTAGATTGCCACGGCGAACAACAAAAACGCAAAGCGGCAAAAGAAGCACAATCACAAACGCAATCAACCGAACAAAAGGATAAATAATGACAGCTTGTTCACGCCGAAACTTTGTTTCCGGCATGGGGGCATTAATCCTTATGACGGGGGCATCAGTCACCTCTTTAGCGAAAGAGGAAAAGGCGGATAAACCGAAACGCTATGCAATGGTACACGACGAAACAGCTTGTATCGGCTGTACCGCTTGTATGGATGCTTGTCGTGAAACTAACCACGTTCCTGAAGGCGTTTCACGTTTGGAAATTCTCCGTAGCGAACCTTATGGCGAATTCCCAAATCAAGAATACGAGTTTTTCCGTCAATCTTGCCAACACTGTACAAACGCCCCTTGCGTGGCAGTTTGTCCAACCGGTGCATCATTTATTGATCCTGAAACAGGTATCGTAGATGTGCATAAAGATCTTTGTGTAGGTTGCCAATACTGTGTTGCAGTTTGTCCTTACCGCGTACGTTTCATTCACCCAGTACACCGTACTGCGGATAAATGTAACTTCTGTCGCGATACAAACTTAGCAGCTGGCAAACAACCTGCTTGTGTAGAAGCCTGTCCAACCAAAGCATTAACCTTTGGCGATATGAATGATCCAAGCAGTGCAGTTTCCCGCAAAGTGAAAGAAAATCCGGTTTATCGCACGAAAGTGGAATTAGGTACTCAACCAAATCTTTACCATATTCCATTCCAACATGGGGAGCCAAGAAGATGACATTAGATTATCCTGTTCCGTTTCACACGCCTAATTTGGTGTGGGATTCAACAATCGCTATCTATTTGTTCTTACTTGGTATTTCTTCCGGTGCGGTACAATTAGCGATTGCTTATAAACGTAGTCACAAATTAGAAAATCCTAGCAAAAACTGGATTATCAGAGCAGCCGCCGTTTTAGGTTCTGTGCCAACATTAATTGGTTTAACCCTGTTAATTTTCCACTTGGCACGTCCTTGGACATTCTGGAAATTGATGTTTAACTATCAATTTAACTCTGTAATGTCTATGGGGGTAATGTTATTCCAAGTTTATATGCTGTTCTTGGTATGTTGGTGTGCGGTTATCTTCAAAGAAGATATCATGGCGTTCATTCAACATTTTATGCCAAAACTTGGGTTCGTCGGTAAAATTATCAATGTATTAGAACGTTTAACTGGTCCTGTAGAAGTCATTCTCTTCATCTTAGCTGCTGTACTAGGGGCTTATACCGGTTTCTTACTTTCAGCATTGATTAGTTACCCAATGTTAAATAACCCTGTTCTACCAGCGTTATTCTTGGCTTCAGGTACATCTTCAGGTATCGCTGCAACCTTCTTATTTATCCTCATTGCAGGTAAATTAAAAGGTGATAGCCATGAATCACACTTCATTCATAAATTTGAAGTGCCAATTATGGTGACTGAACTTGGTTTATTAATCTGTTTCTTTGTTGGTCTACACTTCGGTGGTGGTCAGAAAGTAGTTGCATTGCATAATGCGCTTTCCGGCTTCTGGGGTGCAGTGTTCTGGATTGGGGTATTCTTAATTGGTATCATCATTCCTCTACTTGCGAACCTTGCAGCAAAAGACAGCTTAAAATACAATAAGAACTTTATTATCCTTGTGTCAATCTTCGACTTAATCGGGGTTCTCTGCTTACGTTACTTCATCTTGTACGGCGGACAACTTACCGTTGCATAAGGATAAATTTCTTATTTAATCAAAAGGCGTATACAATACGCCTTTTGTTTATTTAAAAGACTAAAGTGCGGTTAATTTTACGTATGTTTTTCATGCTTAAAATCAACCTTATTTTGTAAAATACAACCTTTAATACTGAAGAATACTATGATTCCCGAACTCGGATTTCTCTCATTACTCTTTGCCACCACCGCGGCGCTCTTACTTTCTATCGTGCCGCAAATTGGTATTTGGCGAAATAAACCCTCTCTCACCAACACGGCTTGGGGATTAAGTTATTGCTTCGGTATTTTTACGAGCGTTTCAATCGGTATTCTTGCCTACTCTTTTGCAACAGATGATTTCACTTTGGAATACGTGGCAGCGCACTCCAATTCTCAACTACCAACATTTTTTAAAGTCGCCGCCACATGGGGCGGACATGAAGGCTCTATTTTATTTTGGCTTTTTACATTAAGTCTTTGGTTAGTGGCTTTTGCCTTTTTCTCTCGCAAAAATGACCGCACTTTTTCTGCACAAACCCTTTCTTTACTTGGCTTAATTTGTCTTGGGTTTGCTATTTTTATTTTGTTCTACTCCAATCCATTCGGACGTGCGTTTCCTGCCCCTTCGGAAGGACGAGATCTCAATCCAATGCTGCAAGATATTGGCTTAATTTTCCATCCACCACTGTTATATGTGGGTTATGTGGGCTTTGCTGTTAACTTTGCCATGTCAATTTCAGCCTTAATTTTTAATCGCTCTGCACAAGCGATCGCACGTACGATGCGAGCCTGGGTTCTCGTTTCTTGGTTATTCTTAACCTTAGGGATCGTTCTCGGTGCCTGGTGGGCATATTACGAGTTAGGCTGGGGCGGCTGGTGGTTCTGGGACCCTGTTGAAAACGCCTCACTTATGCCATGGTTATTGGGACTCGCACTGCTACACAGCTTGATGGTGACGGAAAAACAAGGTATGTTTAGCTACTGGACAATACTCTTTTCCCTGCTCGCTTTTGCATTCAGTGTATTAGGCACATTTATTGTCCGTTCAGGTGCATTAACCTCTGTTCATGCTTTTGCTTTAGATAGCTCCCGTGGTTATGTGCTATTACTGATTTTCTTTTTATTGACTGTCGGCTCGCTCAGTTTATTTGCCCTACGCACAAATACCAATGAAAGTGCGGTCAAATTCCCGCTCATTTCTAAAACCGGAGCTATTTTAGGCTTAAACATCGTATTAACCGTGGCCACCGTCAGCACATTCTTAGGCACTTTCTATCCAATGCTATTCCAAGCCATGAGTTGGGGAAGCATTTCCGTGGGCGCGCCTTACTTTAATAGCATTTTCTTGCCATTGCTCACTTTAGTGCTTTTTGCGATGGCGGCGACACTTTGCTTAAGCTGGTTTAAATCTGATAAAAAACGCTTTTTCAAACGCTTGTTATTACTTATTCCTGCTGCAATGATTGCTTATGGCATGATTTGGAATGCGCTACAAAATGACAACGCATTACGCTTTCATTTCTTCGCTTATGTATTACTCACCCTTGCTATTTGGGTATTATTCGTCACCTTATGGCAAAATTGGGCAAAAGTAAGACTTGCCTATTTCGGGATGATTCTCGCACACTGTGGCGTGGCGATTGCCACAATGGGTGCCGTGATGAGTAGTTACTTTGGCAGTGAGTTAGGTGTTAGAGTTGCGCCACAGCAAAGCCAACAATTAGGCCAATTTGAATTCCACTACGATCGTTTTTCCAATGAAATAGGTCCAAACTTTACCGCCGAAGTCGCTTTCTTTAGCGTGTCAAAACAAGGCAAACCTTACGCTGAAATTTTACCGGAGCGCCGTTATTATGATGTTCGCACCATGACTATGAGAGAAGTGGGCTTAGATGCAGGCTTTTGGGGCGATTTATATATTGTGATGGGCGATAACTTAGGTAAAGGTGAATTCACATTCCGCTTACATTACAAACCACTTATTCGCTGGTTATGGCTCGGAGGCATTTTAATGGCACTTGGCGCATTATGTTCAGCCATCAATTTGAAGAGAAAACGTGATGAATAAAAAGTTTATTTTGTTTTTACCGCTGATTTTGTTATTGAGTATTTGCTTACTGCTTTTTGTTGGCTTACACAAAGATCCAAAACAAATTGCCTCTGCACTCATTGATAAACCTGTGCCGGAATTCTATCAAGCGAATTTGCTTGAACCGAGTCAAATTGTCAGCCCAAGAGATTTTCCAAAAAAGCCTTTTCTGCTTAATGTGTGGGGAAGTTGGTGTGGCTATTGCCAACAAGAACATCCTCTTTTGATGGAAATTTCAAAAGAAGTACCCATTGTTGGAATCGACTATCGTGACAAACCTCAAAATGGCATTGCGATGCTAGAGCGCATGGGCAATCCATTTATACTCACTATTGACGATAGCCGTGGTGAATTTGCGATGCAATTGGGCGTAGATGGTGCGCCAGAAACCTATGTTGTCGATGAACACGGCATGATCCGTTATCGTCATTCTGGCTATATGGATAAAGAAACATGGCTCACTGAGATCAAACCAAAACTTGATGGATTAACTAAAAAGTAAAATGAAAAAATTAACCCGATTTCTGACCGCACTTTTACTGACGTTTGCCCTTTTTGCTCACGCAGAAATGGTGGATACCTATGCGTTTAAAAACCAAGCCGATCGTACTCGTGCTGTTGAACTGGCAAAATCCTTACGTTGCCCACAATGTCAGAATCAAAACTTAGTTGAGTCCAATTCACCAATTGCTTATGACTTACGTATTGAAGTCTATAAAATGGTGGATGAAGGAAAAACGAATCAGCAAATTATCGACACGATGACAGCTCGTTTCGGTAATTTCGTAAACTATAAGCCACCTTTTCAATGGAATACGGCACTACTCTGGCTATTGCCTATTTTGTTATTAATTGGGGCTTTTGCATTAATTTTATTTTCTACTAAAAAATCAGAAGGCGAGCCAAAACAACTCGAAAATCAACCTCATCGTGCGCCTAAAGAAGAAAAAAGTGCGGTCAAATTTGAAACCAAATCCGCCATTTGGGTCTTTGCTATTTTATTAATTCTTCCCTTAAGTTATTATTTTTCCCTTGATCGTTTTGAGCGAGTTCAACAAGGTGAAAAAGAAATGATTGAGCTTGCCAATAAAAAAACAGATACATCAATGGTGCATCAAAAAGAAGATATGGTGCTCAAAATTCAAAATAAAATTCGAGAAGATGTAAATAACCCTGAGCTTTGGGCTCAGCTAGGTGATGCCTACATGCAAAATGATGAATTTGATCATGCGCTCATCGCCTATGGCAATGCAGAAAAAATTTCAGGCACAACGCCCGCTATTTTAGGCCTAAAAGCGACCGCACTTTATTATCAAGCCGGTCAAAACATCACACCACAAATCCAGCAAATAATGGATGAAGCCTTAAAACAGGATAAAAATGAAATTTCAGTCCTCACGTTACTAGCGACTGAGGCCTTTAAAAATCATCAACCGGAACAATCCAAAGCCTATTGGCAGCAATTATTAGATTCGGGTAATGCTGCCGTGGATCGCCGTACTGTCATCCAACGAATCAAAATGATAGACTATTTTGAAAAAGGACAAACCTCACAATAAGCTATGTCTCATTATTCAGAAAATATCATTATTGGCGCCGGTGCTGCCGGCTTATTTTGTGCCGCACAGTTAGGCAAGCTGGGCAAACAAGCCACCATTTTTGATAACGGTAAGAAAATTGGTCGAAAAATTTTAATGTCTGGCGGTGGATTCTGTAATTTCACCAATATGGAAATCACATCTGGCCGTTATATCAGCCAAAATAAACATTTCGTCAAATCTGCCTTAAAACGTTATACACAATGGGATTTCATTGCTTTAGTCGCTGAATACGGCATTCCTTACCACGAAAAAGAATTAGGTCAGTTATTTTGTGATAACGGCGCAGAAGATATTGTGAAGATGCTCGGAACTGAATGTGACAAATACAGTGTCAACATTCAACTACGAAGCGAAGTGAATGATGTTGAAGCCGTTGAAAACAACCCTAGCGTACGGTTCAAATTAAAGGTAAATGCAGTTGAATGGCAATGCCAAAATTTGATTATTGCCACGGGCGGGCTCTCTATGCCTGGCTTAGGCGCTTCGCCTTTTGGCTATCAAATTGCAGAACAATTTGGGTTAAATGTGATT
Source organism: Haemophilus sp. SZY H56 (assembly GCF_054332415.1). Taxonomy (NCBI): domain Bacteria; kingdom Pseudomonadati; phylum Pseudomonadota; class Gammaproteobacteria; order Pasteurellales; family Pasteurellaceae; genus Haemophilus; species Haemophilus sp. SZY H56. The sequence continues at coordinate 69,720 of NZ_JBTGNX010000006.1, read as the reverse complement.
CCTCCGCGAGCAAGTCTTGTGCCATTCACGTGGCGAGAAAGTGACAAATTCTACTCGGCGCTCTCTGGTGTTTCATTAGATGTAGCTGCAACGAATCAGCACAAAACCTTTACTCATCAAATGCTGTTCACCCATCGTGGCTTATCAGGCCCTGCTATTTTACAAATCTCCAATTATTGGCAACCTGGTGAAAGCATTCATTTAGATTTATTGCCTTATAACAATATTCGACATCACCTAGATGAGATGCGTCAATCTTCGCCAAAATTGCAATTAAAAACCGTATTAAGTCGCTTATTACCGAAAAAATTAGTCGAGCTTTGGTTAGAACAAGGCTTGATTCAAGATGAAGTGATTGCGAACTTAAGTAAAGTGCGGTTAGAAAATTTAGAGAATTTAATCCACAACTGGCAATTTGTTCCTAATGGCACTGAGGGCTACCGAACGGCTGAAGTCACGATGGGTGGTGTCGATACTCATGAGATCTCATCTAAAACCATGGAGGCGACAAAGATTAAAGGTCTCTATTTTATCGGTGAGGTGCTAGATGTTGTCGGCTGGTTAGGTGGCTACAACTTCCAATGGGCATGGAGTTCGGCTGCTGTTTGTGCAATGGGGATTGCTGAAAGTTAAGCCCCTCTTTACATTTAAAAGACAAAAAGCCGATGTTCACGCATCAGCTTTTTGTTGTTTAGGACTTAAGGATTAGCGATTTTTAAAACGATATCTTCAATTTTTTTAGCAAAATATGTCGAATTTTCTAAATGAGCATTATGCCCAGCATGAGGAGTAATCGTTAAATCAAGTTGATTATCCTCTGCCATTTGACGAAACTTTTGATCTCGTTCTCCACAAAAATAAAAAAATGGCTGCAAACTTAACCGCACTTTCTCTCGAAAATCAGGCTGTTTGGCAAGGCTAGTGGCTAATAACATCTTACCAATATTTGCCCCGCAATTGGCTTTTCGCTTTTCAATTAATGCTTTGCGTTGTTGTTCATTCAAATGAGAAAAGACGGGTTGTTGATACCAATCTTCGAGTACGGCTTCAGGGGTTTCATGGAAAAACCGCTCCGCCCACATTTTGTCATTAGCTAAACGGCTTTGTTTTTCTTGCTCAGACTGTAAACCTAAATTTGCCCCTTCTAAAATGACCGCCTTTAAATGCCCTATTTTTACTCTAGCTTGCAGTGCATAATATTGTGCGATTCGTCCACCAAGTGAATAACCGATCAGGATATAAGGTTCATCTTTTATGAGACTTTGTATTTGGCTTTCAAGAAATTGAGCCGTTTGCTCAAAATCTTCAACCACTACAGCTTTATTCTCGCCATGAAACGGTAAATCGAGAGAGAGACAACGAAAGTGCGGTAGATTTTCGATGACTTTTTGCCAGTCCGATTTTGTACCTAATAAACCATGGAGAAAAACAAGATTCATCATAATGCCATATAAAGAAATCCCCTCTTAAGAGGGGAAATGAATGAATAAATTATTCACCAACCACAGCGTGGCTGATTTGTTCAATCAAGCGTTTATAAGTCTCGCTACCATCACTAGGATTCGTTTTGATTTCAATTAAGGTTGCGCGGCGACGTGTGTAAGCCTGTTTCAACACTGCGCTTAAATCCGCCCAAGTGTAAGGTAAGGCGTATTTCAAGCCAAACATATTCGCAATCTGTGAGAAATCACCATTATGCGGCAAGCGATAGAATTGTTCTTTCACCTCTTCATCAACGGGCAACATATCAAAGATTGCGCCACCATTATTGTTGATTACAAAAATAATGGTTGGTTGAGTCACGTTCTTAAATAAGGCTAAAGAGTTCAAATCATAAAGCGTGGACGTATCGCCAATCATCGCCACTACAGGTTGATTAGAACCAATACCAATACCCGCAGCGGTTGCTAATAAACCGTCAATTCCGCTTGCACCACGGTTGGTGAAAATTGGATAACCTTCTGGCAATTTCGTTAACGCATCCACCAAGCGCACAAAAAGGCTATTTCCTAAAAACAAAATACCGTTGTAAGGTAGAACACGCTCAATATGATGTGCTAATGAGGCTTCATTAAGATTGCCGCCGACTTGTTGCTCGATAAAAGTTGCACAGAATTTTGAAAGCGCAAGTGGTTCGAGTAACCAAGGTTTTTGACGCAATGGCGGATGTGCACGCAACCAATGATGCGTTTTTGCATTAAAGCGAGTTTGGGTATGATGATTTGGGTCAACTGCATTTTGACTTTGCTCCACCACCCAAAATTCGCCTTGGAATTCTGCTAAGAATTGGTTGATACGTTTACTGATAAAACGAGAACCAAATTGGATCACAATATCTGCTTGAAGCAATTTTTGCTTCACAGTTTGATTTGCTAACCAAATATCCGCATAAGGCATGAGAGGTTCTACACCAGATTGAATATCCGTCAGCAAAATCCACCCCATGGTATTTGCCCATGAGTTAATCCCCATTGCTTGTTCTGGGGTTAATTGCCCTGCAACAATAACACCTCGTTTCGTGCGCCAAGTATCCCAATTTTCATGCATAAGCACTTCTTGTTGCAATGGCTGATGATCAACCCAATTTTTAGACTGGCTTAACCAACGTTGAATTGGCATTAACCACGGATGGCTGTCAATTTCTTGTTCTTGTGCATTATAAAGTGGCTCTGCAAAAGGTACATTAATATGCACCACGCCTGGTTGTTGCTTTTGTTTATAACACGCTTGTTCTAACGTAGAAATTAACCATTTTGCTGCATAATCGGCTTGAGGTTTAGGTAAATTTACGCTTGCGACAGGATAGTCCGCAAACATATTTTGTTGTACGATGGCTTGATTCGCACCACATTCCCATAATTCAGGTGGTCGATCGGCAGTAAGAATAATTAAATTCACGCCTGTTTGGCGAGCTTCAATAATCGCAGGATATAAATTGGCTGCTGCCGTGCCTGACGTCACAATCACGGCAACAGGCGCTTGTGTGGATTTCGCTATCCCCAAAGCAAAAAAGCCTAAGCCACGCTCATCAAAATGACTATGACACGTTGCTCGAGAGGCATTTTGTAAACGCACAGCTTCTAACGTTAAAGGTGTTGAGCGAGAACCTGGCGCAATACAAAAGTGACTCACTCCTTGGCGAACCAAGGTTTCTAAGATCACTTTTGACCAACAACGATTAAATACGCTTACAGACATTCTTCTTATTCTCCGTTATTCTCTGCAAACAGGGAAATGAGCCCTGCCGCTTTACGTTCAATTTCCAACCACTCTTCTACAGGTTGTGAGCCTTCCACAATACCGGCGCCAGCAAATACACGCACTCGGTTTTCTTCAATAAAAGCCGAACGAATGGTGACGCAAAATTCTGAAAGATGTTGACTCATCATGCCTAATGTACCGGCATACCAACGACGATCAAAAGTTTCAATTTCAGCCAAGGCTTTCTTCGCTTGCTGCTGTGGTAAGCCTGACACTGCGGCCGTTGGATGGATCGCTTTCAGCAAATCGGCATCCGTACAAAGTGCGGTCAATTTTGCTTGCATTTTTCGAATCAAATGCTGCACTTTGCGTAATGGCTTTAATGCGACATCATCAACAGTAATTTGCTCCACTAAGTGACTGATATTTTCTGAAATATCCTCAACGACCAACCAGTTTTCATTGAGGTTTTTTTTATCATTTAACAGCCAATTCGCACGTTCATCATTTTCACTCGGATTATCACTAACAGGCGCCGTGCCCGCAAGGGCCTCTGTAAATAACAGACGATTATCTCGTGCAAACAGGCGTTCTGGTGTTGAGCCCACAAAACAGTTTTGGGCGTTATCTGCCCATAGAAAATGGTAACAACCGCTATTTTGGGCTTGGCTTGCAGCAAGAAAATCTTTTCCGTTTAACTCACCTTGAATATGAAGCACCGTTTCATTTGCTAAGACAAGCTTGGTTAATTCCCCTTGTCGAATTCGAGTGAGCGCTTGATTGACCCAATCACACCACGTACCTTGATTCGCTTTTGGCTCTACACTTTCAATAGTTAATTGATTAAACGGTGAAAGTGCGGTCATTTTTTCAAATGAATTCAAAATCGTTTTTGCCGAATCAAGCTTATTTGTTTCAACAAAAACTGAAACCACGGTCTCACCATTTTGCTGTTCAATTAAAACTTGAGGCAAAATAAACTGACTTTCACCTTGAAACTGTAAACGGCCCACTAAAGGGAAATCATGCTCTTGAATAAATTGCTGTGCCAAATTCACATCTGAAAATGACCGCACTTTACCCACGGCAGCGACGGTTTTAGCTTCATCACGAAAACGCAAATAAAATTGCGGATAGACTGACTGCCCTTTCATCCACGCCAAAAGATCAACATCCGATTCCACCTTCGTTTGAAGATGTACAATAGATGCTTGCAGATCCGTTGTCGCCAAAGCATCAAATTGGCGAATTAGCGCAGATTTAGCTTGTTCTAAAGGGCTCATGAAAAATAATAAAATACACAAAAAATTAGCCCATATTCTACCGCACTTTAATACATTCAAAAAATTTTTTTATTAAATCTTTTCAAGATAAGAATTTAAGCGTAAATTAGGCATAATTTTTGAATGAAAATCTAATTATCATAGGATGTTATTAATGCGCTCATTTCCAAAATCAGACAAATTAGAACACGTTTGCTACGATATTCGCGGGCCGGTTCACAAAGAAGCTTTACGCCTAGAAGAAGAAGGCAACAAAATCTTAAAGCTTAATATCGGCAACCCTGCCCCATTTGGTTTTGAAGCACCTGATGAAATTTTAGTTGATGTGATCCGCAACCTACCATCTGCACAAGGTTATTGCGATTCCAAAGGTTTGTATTCTGCGCGTAAAGCTATCGTGCAATACTATCAATCTAAAGGTATTCATGATGCGACCGTAAACGATGTATACATCGGGAATGGTGTATCTGAATTAATTACCATGTCCATGCAAGCACTCCTTAATGATGGTGATGAAGTATTAGTTCCAATGCCAGACTATCCATTATGGACAGCGGCTGTCACTTTAGCGGGCGGAAAAGCGGTACATTATTTATGTGATGAAGAAGCGGGCTGGTTCCCTGCTATTGATGATATTCGCGCGAAAGTCAATGCCAAAACTAAAGCTATCGTCGTGATCAACCCTAACAACCCGACAGGTGCAGTTTATAGCAAAGAGTTACTCGAAGAAATTATCCAAGTGGCACGTGAAAATAATCTGATTATTTTTGCAGATGAAATTTATGACAAGATTCTCTACGATGGTGCAATTCATCATCATATCGCTGCTCTTGCACCAGACGTATTAACCATTACATTCAATGGATTATCAAAAGCATATCGTGTTGCGGGTTTCCGTCAAGGTTGGATGATTTTAAATGGGCCAAAACAACATGCCAAAGGCTATATTGAAGGCTTGGATATGCTGGCGTCGATGCGTTTATGTGCAAACGTACCAATGCAGCATGCGATTCAAACCGCATTAGGTGGCTATCAAAGCATTAATGAGTTTATTCAACCTGGAGGTCGTTTACTTGAACAACGTAATAAAGCCTACGAATTACTAACTCAAATCCCGGGTATTAGCTGCGTAAAACCAATGGGGGCAATGTATATGTTCCCGAAACTCGACATCCAAAAATTCAATATTCATAGTGATGAAAAATTTGTACTCGATTTATTACGTAAAGAGAAAGTACTTTTAGTACATGGTAAAGGGTTTAACTGGCATTCACCGGATCACTTCCGTGTGGTGACACTTCCTTATACTGGCCAATTAGAAGAAGCCATTGGTAAATTGGCACGATTCTTAGAAACTTATCGTCAATAATCAGAATAAAAAAGAATCGATAAATTTAATCAGCCTTCTCAAATTGAGGCGACACAACCAAAGATTGAAGCCTTGCTAAGCATGCCGTCATGACTATATTGAAGAAGGCAGGCGCAATGATTTTTGTGGACGATAAAACATCATGTTTTTCTAGCCAGAAATTGACTAACAGAGAAGAGATTCAACCAAAAATTAAAAGGACTGAGCCCAATACAATATTGTCATCAGTCCTTAAATAAATCATCTAAATTTTGGAGTCAAATCATCGCTCTTTTTGGCTTAAATTCATTCATCCATATAACCTAAACTTCTTAAGGCGCGTTCATCGTCCGCCCAACCCGACTTCACTTTAACCCAAAGTTCAAGGTGTACTTTATTATCAAATAAGCGCTCCATGTCAGCGCGTGCTTCCATACCAATGGTTTTAATTTTTTGCCCTTGAGCACCAATCACCATTTTCTTTTGACCTTCGCGCTCAACCAAAATCAAGCCATTGATTTCATAAGTACCACGTTCATTTACTTTAAATTGTTCAATTTCAACAGTCACCGAATAAGGCAGCTCTTCTCCGGTGAAACGCATTAATTTTTCACGGATAATTTCTGACGCCATAAAACGTTGTGAACGATCGGTTACATAATCCTCTGGGAAGTGATGAACGCCTTTACGTAAGGACTGACGAACAATTTTCTCTAATTGATGGACATTATTACCACGTTGCGCGGATATTGGCACAATGTGAGCAAAGTTAAACTTACTGCCTAAATCCGTAATAAATGGCAACAAATCATCTTTATTCTTGACGTTATCAACTTTGTTGATAGCGAGTACAACAGGCGCTTTGGCATTACGTAATTTGTTTAACACCATTTCATCATCGGCATTCCAATGTGTGCCATCTACGACAAAAATAATGAGATCCACATCCCCGATCGCTGAACTTGCTGCACGATTCATTAAACGGTTAATCGCGCGTTTTTCTTCGATATGAAGCCCCGGCGTATCCACATAAATTTCTTGGTAGATGCCTTCGGTTTTAATTCCCACAATACGGTGACGCGTGGTTTGCGCCTTGCGAGACGTAATCGAGATTTTTTGACCCAAAATTTTGTTTAACAGGGTAGATTTCCCCACATTTGGGCGGCCTACAATGGCGATAAAACCACAATAGGTCTCTTGTTCTTGATTTAATTCGGTCATTTTATTTCCAATATTTTTAAAATTTGTTCTGCGGCCGCTTGTTCTGCTTTACGGCGGCTAGAACCTTTTGCAATAAAAGTGCGGTCAATATTTGGTACGTTTTTTACCGTACATTCCACGGTGAAGGTTTGGCAATGAGCTTCACCTTCAATTTTAATTACTTCATAAGTTGGCAAGGCGAAATGCTTACCTTGTAAATATTCTTGCAAGCGTGTTTTGGCATCTTTCTGGTTATCACCCGGCTTAATTTCAGCGAGTAAAGTTTTATACCAACTACGCACAATATCTGCCGCTTTATCAAAGCTTGAATCCAATGCCATTGCGCCAATTACCGCTTCAACACAATCGGCTAAAATAGATTCTCGACGAAATCCCCCGCTTTTCAACTCGCCAGAACCTAAGGACATATAATCCCCGAGTTCAAAATTTCGGGCAATCATTGCCAGTGTCGGCTCACGCACTAATGTTGCTCGCATTCTGCTTAGTTCACCTTCATTACAACGAGGGAATTGATGATAAAGCGCATCTGCGATGACATAATTGAGGATAGAATCACCTAGAAACTCTAGGCGTTCATTATGTTGAGTGGCGGCACTGCGGTGTGTCAGTGCCAATTTTAAGTGTTTTAGATCGGAAAATTGATAACCAATTTTTCGTTCTAGTCGATCTAAATGATTCATATTAATTAATTTTTGTAAAGAAACGGTCTAAACGGAAGCCTGTAGGCCACTCATTTGGTTCTTTTTCTAAACTCATCCAAATATAAGTGGCTTTACCCACGATATTTTTTTCCGGTACAAATCCCCAAAAACGGCTGTCATCACTATGATCACGGTTATCCCCCATCACAAAATATTGCCCTTCAGGCACAATCCATTCTGCAGTAGGTAAGCCTTCTTGTGGATAGAATTCAATCCCCGAATAACGGCGCATTGGCTCCACTAAAATCGTGTGTGTCACGTCACCGATTTCCAAATATTCCACTTGCGTTGGGAATGCTGGATTTGTGGGTTCTTGTTTATATTCAAACGCTTTAGTTTGGCAATCTACTTCGCATGGTTTGCCATCTTTACCATAAACCAGTGTTAAAGCACTTTTTTCAACATCAAGGATAATACGGTCACCGCCTTTACCCACAATACGTTTGATGTAATCCACACCTGACATATTGTTTTTAGATGTTAACGCAAGATTTTCAGCATATGACGCTCTCGTTGCACCTAAACTCGTACGAAGTAGTGCTTGTTCCGGCGCTTTAAACACGATCACATCACCACGTTCTGGTTTGTTACCTTCAATAATCGTATTTTGGAAAATAGGATCTTTAATGCCATAAGTATATTTATTCACGACGAGAAAATCCCCTACGCGCAAGGTCGCTTCCATTGATCCCGATGGAATTTGGAATGGTTCAAAAATAAATGAACGCACAAGGAATACCACGGATAACACAGGGAAAAGCGAAGAAATAAATTCTGAACCTTCTGAAATTGGCTCAATTTTCGCTTTTTCTTCATCCGTTAATGCTTTGCCTGAACGTTGTTCTGCGCGTGCGATTTGACGACGACGTCTTGGCATCACCGCAAAACGGTGATAGCACCATAAAATGCCAGAAAGTGCGGTTAAAATCAGCAATAAAATACTGAATGTGTTAGGCAGTTGGAAATGGTCTAACGCTTTCCAACCGGCAAATCCCACAACTAACAACAGAATAAAAAATACATTCGACATTGTTCTACTTTCCTATTTATCTTTACCAACGTGTAAGATCGCTAAAAACGCTTCTTGCGGCACTTCCACGTTACCTAAAGATTTCATTCGTTTTTTACCTTCTTTCTGTTTCTGTAAGAGTTTTTTCTTACGGCTCACATCACCACCATAACATTTTGCTAATACGTTTTTACGCAATTGTTTTACGGTTGAACGCGCAATAATGTGGTTACCAATCGCAGCTTGGATCGCGATATCAAATTGTTGACGTGGAATCAGCTCACGCATTTTTTCAACTAACTCACGACCACGATAAGGGGCGTTATCTTTATGAACAATTAACGCTAACGCATCAACACGATCACCATTAATCATGATATCCACGCGCACCATGTCCGCCGCTTGGAAACGTTTAAAACCATAATCCAAGGAGGCATAACCGCGAGAAGTTGATTTCAAGCGATCGAAGAAATCTAATACGACTTCGCCCATTGGGATTTCATAAGTTAACGCAATTTGGTTGCCGTGATACACCATATTGGTTTGTACACCACGTTTTTCCACACAAAGAGTAATCACGTTACCTAAGAATTCCTGTGGTACTAACATATTACATTCTGCGATAGGCTCGCGAATTTCTGAAATATTATTCAATGGCGGTAATTTCGCTGGACTATCCACATAAACCACTTCACCATTGGTCATTTCGACTTCATAAATTACAGTTGGTGCCGTGGTAATCAAATCAAGATCGTATTCACGCTCTAAACGCTCTTGAATGATCTCCATGTGTAAAAGCCCCAAGAAACCACAACGGAAACCAAAACCTAAAGCCGTCGAGTTTTCTGGTTCATAGAAAAGTGATGCATCGTTTAGGCTTAATTTACCTAACGCATCACGGAAAGCTTCATAATCGTCAGAGCTAACTGGGAATAAACCAGCATAAACCTGCGGTTTTACTTTCTTAAAGCCTGGCAATACATGGCTTGCCGGATTATGTTGATGGGTTAAGGTATCCCCTACTGGTGCACCTAAAATATCTTTAATTGCACAAACAACCCAGCCTACTTCGCCGGTATTTAATACGGTCGTATCCACTTGTTTTGGCGTAAAAATCCCTAAACGATCAACGTTGTAAGCCTGTCCGGTAGACATTACTTTGATTTTATCGCCTTTACGCAATACGCCATTTTTAATACGAACCAATGACACCACGCCTAAATAGTTATCGAACCAAGAGTCAATAATCAATGCTTGTAATGGTGCATCAGAATCACCTTCTGGTGCGGGGATTTTCGCAACAATTTCTTCTAATACATCTTCGATACCCACACCGGTTTTCGCCGAACAACGTACCGCTTCCATCGCATCAATACCGACAATGTCTTCAATTTCTTCGGCAACACGTTCAGGATCAGCAGCAGGTAAGTCGATTTTATTTAAAATCGGCACGACTTCTAAATCCATTTCAATGGCGGTATAGCAGTTTGCCAAGGTTTGGGCTTCTACACCTTGTCCCGCATCCACAACTAACAATGCCCCTTCACAAGCCGCAAGAGAACGCGATACTTCATAAGAGAAGTCCACGTGTCCTGGTGTATCGATAAAGTTTAATTGATATGTTTCACCGTCTTTAGCTTGATAATTTAAGGTTACACTTTGCGCTTTAATGGTAATGCCACGCTCACGCTCAAGATCCATGGAATCCAACACTTGCGCTTCCATTTCACGATCCGAAAGGCCCCCACAGGTCTGAATTAATCGGTCAGAAAGGGTCGATTTACCGTGGTCAATATGGGCAATAATAGAAAAGTTACGAATATTCTTCATAAATAGATTAGTTTTCTCAAAAATCATTAAATTTAACTGGCGGATTGTACCTGAAAAGCACGGAAATCGCTAGGGATCAAAGGGAAAAGTGCGGTCAAATTTTCAAACCTTTTAGATAAACAAAACCCCGAATGACTTCGGGGTTTCTTTTTTCATTCAAACTGAAATTATAGGCTTTCAGTGAAAGTACGAGTAATAACGTCGCGTTGTTGTTCTGGTGTTAAAGAGTTAAAACGTACTGCGTAACCAGAAACACGGATAGTTAATTGTGGGTATTTATCAGGGTTGTTTACTGCATCTTCTAACGTTTCACGACGTAATACATTTACGTTTAAGTGTTGACCACCTTCAACTTTAACAGTTGGTGCTACGTTTACTGGTAATTCACGATATTCGATTTGGCCTAATTCGCTAACTGCTACAACTTGGTCTTCAGCAAATTCGCCTTTGGCACATAAGCAACGCGCTTCATTTTTCTCGCTATCTAATAACCAGAATGAGTTTAAAAGATTGTCATTTGCTGCTTGAGTAATTTGAATACCTTTGATCATAAAATGCCTCCTAGCTTGGCGTTTGTATATTAATTGAACTGTGCAAATTTTATCAAATTATTTTAAAATTTCAATTTATTTTGACTTAGAACAGATTCTTTTTTTCAAACTATCTTATAAAATTGATCTAAATTAAAGTTTTAGATATAAAAAATACAATATATATTTTTATTTAACAAAATATTAACATACTTAATCAAATAAAGTCTTTATAAGTCATTTCACCTATAATATTCGGAAACTTATCTAATAAGGAAATATAACATGAAAACTTGGACAGATGTTATCGGTCAAGAGAAAGAAAAACCTTACTTTAAACACATTCTACAACAAGTGCATCAAAAGCGACTTGCCGGAAAAACCATTTACCCACCGCAAGATGAAGTATTTAATGCCTTTAAATATACGGCATTTGATGAGGTGAAAGTCGTCATTTTAGGACAGGATCCCTACCATGGCCCAAATCAAGCACACGGTTTAGCTTTTTCGGTAAAACCCGAAGTCGCTATTCCCCCTTCTTTACTGAATATGTATAAAGAATTAGCTAACGATATTCCTGGTTTTCAAATGCCAAATCATGGTTACTTGGTGAAATGGGCGGAGCAAGGTGTGCTGTTGCTTAACACTGTGCTAACTGTAGAGCGCGGTATGGCACATTCACACGCTAAATTTGGTTGGGAAATCTTCACCGACCAAGTAATTGCAGCACTCAATGAGCATCGTGAAAAAATAGTATTTTTACTTTGGGGAAGCCATGCGCAGAAAAAAGGGCAATTTATTGATCGCAATCGTCATTATGTTTTAACTGCCCCGCACCCCTCTCCACTTTCTGCACATCGTGGTTTTCTCGGATGTCATCACTTTTCTAAAACCAACGAATACTTAAAACAACATGGTTTAACTGAAATTGATTGGCAGGTTTAAGATTGTGATTCAACATCAAGCGGGAGAGTCTTTTCCCGCTTTTCTTCTTTTTTCTGCTCTCGTCTCTTTTTGAAAAAATCACTCAATTTCTGACCGCACTTTTCTGCCAACACGCCAGATGAAATTTGTAGTGTGTGGTTCATTTTATAATCATCAAAAAAGTGGAAACGAGAACCTACAGCCCCTGTTTTATAATCTGATGCACCGAAGACTAATCGTTTAATACGGCTATGTAAAATCGCGCCCGCACACATGGTACAAGGCTCAAGGGTGACATAGAGTGTGGTATTGAGCAGACGATAATTTTGAATATGTTGTGCGGCATTACGCAATGCGACAATTTCAGCGTGAGCTGTCGGATCATTTTCAATGATAGATAAATTCCAGCCTTCACCGAGAATATTTCCTTCATCATCTACCAACACAGCCCCGACAGGAATCTCGCCGAGTGCTTCTGCACGATCGGCAAGCATCAGGGCGTGTTGCATAAATTTCTCGTCTAAATCTGACCGCACTTTGAATGCCTAAACTGAGAAAGGATACTTGATCGGTTCGTGAGATTGATACCCCACCACCTTGAAATCATCCATCGTTACCCAAGTTTCAAGATCTTCAAGGGTTTTAATATCAGGATTAATTTCTAATTGTGGTGAAGGGAATGGTTCACGTTTTAATTGCACATCACGCATTAACTCAAGTTGGTCTTCATAAATATGCGCATTTACAATTTTATGATATGCCTTACCCGGTTTATTGCCGGTAATTTGCGCTATCAAAGCAAGGAAAGTAAAGACCTGAATTTGATTGAAGTTTAAGCCAAGTGGTACATCACAAGAGCGTTGGTAGCTCGTTAAGTGCAATGTATCGCCGACTAAAGAGAAAGTATGTGTGTGCATGCAAGGACGCAAACAGCCTAGGTCAAATTCGCCTGGATTGAAGAACGTCAGGATTTCACCGCGGTCATCAATGCCTCGGCTTAAATTGTTCACAATTTTACGAAGTTGATCGATGGTTTCGCCATTCGGTTTACGCCATGCTCTACCTTGCACACCATAAACGCGCCCCATATCATCGGTGCCTTTACGATGTGGATTGGCAAGCCAAGCGGCATTTTCATTGGCATTGGCATCCCATGTTTTGGTGCCAAGCTTGCGGAAATCTGCCGCATTATCATAACCACGGATATAACCTAAAAACTCCGCAATTGCCGCTTTCCAATAGCTTTTACGTGTTGTAATTAAGGGAAATTGATTATTGGCAACATCATATTCTAAATCTGCATTAATCACCGTAAGGCAACGCTTGCCAGTACGCTCGTTAGCAACCCACTCACCTTCATTTACAATGCGTCGGCAAAGAGCTAAATATTGTTTCATCAAAAACTCCTTACTTTTTAACCGCACTTTTCGCACGATTGTATGCCCATGCCATAATTAACCCACCACCGATAATCATCGGTAAGCAAAGAGCTTGGCCACGTGTCATGATGCCTAAGAAAGATTCCACTTCAGGCTCACGGACATATTCAACGATAAAACGGAAAATTCCGTAACCAACCAGGAATAATCCTGCTACTGAACCTACTGGGCGAGGCTTTTTAATAAAGACATTCAGAATAGTAAACAGCACGAAACCTTCTAAGAATGCTTCATAAAGCTGTGAAGGATGGCGTGGTAATAACAATGGATCATTTGGGAAAATCATGGCCCAAGGTACATTGGTTTCTCGTCCCCAAAGTTCTAAATTAATAAAGTTACCAATGCGTCCCATCCCTAAACCAAATGGAATCAAGGGTGCAACGAAATCTGCCGTTTGCCAAAAACTTCTTTTTTGAGAATAAGAGGTCCAAATCATTGAGATAATCACCCCAATTAATCCACCATGGAATGACATTCCCCCTTCCCAAACACGGAATAAATACAGTGGATCTTGCACAAAATGATCGAAATTATAGAAGAATACATCACCAATGCGGCCACCTAAGAATACACCCATAAAGCCATTAAAAAGTAACGTATCAACTTGATCGACGGTCCAACCACTATTCGGTTGATTTGCACGACGAACCGCTAGCCAACGAGCAAAGATAAAGCCTAATAAATACATTAAACCATACCAACGCAACCCTATATTGCTATCACCTAAAGTGAAAATAGTCGGATCAAAATGTGGAAGCATCAAAAATTCTGAATTCATAACATTCCTTATTTCATAAACATATCAACTGCGATGGCAATTAATAGCAAGGCGAAGCCTTTTTTCAAGGTTGATACAGGGAGTTTTGAGGTCGCCGTTGCCCCTAATTTAGAAGTGAAAAATGAGGTGGCGGTAATACCGAGCACTGCGGGCAAATAAATATAACCTAGGGAATAATCCGGCATGGAAGGATTCCCCCACCCACTCACTATAAAGCTTAACGTGCCAGATAAACCAAGAAGTGCGCCACAAAACGCAGAAGAACCGATAGATTTTTTCATATCGACACTGCGAGAGTTTAAAAATGGTACGATAAAACCACCGCCGCCAATGCCTGCTGCGCTTGATGCCATACCAATCAAAATACCGCCAATAACGGAGGATTGTGTTGTTAAAGGCTTAGCATTTACTGTGTTTTTCTTAATAGAAATGACCATTTTGGCTGCTAAATAAACAACTAAACAAGCAAAGATTTTAGCGGATACATCACGATCGAGTTTGCCAATAAATAAACCTGAGATAAATACCGTAATCATAATCACTGGTGCTAATACTTTAACGGCACTCCACTCTATATTACCCAATTTATGGTGGCGCTGAGCGGAAGAAAATCCGGTAATCACAATAGTCGCAAATGAAGTCCCTAAGGCTGTGGACATCAACATTTGATCTGGAATGCCCATCATCGGCAATAAATAAACCAAGGTTGGTACAACAACTAATCCGCCACCAATACCAAATAATCCAGCAAGAAAACCAACGATAGCCCCGACAAGCAAACAAAGTAAGATAAAAGTGAACATTATTGCCCCCTTGATTTATAAGATGGACGTTTTTGATATTTAGAAAAACCGTTCTTACGAGGCGCGTGATACGGTTTACTTATCTCATGCTCCTGCGTATTTTCAAGCAATGTCTTGTCGTTACCAAATATCGCTTGGGCAAACTCTTTCATCGCTTTGCGGTAAACATCTTTCTTAAAGGACACAACCTGACGTACGGGATACCAAAAACTTACCCAACGCCAACCATCAAATTCGGGTGATTTTGTTGTGTTCATATTAATATTTTTTTCATCACCCACTAATTGCAACAGAAACCAACGTTGTTTTTGCCCTATACACATGGGTTTGCTGTCATAACGCAACAATCTTTTCGGCAGCTTATAACGCAACCAATGTTTAGAGGCATAAAGCACCTTCACATCTTTGGGTTGTAAGCCAACCTCTTCATATAATTCACGATACATGGCTTGTTCGGCACTTTCGTTATCGTTAATTCCACCCTGTGGGAATTGCCACGAATTTTGCCCGTATCGTTTAGCCCAAAGCACCTGCCCTTTGCGATTACAAATGACAATGCCTACATTTGGACGGTAGCCATCAAAATCGATCACTATCGTTCACCTTAAATTTTGTACAAAAATAATTTGCAGATTGTTTCATAAATTGGCTTTTTTATCAACCGAATGGGCATATTTAGCCTATTGTGGATAACTCTGTTAACAACACTTGGATAGTCCAAATTTAACTGTATATGAAGTTTAAAAACTGCTTTTCACTCTTCACTTTTTTCACTTCTGCATAACATTTAATCAAAAATGTCTCGAAAAAAATGACCGCACTTTTTTTCATCAAAGTACGGTCAAAAATTAAGCCATTTTTTAGTTTAAACATCGCTTGCTTGATAAATAAATAGCAGCTGTGAGTTATTCAATATTTCTGTGGATAAAATTGTGATTGAGCAAATAGAGAGTGTTGCATAACTCTTCTCTGCATTTTAGCGTCAATTTTGGAGAGAAAATTTTCTCTTTAATTTCATTAAGATAAAGCTTATTCACAGAAATCATCTTATTCACATTCGAGCAAAAAATTTAGTGATTATTTTTTATCCAAATCTTTTTTAACTAATGCTAAATAGCGTTCCCATTCAAAATATTGACCTGGATCGATCTTACGACCAGGCGAAATATCGCAATGCCCAACGATACGATCGAGCGTTATTTTCGGATAAGCTTGCATGATATCTCGTGTTAATGCAGCAAGCATCTGGTATTGTTCCGCTGTAAAAGGTTGTTCATTACTGCCCTCTAGCTCAATCCCAATCGCAAAATCATTACATTTATTGCGTCCTTCAAAGCAAGAGAGTCCTGCATGCCATGCCCTGTCATCAAAACTGACATATTGTGTTACCTTACCATTGCGTTCAATTAAGCAATGGGCTGACACACGAAATTGATAAATTTCTTTAAAATAGGGATGGATGGTTGGATCGAGTTTTCCTTGGAAGAAATCATCTACATACCCCCCACCAAACTCTTCTGGCGGCAAACTGATGTAATGAATGACGAGTAATGAAATATCTTCTACATCAGGACGTTCATCAAAATGTGGTGAAATCACTTTTCTTGTCTGGCTTAACCAGCCATTTTTTATCTTATTCATCTGTTTTTCTGCGATTAAATTTTATTTTTGCGCTCTCGATCGCAAAAGAAGTGCGGTCGGTTTTACTTTCATTTTTCTCTTTTACACAATGTTGTCGCCAATTCTGGCATTTTTTTATTCAACCAAAAGGAAATTAATTTAATGAAACTGACTTTTTCTAAACCTTTACATAAAGGTTTTACGTTAATTGAATTGATGATCGTGATTGCGATTATTGCTATTCTCGCGACGATCGCTATTCCGTCTTATCAAAATTATACCAAAAAAGCAGCCATCTCTGAATTGTTGCAAGCTTCAGCACCTTATAAATCTGATGTAGAGTTATGCGTCTATAGCACCAATTCCACAACAAACTGTTCTGGTGGTTCAAATGGTATTGCGGCAGACATCACTACCGCAAAAGGCTATGTTAAATCCATTACCACGAAATCGGGCGTGATTACGGTAACAGGAAATGACACATTGGATGGAATCAGTTATTCTTTAACAGCGACAGGCTCAACCTCATCAGGTGTCACTTGGGCAACCGCTTGTCCAAGCAATGCGGATTTATTCCCTGCGGGTTTCTGCTCTCCTACTAAATAGCGAAACATGGCCTATCAAGCAATCGCAAAAAATGGCGAGATTTACCAAATCTCGCCACAATATTGGCAACAAAACCAACAGCAGCAAGCTTTACTGCTGCGTTACTTTGCGCTACCACTTAAAGAAGACGAGCACCATTTATGGCTTGCAGTGGATTCACTCAATAACCTTGCGGCTTGTGAAACCTTTGCTTTTTTAAGTGGAAAATTAGTTGAACCGATTTTATTTGAAACACATCAACTCAAACAACTTTTACAATCCCTTGCACCTAAAGCAAATCAAATAATAGAAGAGCAAACGACGTTTTATCATCATTCAGAAGACGAAAATACTGCCAATATATCTAATGACGATGAACCTGTTATTCAATTATTAAATGGTATTTTTGAAACAGCCCTGCAAAAAAATGCCTCCGATATTCATTTAGAAACGCAGCCAAGTGGGCTCTTAATTCGTTTACGTATTGATGGCGTACTACAACCACAGCCGATTATCAGTAAAGCACTCGCCAATCGTGTGATTTCTCGTTTAAAACTCTTAGCCAAATTGGATATCAGTGAAACTCGATTGCCACAAGATGGCCGCTTTCAATTCAAAACCACGTTCTCCGATATTTTAGATTTCCGCCTTTCTACCTTGCCCACTCATTGGGGAGAAAAAGCGGTATTACGATTACAACAAAATAAACCTGTTCAGTTAAGTTTTGCTGAACTTGGCATGACAAAAAACCAACAACGTCAATTTCAACATGCACTCAGCCAACCACAAGGTTTAATCCTCGTGACTGGACCAACGGGAAGCGGAAAAAGTATCTCGCTTTATACCGCACTTCAATGGCTCAATACGCCAGATAAACATATTATGACGGCAGAGGATCCCGTTGAAATTGAATTAGAAGGCATTATTCAAACTCAAGTGAATCCGCAAATTGGTTTAGATTTTAGCCGATTACTTCGTACATTTTTACGACAAGACCCTGACATTATTATGCTTGGTGAAATTCGAGATGAAGAAAGTGCATTAATGGCATTAAGAGCAGCTCAAACCGGCCATTTAGTGCTTTCGACCTTACATACCAACGATGCCCTCTCAGCCATTTCACGCTTGCAACAATTAGGCATTCAATCTCACGAAATTGAAAATAGCCTCTTATTAGTTATCGCACAGAGATTGGTGCGTAAACGTTGTTTAAAGTGCGGTCAACATTTTAATGATTCTTGCGATTGCCATCAAGGGTATCAAGGGCGTATTGGGGTGTATCAATTTTTACAATGTGAAAATAACTGTTACCAAACTGATTTCGATTCACTTTATCAAAGCGCATTAGAAAAAGTAAAAGATAACATCACCGATCTCGATGAAATTCAACGCGTGTTAGGTAAAAAATAGGAGTCTCTATGGCAAAGCAAAAACTCTTTTATTTCCAAGCCTATGATCAGCGACAACAATGGCAAAAAGGTAGACTTGTTGCTCAATCTAAACAAGCCGCACAATTTCTGTTAATTGCAAAAGGTTTTAGTCACATTCGCTTGCAACAAGATTGGCAACTTAATCAGAAACCGAAAAATGCAGAAATCAGTGCTTTATTGAATCAACTGGCTACATTGCTCAGTTCTGCCATTCCATTAAAAAATGCATTACATATTTTGCAAGACAACTGCACGCAATTGGGATTGCATCAGTGGCTTAGCGCCTTAATTGAGTTAATTGAAAGTGGTCTTCCGTTTTCACAAAGCTTGGAAATACAAGGAAAGTATTTAAACTTTCAAGAGATTCAACTTATTCAAGTGGGAGAAATGACCGGAAAACTGGCAGAGGTATGCACTAAAATTGCAGAACGTCGAACGCAATCATTAACGCTTCAACGCAAATTGCAAAAAATTATGCTTTATCCTGCCATGGTATTAGGTATTTCGCTTTCACTTACGTTGATTTTATTACTCTTCGTTGTACCGCAATTTGCTGAAATGTATGGTGAAAATTCCGCTGAATTGCCTACATTAACTGCCGTATTATTAGCGATGTCTCAATTCCTACAACATCATTTTGTTGCGTTAATGATTGCCTGCTCTTTCGCTATTTTTATGTTGAAGATGGCATTAAAACATTTCCTTTGGCTAAATCAAAAAAAGAATGCACTAATTAGTCGCATGCCAATTTGGGGCAATATCATTTGCCTTTCTCGCCTAATCAGTTTTAGCCATAACCTGC
The DNA here is from genome assembly GCF_054332415.1 of Haemophilus sp. SZY H56. Lineage (NCBI taxonomy): Bacteria > Pseudomonadati > Pseudomonadota > Gammaproteobacteria > Pasteurellales > Pasteurellaceae > Haemophilus > Haemophilus sp. SZY H56. The sequence continues at coordinate 50,216 of NZ_JBTGNX010000006.1, read as the reverse complement.
AATTAATGCTTCAATCCGGAGTGGCATTAACGCCAGCCTTAAATAGTTTCCTCCCCAAACAACAAACCTGGCAAACACAACGTACCTTAAAAGGTGATATTCTGCTACAACAAGAAGTGCGGTCAATTTTACAGTGGGTTTCGCAAGGTTATCCATTTTCAGAAAGTGTCAGTAGTCATCTTTTCCCAATGGAAGCACAACAAATGCTACAGATTGGAGAAAAAAGTGGAAAACTTGCGTTGATGTTGCGTCATATTGCTGATAACTATCAAGAAAAGCTCAATCATCAAATTGATTTACTTTCCCAACTTTTAGAGCCTTTAATGATGCTCATCATTGGTAGTTTAATCGGTATTATTATGATGGGCATGTATCTGCCGATTTTTAATATGGGATCCGTAATCCAATGATGATATTAGCCTTTTTCTTATTGGGTGGTTTAGCGGGTATCTTTGTTTGGCTTTATATTGATCGTTTTATCCCCAATCTCCAACAAGAGATTTATCAGAACTATATCGAACTTTATCCTGAAAACAGTCCTATTTGCCATAGCGAAAAAGCAGCGATTCAATCTCAAAAGTGCGGCCATATTTTTCTTTATTTTTTAGGGTTTGGACTCAGTTTTGCTGTACTCTATTATTTTCTTCAGGATGAATTATTTACTTTATGGCTCGCGATTACGCTTAGTCTATTTTTTATTATCAGTTGGCTAGACTGGCATTATCAACTGATTTCACCGACACCTTGCCTGTTTTTATTTTTCCTGGGTTTATTCGGCGCACATCAAGAGTTTTCAATCCTGACACTTTCTCAAAGTTTAGAAAGTGCGGTTAGTTTTTTCAGTGTTTTTTATATTATCTATCATTTGTCTAAATGGTTTTATAAGAAGGAAGCATTAGGCCGTGGTGATTATTGGCTTGCTTTAGGAATAGGTGCTTATCTCACCATCGCACACTTACCACTTTTCTTATTCATCGCCTGTCTATTAGGTATCATAGTCTATTGGATTTCTCGCAAACCTGTTTTACCTTTTGCGCCCTTTCTTTGCTTATCTTTAATCATCACCAGTGCAATAACCCTATAAATGTAATATATTGGCAACATTGAAAAATATTGTGTTTAGGAGATAGATGTAAAACATTCTCCTAAATCAAGTAGCAAGGAATATTATGACTTATATTGTAGGCCTCACTGGCGGCATCGGTAGTGGAAAAAGCACAATTGCAAATCTCTTTGTTGAACTTGATGTACCCATTGTTGATGCCGATATGGTGGCAAGAGAAGTGGTTGAAAAAGGCTCGCCGCTACTTGCTCAAATTGCTGAACACTTTGGTAAATCGATTCTGAATGAAGAAGGAGAATTAAATCGAGCCGAGCTACGAAAAAAAGTATTTGCAGACGAAAATGAGAAAAACTGGCTCAATCATTTATTACATCCAGCTATTCGCGAAAGAATGTTGTCACAGTTAAACAGTCAGACCGCTCCTTATACCTTGTTTGTCGTTCCACTGCTTATTGAAAATAAGCTCACCACGCTTTGCGACCGCATACTTGTTGTCGATGTTAAACCTGAAACTCAGCTGGCTCGTGCGTCATCGAGAGATCATAATAATATTCAGCAAATTCAAGATATTATGAATGCACAAGTCAGCCGTGAAGAACGATTAAAATGGGCGGATGATATTATTTCAAATGATGCAAAATTACCTGAAAACTTACCGCACTTAAAACAAAAAGTGCTAGAATTACACCAATTTTATTTAAGTGAATCGAGAAAGAAAAATGTCTGATGAAATTTTTGAAGTCCCTTGCCCTACGTGCCAAAAGCCTGTACCTTGGACACAGGAAAGCCAATTTCGCCCTTTTTGTAGCAAACGTTGCCAACTCATTGATTTAGGGGAATGGGCTGCAGAAGAAAAAGCTATTCCAAGTGACACAGCAGATTTTGCCATGGACCCCAATCTCAGTGATGAATGGAGTATCAAATGAGTCTTCAGCATCATGATAATGGTGAGCAGGGAGAGTTTTTCTTACTCGATGAGCAAGGGAAGAAAATCGCGAAACTCACCTATTTTTATGAAAAACCCGATACCATTAATGCTAATCATACATTTGTTGATGATTCTCTTCGAGGGCAAGGTATGGCAGACAAACTCTATCAAGCCTTAATTCATTTTATCCAGGCTAAAAAGCTGACATTGCACCCAACTTGTAGCTATATTGCAAGAAAATGGGAACGAACCCAATCTGCTCAATCCCAAGCTTAAACCTATTAATAAGCGTTTTATTTTTAAGGATATTTTTCCAGCTTCGTGCTATCCTTAGCCCCATTTATTTCTGAGAACCTGTTATTTATTATGCAAGAAAATTATTTAAGTCAGCAGCGGTTTGCTGATCTTCCATTACATCCTATCGTACAAAAAGCCCTACAAGACAAGGGATTTGAATATTGCACCCCAATTCAAGCATTATCATTACCTATTACCTTACAAGGAAAAGATGTTGCAGGCCAAGCGCAAACCGGCACAGGTAAAACGATGGCATTTTTAACGGCAACATTTCATCACTTATTGACGCATCAACCTGATTTTGCTACCAATCAACCTCGCGCATTAATTCTTGCACCAACACGTGAACTGGCTGTGCAAATTAATAATGATGCAGAGTTGTTAGCTAAAACAAGTGGACTACGAACCGCACTTGCTTATGGTGGTGATGGCTATGATAAACAGCTCAAAGCTATCGAAGCCGGTGTGGATATTTTAATTGGTACCACTGGTCGTGTGATTGACTATGTGAAACAAGGCATTATTCGTTTAGATGACATTCAAGTTGTGGTACTAGATGAAGCGGATCGCATGTTTGATTTAGGTTTCATTCGTGATATTCGTTATTTATTACGCAAGTGTCCTTCTCCGCAAGAACGCCTCACCATGCTCTTTTCTGCTACGCTCTCTTACAAAGTGCGCGAACTTGCCTTTGAAGATATGAATTCCCCAGAATATATTGAAATTGAACCGGAACAAAAAACGGGCCATCGAATTAAAGAGGAACTTTTCTATCCGTCAAATGAAGACAAAATTCCTCTCTTACTGACATTAATGGAAGAGGAATGGCCGGAGCGTTGTATTGTCTTTGCAAATACTAAACATAAATGTGAAGAAATTTGGGGTTATTTAGCAGCAGATGGTCATCGAGTGGGATTACTCACCGGGGATGTGGCACAGAAAAAACGTCTTTCATTGCTCAAACAATTTACCGATGGTGAGCTCGATATTCTCGTGGCAACTGATGTTGCTGCGCGTGGGTTACATATTTCAGACGTGACTCATGTTTTTAACTTTGATCTACCTGATGACCGAGAAGATTACGTTCACCGTATTGGTCGTACTGGTCGAGCAGGTGAAAGTGGTGTGTCTATCAGCTTTGCTTGTGAAGAATATGCGATGAATTTACCGGCAATTGAAGAATACATTGGTCATTCTATTCCCGTCAGTCAATATGATCCGAATTCATTGATTAGTGATATTCCCAAACCTTATCGTTTAAAACGCAATCTATCCCCTCAAATGCGAAATACTACAGCAAGAAAAACAAACTATCGTCGTAAAAACTAAAAAGAAAAGCTGATGAACTCCCTCATCAGCTTTTTTATGATTAATGCAATCCGACTCGTCGACGTGCAGTACGCATCAATAAGAAAACCCATGGCCATAACACACCTGATGCGATGGCACCAAAGATTTCCTGCCAATTAAAAAATGCCCCATGCAAAGAGAATTCAACCAAGAAAATAGCCACTCGAATCGCAAAAACAAAAAAGAGTACCAATAAACTTTGGAACCAAAGAGAAAGGTTGCGCAACATTAAGTAATATTTGGAAACAAAATAGAAGGCGACAGAAAGTACCAATGCATGAACTCCAAGAATAGAGCCTAGCACGATATCCCATAAAAGCCCGAGTAAAAATGCCCAACCAATACTTACTCTATTGGGCAAAGCAAGCGTCCAATAAAGCAAAACTAAAATTAACCAAGAAGGTTTAAAGGCTTGAAAGCCTGCTGGCCATGGGGCTAATTCCATTACTAATGCGACAATAAAGAAGCACAAAATTGTCGCCCATTGAAAAATAAAACGCCCTTGCATTAATCTTCATCCCTATGTTCTTGCTGCTCCGGAGAAATGGGTTCCTCTTGTTGAGGCATTGTGGTCGGAATGTCAGGATCCACAATTTCTTTTCCTGTATGCGGCTGTACTCCATCCTCTTGATCATCTGTAATTTTGGTTTTACTCACTGAATGAGTTGCTTCATTAGCTTGACTTTCCAAACGTTGCTGCACAAGACGACGCACCTCTTCCGGTGACATGGATTTCACTTTCGACATATCAAGGTTGCTTGGCCAAAGTAAAAGCAAATAACGTAAACGATCTAATTCAGCCAAAGGTTTCGCTTTCACCGTCGCAAAGTAATTTGATCCATCACGAGACACACTTTGTACGACTGCCACCGGATAGCCTTCCACAAAACGCCCCCCCAAACCTGAAGTGACCAATAAATCGCCTTTTTCAATATCCACAGAACGAGGCACGTTATCTAAGGTAAGCTCATCAGAGTGTCCTGTACCACTTGCGATCACGCGCACATCATTACGTAAAACTTGCACTGGAATAGAATGGGTTACATCGGTTAAAAGCAATACTCGACTCGTATTTTCTCCCACTGATATAATCTGCCCAATCATTCCTTTTTCATCAATCACAGGCTGACCAACATAAGCACCATCACGTTCCCCTTGATTGATCACCACTTGCTGACGATAAACGTCAGTTTCAGCTGTAAGCACTTCTGCAATCTTTTTATATTCATCGGTGCGTAAAGGCGAATTAAGCAGTAAACGAAGACGTTGGTTTTCTACCTTGAGTTGATCCAATAATAAAAGATCGGCATTTTTCTCACGCAGCTGCTCACGTAATACCTTATTTTCAATAAGCAGTTTATTGGTGTCCACCAAGTTGCTTGATACACCATCTAGAACCGTTCTTGGCCCATTCGCAAGGTAATACAAGCCCCCTACGGCAGTTTCCATGACACTACGCGCCTTCGTCATTGATGAAGTTTTTCCATCAACTAAAATCAATGTTATCGAAGCAATCACCGCTAATATAAGTCGAATACCTAATGGTGGTGCTTTACCAAAAATGGGTTTCATTCACTATCCTAGGGTTGAAAGGAAAAGTGCGGTCAAAAAATCAGACAAATTAAAAACACCGATTTTTCGAACCGCACTCTTAGAGATTAAATTTCGTCGCTAAAAATATCACCACCATGCATATTAATCATTTCAATTGCTTCACCACCACCTCGGGCCACACAAGTCAATGGTTCTTCAGCGATAATTACTGGTACGCCACATTCTTGTGAAAGCAATACATCAATATTACTTAATAAGGCTCCACCACCTGTTAACACCATACCGCGTTCAAAAATATCTGCTGCGTGTTCTGGTTGGCATTCTTCAAGTGCAGTACGTACTGCCGCAACAATCCCATTTAATGGTTGTTGAAGCGCTTCTTGCACATCACGAGAGGTTAATTTGAATGAGCGAGGTGCACCTTCAGCAAGATTATGTCCGTGCACTTCCATTTCTAAAATTTCATCACCTTCTTGAATATATGCTGTACCAATTTCATGTTTAATACGTTCAGCTGTTGGTTCGCCGATAACAGAACCAAAAGTGCGACGGACATAAGAAATGATCGCTTCATCAAAACGATCTCCACCGATACGGACTGAAGATGAATAAACAATACCATTTAAGGAAATCACGGCCACTTCAGTAGTCCCACCACCAATATCAATCACCATTGAACCAATCGCTGTTGATACGGGTAAGTTTGCACCAATCGCTGCAGCCATAGGTTCTTCAATTAAATAGACTTCTCGAGCACCAGCACCCAATGCGGATTCTTTGATTGCACGACGTTCAACTTGAGTTGCACCAGCCGGTACACAAACGAGCACACGTGGACTAGGACGCATAAAATTGCCTGTATGAACTTGTTTAATAAAGTATTGCAACATTTTTTCAGTAACAGAGAAATCAGCAATCACACCATCTTTCATCGGACGAATAGCCACGATACTTTTTGGTGTACGACCCAGCATTTGTTTTGCTTCTTTACCTACTGCAGCAATACTTTTGTATGCCCCCATACGATCTTGACGGATCGCCACTACTGAAGGTTCATCAAGCACAATACCTTGGCCTTTTACATAAATTAATGTATTTGCTGTACCTAAATCGATAGAAAGATCGTTTGAAAATAAACCACGAATTTTTTTAAATAACATAAGAATTCCGTCATTAGTTTAGTAAAAAATCGCTCATTTCTGAGCATAGAAAAAATTGTGCTAAATGTACCAAAAAATCGAGCTTGATAACAGGATTTTTTAGCTTGCTCATTAAAGCTTATATCGCTATTTTCGAGTAAGATAAATATGGCCGATTTAAAATATACCCTATTTAAGATCTTGGCTAGTGAATTGCCACTTACTATTATCTAAAATAACTAACTGTTGCTGATGGAAAGCTTGTAAGGTTGAACGATGTCCCACACTGATAATCGTTGTATTAGGTAAACGTTCTTTTAATAGACGATACATCGTATCTTCTAGGCCCTCATCCATACTTGCAGTCGCTTCATCTAGGAACGCCACTGTCGGTTTATGCAATAACAAACGAGCAAACGCTAAACGTTGTTGCTCTCCAAGCGAAAGAATACGTGTCCAATCTTGCTCGCGATCTAAACGATCTTGTAAATGCCCTAAAGACACTTGTTTTAATATCTCAATCATCTCATCACGATTAAAGGCCTTTTCTTCATTCGGATAAGCCAATGCAGTCAATAAACTGCCTTGTGGTAAATAAGGTTTTTGCGATAAGAAAAGCTGATGGATTGGACAATATACATCCCCTTCAGAATATGCCCAAAGCCCTGCCACCGTTCTCAACAACGTGGTTTTACCCACGCCCGAATTACCTTGAATTAATACCGTTGAACCTTGTGGCAGTGTCAAATTTAAATTTTCAATTAAGGTTTTTCCAAATGGATTACTAATGGTTAAATTCTTAAAGATCACATCAGTTTCATGTTGGTGTAAATTCGACGTAGATTGACGATTCGCCATATCAATCGCATAATTAAAGCCCGTTAAACGATCTAATGTGGCTTTGTATCCGGCAAAACCATCATAAGAATTACGGAAGAACGAAAGATTTGAATGCAACTTGCCAAATACTTGTAGCGTTTGCATAAGATCGCCAAGTTTAATTTGCTTCCCGAAATAACGTCCCACTTGGATGAGCAAAGGGAACACAACCGAAACTTGGCTAACCACTAGGTTAAAACCAGAGAATTTTAAGGTTCGATAAACAATATCCCACATGTTATTGATCACCGAACCGAATTGTTTATAAAGTTGGCTACTCTCGACTTTCTCACCCGCATAAAATGCCACACTTTCTGCATATTCTTTGATACGAATTAAAGAATAACGATAGTTAGCGTTTAAGCGTTCATTGATGAAATTCAACATAATTAACGGTCGACCTAAACGGAATGCAATCGCAGTAGTGATAATCACATAAGCAAACACCAAAAACACCATCATGCGTGGAATTTCAGTACCAAATACCATCATTGGTCCCGCTAATCCCCACAATAAGATCGTGTAAGAAATCATCGAGGTAACAGCATCAATCACACCAGTGCTTAAGGAAAGCGAGGTTCTCACATAAGATTGCACATCTTGTTGAATACGTTGATCAGGGTTATCTAAGTTAGCGGAAACATACTGGGTTTTATAGTACGCTCGCTTATCCATCCATTTATCCACCAACTGACTATTCAACCATTCAATCCAATTAATAGAAAAACGTTGTTCTAAATAATAACTAAGCAATGCCGTCATGACAGAGCTTGTCGCAATCACACAGAACAGCACCATTTGATCCCAAAATACCGATTCATTAAATTCCTGTAAGGAGGTGTACATATTGTTATACCACTCGGAATGGACCAAGCTAATACGCACACTGACCAATGTCATCGCCACAATTAACAAGAAAAATAGCAAAGGTTTAATACTTCGACGAGGTGAAAGATACCCACCCGCAAATTGCCAAAATTGTTTACCCCAGTGGGTAAAACGGACTAATAAGAAAATACCAAAGCTAAACACAACAGCCGTCATCGCTAGTGTTTTTACTATCCATAAAAGCGAATTAATGGCCTCTTGAGCGTAATCCATAATCAACCTATAAAATCAAAAAAGTGCGGTCATTTTAGGCGGTGTTTATTTTTACGCAAGAAAAAATGTGATGGAAATAACATTTTTTGACTTTGTTACAAGCGGGTAGGAAATCAAATTGTTATAATCCAAAATAGTTAAATCTTAATAAATTTAGAGGTAAATATGAGTGAAACGGCAATAACCATCGGTTTACTCGCCCTCGTAGCCATAATAGGTCTATGGATTGGGCACTTCAAAGTTAAGGGGGTCGGCCTAGGTATTGGCGGCGTATTATTTGGCGGTATTTTAGTGGCGCATTTTACAACACAATATGATATTAAGTTAGATAGCCACACATTACATTTTGTACAAGAATTCGGCTTAATTCTATTTGTTTATACGATTGGCATTCAAGTAGGCCCTGGCTTTTTTGCTTCTTTAAGGAAATCAGGATTAGCCTTAAATGGTCTAGGGATCTTAATCGTTGTACTCGGTGCATTAGTCACCATTCTAATTTACAAACTTGCCGAAATTCCACTTGACGTGGTACTGGGTATTTACTCTGGTGCAGTCACCAATACGCCATCTCTCGGTGCAGGTCAACAAATCCTTTCTGAATTAGGTATGACGCAAACCACATCTACCATGGGGATGGCCTATGCAATGGCCTATCCTTTTGGAATTTGTGGTATTTTGCTTTCTATGTGGCTGATTCGTCTTTTCTTTAAAATTAAATTGGATGACGAAGCTGAAAACTTCGAAAAAGAAAGTGGTCACGATAAAGAAGCGCTCAAAAGCATGTCTCTGAAAGTCACCAATACTAATCTCAATGGTATCCATTTGATTGAGATCCCTGGTTTTGACGATGAAGATGTCGTTTGTTCTCGCTTAAAACGAGGTGAATTAGTCATTGTGCCAAAAGCGGATACCGATGTTCAACTTGGTGACATTTTGCATTTAGTTGGCAATCCTGAAGGCTTAAAAAAAATGCATCTTATTATTGGGGAGGAAGTCGATGTGCCAGTCGCAAGCTTGAGTGGTGAAATTCGTTCTGAACGCGTTGTGGTTACCAATGAAAAAGTATTAGGTAAACAAATTCGCCATCTCGGTATCCATCAAAAATATGGTGTGGTGATTTCACGTTTAAATCGTGCGGGTGTAGAGTTGGTTCCGACTGCCCATACAGCCCTTCAATTCGGCGACGTATTACACATGGTGGGTAAAACCGACATTCTCAACCAAGCCATTTCAGTGATTGGGAACGCGAAACAGAAACTGTTACAAGTACAAATGTTACCCGTATTTATTGGGATTGGCTTAGGGGTGTTACTCGGCTCTATTCCTTTCTATATTCCAGGCTTTCCTGTGGCATTAAAATTAGGGCTAGCGGGAGGACCATTAGTTGTCGCATTAATTCTTGCTCGAATTGGCTCTATCGGTAAACTCTATTGGTTTATGCCACCAAGTGCAAACTTGGCATTGCGCGAAATTGGTATAGTGCTCTTTCTCGCTGTAGTCGGCTTAAAATCTGGCGGTAGTTTTGTGGATACACTCACCAATGGTTCAGGCCTTGAATGGATGGGATATGGTATTTTCATCACACTTATTCCATTAATGATTGTAGGTGTTATTGCTCGTTTATATGCCAAATTAAATTACCTTTCACTTTGTGGTTTATTGGCGGGTTCGATGACAGATCCTCCAGCGCTCGCTTTCGCCAACGAACTTAAAGAGGGAAATGGTGCAGCAGCACTCTCCTATGCGACAGTTTATCCTCTCACTATGTTCTTAAGGATCGTTTCACCACAATTGTTAGCGATTCTTTTATGGGTTTGATATTCTTCTGACTTGGGGCAGAATAACTGCTCCAATATTTATACTAAGTGCTATTTCAAACATAAAACAATTCAAATAAATCGCCCCTAAGTCTACCCCTTTCTCTCATTCAATGATAGAATTCCTCGCTTTACTTCAATAGGAAAAGAAATGTCATTAGTTGAATTTGTAATTGATAAACTCGATGATTTGAAAGGCATGGAAATTGTACATTTTGATGTAAAAGCTAAATCATCGATTACTGAAAATATGATTATTTGTACTGGCGCATCTAGCCGTCAAGTCTCTGCTATGGCCGATAACCTTATTGCGGAATGTAAAAAAGCCGGTTACGAAACCTTTGGTGAAGAAGGGCGCAATACGGCTGATTGGATCGTGGTCGATCTCGGTCAAACTATCGTACATATTATGCAACGTGATGCGCGTGAGATGTATCAGTTAGAAAAACTTTGGGCATAAAGTGCGGTCAATTTTGATTGTGTTTTGAAAGGGAAAAGGATGAAAATCACATTAATCGCTGTGGGCACAAAAATGCCAGCTTGGGTGACAACTGGATTTGAAGAATACCAACGTCGTTTTCCTAAAGATATGCCTTTTGAACTGATTGAAATTCCTGCTGGAAAGCGTAGCAAAAATGCAGATATTAAACGCATCTTAGAACAAGAAGGCAAAGCAATGCTAGCGGCTTGTGGAAAAAGCAAAGTGGTGACATTAGATATTCCAGGCAAACCTTGGACAACGCCACAACTTGCTGAACAATTAGAGAGTTGGAAAAACGATGGTCGTGATGTGTGCTTGCTTATTGGCGGACCTGAAGGCTTATCTTCTGAATGCAAAGCTGCGGCAGAACAAAGCTGGTCACTTTCTCCGCTCACCATGCCCCATCCATTAGTGCGTGTTGTGGTGGCTGAAAGCTTATACCGCGCTTGGTCGCTAACCACAAATCATCCTTATCACAGAGAATAACGTGTTACATTACCGATGAATTTAAAGAAATTCTTTGCTGCCCCAAGCCATGATGCCATCCGTGATAAAAAAGCTGAACGGAATTTATTTGCACGTCGCACATTGGTCGCATTCGTTGGTATTTTAGCGCTAAGCAGTGTGTTATTTGCCAACATTTACCATCTTCAGGTGATAAGTTACGAAACATATCAAACTCGCTCTAACGGCAATCGCATTAAATTACTTCCATTGCCGCCTACTCGCGGATTAATTTATGACCGTTATGGTGAACTACTGGCGGAAAATCTCACCTTTTTCGGCTTATATATCGTGCCAGAAAAAACGGAGAATTTAGACCGCACTTTTGAAGAGTTGCGCTATGTTGTAGGGCTCACAGACAAAGACATTGAGCATTTCAAAAAAGAGCGCCGCCGCGGTACTCGCTATACACCTATTTTACTCAAACAAAACTTAACGGAAGAACAAATTGCTCGTTTTGCTGTGAATCAATATAAATATCCAAGCCTTGATATTCGTCCTTATTTCAAACGAAATTACCTGTACGGCGAAGCGATGACTCATATTTTAGGCTATGTTGGACGCATCAATGACCGAGATGTTGAACGCCTGAAAAAAGAAGAAAAATTCGCCAATTACTCAGGCTCGACAGATATAGGAAAACTGGGTATTGAACGTTATTACGAAGAGCAACTCCATGGCTCGACGGGTTTTGAAGAGGTTGAAATTAATAACCGTGGCAAAGTTATTCGTAAATTGCGAGAACAACCAGCTACTGCGGGTAAAAGTATTCATCTGACTATCGATTTAGCTCTACAACGCTATATTATGGCATTACTGTCAGGGCAAAAAGGCGCGGTTGTCGTACTGGATCCTAAAGATAACAGTGTACTAGCGATGGTTTCTACACCAAGTTACGACAATAATTTATTCGTCGATGGCATTTCTTCTAGTGATTACAAACGTTTACTAGAAGATCCAACTCGACCACTTTACAGTCGTGCAACGCAAGGCGTTTACCCCCCTGCCTCCACAGTAAAACCATTTGTTGCTGTTGCTGCGCTAACAGAAGGCGTAATTACGACCAATACCACTATCTTTGATCCAGGTTATTGGACATTACCCAATTCAACAAAACGTTTCCGAGATTGGAAAAAATCAGGACACGGTTATACGGACTTAAATAAAGCGATTACTGAATCATCAGATACTTTCTTCTATCAAACCGCCTTTAACTTAGGTATTGATCGTTTTTCTATGTGGATGAAACGTTTTGGTTTTGGTATGCCGACAGGTATTGAAATCCAAGAAGAAGCCTCAGCCAACATGCCGAGTAAAGAATGGAAACAAAAACGCTATAAAAAACCTTGGGTACAAGGTGATACAATCTCGGTGGGGATTGGTCAGGGTTATTGGACGGCTACACCATTACAAGTGGCAAAAGCAACCTCTATTGTGGTCAATAACGGCAAAATTCATACACCACATTTAATGAAATCCGTTGAAGGCGCCACCATTGAGCCCTATCAAGATCCACTTTTATATGAAGATATTACCGATCCGAAACAAGCTTATTGGGATGCGGCTAAGCGTGGTATGTTCAATGTGGTGAATTCAGGTGCAGGGACAGGGCGAAAAGCCTTTATCGGCACCAACTACCATGTAGCCGGAAAATCTGGTACGGCACAGGTTTTCAGTTTAAAAGAAAACCAAAAATATGATGCTGCAGGGTTAAAAAAGGAATTGCATGACCATGCTTGGTTCACCGCTTATGCACCCTACGAAGATCCAAAATTGGTTGTTACGATTATTTTAGAAAATGCCGGTGGCGGCTCAAGTAATGCAGCGCCAATTGTGCGTCAAATTATGGATTTCTACTTGAATAAACGCTTGCCACAAATTGAACGTCAAGAAAATGCTGAAAAAGAGAAAAAGACAGCCCAAACTAATTTAGATGCGCTAGCACTAGACCCCTAACCAAGTGAGAATGAATAATGGAAGAAAAAGTACCTTTATGCTTGCGATTATGGCAACGTTTACATATTGATTTCTTATTATTTATTGGGCTCGTTGCTATTACGGCTTACGGTATGCTTGTGCTTTATAGTGCATCAGGTGCCAGCGAAGTGATGTTTCAAAATCGCATTATTCAAGTCATATTAGGCTTTACTGTCATGATCATTATGGCACAGCTGCCCCCAGAATTTTATCAACGTCTGGCACCTTATTTATATTTGATGGGTTTTATTATGCTAATTTTGGTTGATGCTATCGGGACCACAAGTAAAGGCGCTCAACGTTGGTTAGATCTCGGATTTATTCGCTTTCAGCCTTCTGAAATTGTAAAGCTCGCAGTACCATTAATGGTTGCCGTCTATTTGGGTAACCGTCCATTACCCCCTAAAATGAGCGAGACTTTCATCGCTATCGCAATAATTATCATACCTACCTTACTTGTAGCCATTCAACCGGACCTAGGTACATCAATTCTCGTTAGTGCATCAGGCTTATTCGTGGTGTTTTTAGCCGGGATGAGTTGGTGGCTTATTATTTCTGCTATACTTGGTTTAGCAGCCTTTATTCCTATCATGTGGATGTATTTAATGCATGACTACCAACGCATGCGTGTATTAACTTTGCTTGACCCCGAAAAAGATCCTTTGGGGGCAGGTTATCACATTTTGCAATCTAAAATTGCCATCGGTTCAGGCGGTATATCTGGAAAGGGATGGATGCAAGGAACACAATCCCAATTAGAATTTTTGCCTGAACCGCACACTGATTTTATTTTTGCCGTAATGAGTGAAGAGCATGGAATGATTGGTTTCCTTATTTTGATGGCAATTTATTTATTTATTATTATCCGTGGATTAATGATTGCAGTTAATGCAGAAACTTCTTTCGGGCGTATTCTTGCTGGAGCAACCACACTGATTTTCTTTGTTTATATCTTTGTAAATATTGGCATGGTAAGCGGCATTTTACCTGTTGTAGGAGTACCTTTACCACTCTTTAGCTACGGCGGAACTTCATATGTCGCTATCATGGCAAGCTTCGGTTTGGTGATGTCTATCCATACGCACAAGCCTCGTTTTATGAAAGGGAACTAATTTCTCTTTTAGCTTTCTTATAAAGAATACGGATAATATTGAAAGTAATAAGTATGATATTTAAAAACTTCTTAAAAACGACCGCTCTTTTCACTATGATCATTAGCTCAAGCCTCTCAGCTTTTGCCGATACTAAAAAAATGTATGGTATCCAAGGCGATTCATTATCAATTGCCACAACCATTCAAACACCCCAAAGCTACCAAGTGAATGGTAAAACCTACACCACACAAGGTGATGAAGCAAAATCTTACTCCAAAGAAGGAATGGCAAGTTACTACCATCATAAATTTAATGGGCAGAAAACAGCGAATGGTGAACACTATGATTCGACACGTTATACTGCTGCCCATAAAACCTTACCATTAAATTCATATGCAGTTGTCACAAACTTGCATAACAATCGTAAAGTGATTGTACGAATTAATGATCGTGGTCCGTTTAGTGAGAAACGTATCATTGACTTATCTCATTCGGCTGCGAAAGAATTAGGTCTTATTGCTCGTGGTACAGGGCAAGTAAGAATTGAAGCATTACATGTGAATCATAAAGGTCAAATTTCAGGTGTTGGGGCAAAAACACTTGCTAAACATGCGAAAACAAAAGAAGCAATTCGTCGCTTGGTATCAAATAAACATAAAAAGGAAAAAAAATCACAACTCAAACATCACAAAGAATGTAAAAATTGCCTCAAAACTAAAACGACTTATTCTATCGCACAAAAAACAAGCAAAAAACACGAACATAAAGCTCGTATTAAACGATAAGGTTTATTTTATTGTATTCACGGAGCAAGCTATAACGCTTAGCAATTAAGCACAAAATGATAAAAACACCTAATAAATTATCATTCATCATTTATACTTATAAACCGAATAGACTATTAAAGGAAAAACTATGTTAAAACAATCTACTAAATTGAAAAAACTCTCCCTACTTACTGCATTCATGGCAACTTCAACATTTGTCACAGCTGAAGATATTCAATACGGTATTGCTATACCCGAAATAAATGCCCAAACCTATATTTTAATGGATTATAATTCTGGAGCCGTATTATCATCACTGAATCCAGATCAACGTCAATATCCAGCCTCATTAACCAAAATGATGACTAGCTATGTGATTGGCGAAGCTTTAAAGCAAGGTAAAATTCATAATGAAGATATGGTCACTATTGGCGAAAGTGCTTGGGGTAGAAACTTCCCTGATTCTTCAAAAATGTTCTTAAATTTAAATCAACAAGTATCCGTCGGTGATTTAAACAAAGGAATTATCATTGTTTCAGGTAATGATGCTTGTGTAGCGGTGGCAGAACATATTTCTGGTACCGTTGCGAACTTCGTTGATACCATGAATAAATATGTGCAACAATTTGGCTTAAAAAATACCCATTTCACTACACCACACGGTTTAGATGATCCAAACCAATATTCAACTGCTCGTGATATGGCGATTATTGGTGCACATATTATCCGCGATTTACCTGAAGAATATAAAATCTATTCAGAAAAAGAATTTACTTTTAATAAAATTAAACAGCCTAACCGTAATGGTCTATTATGGGATAAAAGCCTTAATGTAGATGGCATGAAAACGGGTCACACAAGCCAAGCTGGCTATAATCTCGTTGCTTCTGCAACAAACGCAAGCAATATGCGTTTGATTTCTGTTGTCATGGGCGTACCAACCTATAAAGGTCGTGAAGTAGAAAGTAAAAAACTCTTACAATGGGGTTTTGCTAACTTTGAAACCTTAAAAACCTACAAAGCCAATGAAGAAATTTCAACACAATCGGTTTACTACGGTGATAAAGGAGAGGTAAAAGTTGGTGTATTACAAGATGGATTTATTACCGTACCCAAAGGCAAACAAGCTGACTTAAAAGCACGTTACGAATTAGATAACAAATACTTACAAGCACCTTTAGCAAAAGGCCAAGTGGTGGGTAAAATCATTTATCAATTAGATGGTAAAGATGTCGCAACCGTGAGTCTTCAAGCATTAGAAGATGTGCAAGAAGGCGGCTTCTTAGGTAAAGGTTGGGACTGGTTAGTGTTAACGGTTAAAGGACTATTTGATTAAACACCTTGAAAACTAACCGCACTTCCCCATTTATATTTCATCAACAAATTCATAAGGTGTGAATTTAACCGATTATCACACCTTATCTTTAAATTAAGGAAACAAAATGGCAAACGAAAATGATTATGAAAAACTGAAAGAATTAATGGAATTTCCTGCTGCAATGACTTTTAAAGTAGCAGGCATTAATCGCGAAAATTTAGCACAAGATCTTATTGCAGTGGTACAAAAATACTTACCGGGTGATTATATTCCAAAAGAAAAACGCAGCAGTAAGGGCACTTATAATTCTGTTTCAATTGATATTGTGGTACAAAACTTTGAGCAAGTAGAAACACTTTATAAAGAGCTTGCTAAAGTTGAAGGCGTCAAAATGGTTATCTAAAATGAATAAAACTAATTTAATTGTCCGTCAATTAGGTTTGCAAGATTATCAGGAAATTTGGCATAAAATGCAGGAATTCACCGATAATCGAAATACAGAAACGACTGATGAAATTTGGTTAGTTGAGCATCATCCTGTTTTCACTCAAGGCCAAGCTGGCAAACCAGAACACTTATTACAACGTAGTAATATTCCTGTTGTTCAATCCGATCGCGGCGGTCAAATTACTTATCACGGTCCAGGCCAGCAGGTGATGTATGTGCTCATTGATATTAAACGTCATGAACATTTAAATGTCCGTCAATTAGTGACCGCACTTGAACAATCTGTCGTGAAAACCCTCGCAGACTATGGTATTAAAGGTTATCCAAAATCCGACGCACCAGGCGTATATATTGACGGCAAAAAAATCTGTTCATTAGGTTTACGCATTCGCAAAGGCTGTTCTTTTCACGGTTTAGCATTTAATATCAATATGGATCTCAATCCTTTCCATTATATTAATCCTTGTGGCTATGCAGGGCTTGAAATGTGTCAGCTTGCTGACTTTATTGGTAAAGAAGAAGCGACACTTGACAAGGTTTCCCCCAAATTAATTAAACACTTTGCCGAACTTTTGGGCTATAATGTTACAAATTTATAACATTCACTTTTATAACATATAAAAAATGCCTAAATCAGGCATTTTTCTTTAGGAAAGAACAATGTCAACGCCTTTTAAAATGGAACGCGGTGTGAAATACCGCGATGCTGCCAAAACATCAATTATCCCTGTTAAAAATATCGATCCTAATCAAGAATTATTGAAAAAGCCGGAATGGATGAAGATCAAATTACCGTCTAGCTCATTAAAGATCGAAACGATTAAAAACGGGATGCGTCGTCATGGCCTACATTCGGTATGCGAAGAAGCGTCTTGTCCAAATTTACACGAATGCTTTAACCATGGCACAGCAACCTTTATGATTCTAGGCGCAATTTGTACTCGTCGCTGCCCTTTCTGTGACGTTGCACATGGTAAACCCTTACCGCCAGATCCTGATGAACCACGTAAATTAGCTGAAACCATCCAAGATATGAAGTTGAAATATGTGGTGATTACCTCTGTTGACCGCGATGATTTACCTGATCGTGGTGCGGGTCATTTTGCTGAATGCGTAAAAGAAGTACGCGCATTAAACCCTGGTATTAAAATTGAGATTTTAGTGCCTGATTTCCGTGGTCGGATTACGCAAGCCTTAGAAAAATTAAAAGATAATCCACCAGATGTATTCAACCACAACTTGGAAAATGTACCACGCTTGTATAAAGAAATTCGTCCTGGTGCTGATTATCAATGGTCTTTAAAATTACTTCATGATTTCAAAGAAATGTTCCCAAATATCCCAACGAAATCGGGCTTAATGGTTGGGTTGGGCGAAACCAATGAAGAAATCCTTGAAGTGATGGAAGACTTACGCGCAAATGGCGTAACCATGCTTACGCTTGGTCAATATCTCCAACCAAGTCGCCATCACTTACCGGTTGCACGCTATGTGCCACCAGCAGAGTTTGATGAATTCCGTGATAAAGCCAACGCTATGGGCTTTGAACACGCTGCCTGTGGTCCATTTGTTCGCTCTTCCTACCATGCTGATTTACAAGCAAGTGGTGGATTAGTGAAGTAATCAAAACAGCTAAAAAAATGACCGCACATTGAATTTCAAGTCCGGTCATTTTTTATGTCATCCTTTCAACTAGTCAGTTACGGCGGGCTTCCCTTCTTCCCCCTCATCAGTTTCCATCATGCTTTCTTGACGAAGGTCTTCAAGGGTACGACCATTAATTAAGTAGCCATTTTCTGTTTTTTCCACTCTAGAAACGTAATTATCACCTTCTTCTACAAATTCTCGGTGAAGTTTTCCATCATGTTTCACAAAGCTACTTAAATATTGCCAAAAGTATGAATTTTCCTTAATGGCTAAGGCTTTTTCATTTTGATCATCAAACAACATTTTATTTAATGTCAGATTAAATGTGCCTTCAATATTATCAGGAATCATATCTGATGAATCATCTTCTGGCACTTGAGGCACAATACCACTCACTTCCAATTTAACTGGATAAGCATTGGTTTCAGGATAAGTATTTAAATTGAAATTTAACGTTGCATTATCAACAATTAAATCAAGCTCTTTCCAGGAGTTTTTAATGTATTTCTCAAATGTTGCTGACGTTAAATGCGTGTTACACAATGCACCATAAAAAGGTGCTGAACAAAATCTTGCTGATAAATGAGCTTTGCTATGATTAACTTTAAATGGCGCATCCAAAGATAATTTTTCAAATTGGAAACCTGCACTTGGATAACCAATTTTATTCGCAGACAATGTGATATGCTCATTATATTGGTCATTGTCTAATGTTTTCGTCTTATCACTGGCTGATATGTTATCAAGCACTAAATCGGCCATATTAAATGATTTTAACGCGGCTTCAATATTGGTTTTACCACTAAACTCTTTCACCCATTTATCTTTGGCATTTAAGAAATCTTTATTGTCTTTTGCCGTTGCTTCTTTCTCTGCAATGGTATCTAACAAAAACGGTACAAACGCCAGTTCATTTGCCACATTGTAATCATCTAACTGAATATTAACCTTACCTCCTTTGGCTTCCCATTTACGTTCTTTCTCGGCAGGCGTTTGCTTCACACTTTCAACATTCAGTTTAAAATCCACATTGGCTTTAGTTAAATTCGTATTCGCCAACTTAAGTTCAAGACCTGTATTTTGTAAGTTAAAATAAGGTTGATTATTTTTAGGAACATTAACAGAAAGCACAGATAACGAACTATCAAAACGATCGTTTTGTGTAAAAATTTTTGTTAATAAATTGACGCCATCTTTAATGCTTAATGAACCATCGCTTAATTTTTTAAATTCATGATGAAAATTGATCGAACTTGGCACGCCGTTTTGCTTAACGAATAAATTTAAACCACCTGCTGTTGCTTGACTTTCTTCTGTTGTGCGGCTTTTATTGGCTATGCGCAAAATATCACTGCTGAATTTTGTGCTCAGATCACGTTTATCAGCCTCACCTGGTTTTACATCGAAATGGTAAGTTGCATTTTTAAGGTAAATATGTGTATTTTCACCATTTAATAATGCTAATTCAGCATTTTTCGCGGTTAATTCAATACTTGATAGGTCGTATTGATTTATGCTAATAGGTACAAGGCGAGCTTCACCTTCAATTTGTTCCAGTTTAGTGTCTTTATCGTAATTAAAGCCACTTAAGGTTGTTTTCAGCTCAACGTCTTTATTTTTTAAGAAATGAAAACCGATAGAAAGGTTTTGGGACTTATTCGCAAAATCTCGGAATTCCGTCGAAATATCAGACTGTAAATAATCCCCTACCGGCGAAAATTTACTATTAATTGTATTTTTATCAATCGTGATATTTAATGTTTTATTTAATTGACGAACTAATTGATCGGATAACTGTGACTCAGCCGTAATAAAGAAAGGCAACGCGGTGAGCTTAGTTGTAATGACATTTGTACTTTTCGCATCACTATTTTTTACACTAAAGATTAACTCTCGAATAAAAAAGTTTTTCGCAGTTTGTGTCACATTTAATGTTGCTTGGTTATCCAAAGAATAAGGGAAATTTTTTAATACCTGATCGATTTTGTGATTAGTATAAAATTGTGCGCCGATCCCAAGTGCCACTGCGATAGCCGAAATCGTCAATGTTATTGTTTTTTTCTTGCTCATAACGTCCCCAAATACGATCTCTATTTACAATCTTGAAATTCTTTTAAAAAATTAACCGCACTTTTCTCTTCAAAGTGCGGTCAGTTTCCTGTCTATTTTAGCCTAAGATTTTATCTAATTCTTGGCTTACAGCTTCCACTTTTTGAGTACCATCTAAACGGAAATATTGCGTATTACCTGCTTTTGCTTCAGCTTGGTAATAATCAATTAATGGGCTGGTTTGTTTGTGGTAAACCGCTAAACGATCTAATACAGTTTCTGGTTTATCATCTGCACGGATAATTAAATCTTCACCCGTTACATCATCTTTACCTTCCACTTTTGGTGGGTTGTAAACGATGTGGTAAGAACGACCCGATGCTTGGTGTACACGACGACCACTCATACGTTCAACGATCACTTCATCCGGTACATCAAACTCTAAAACGTAATCAATTTTCACGCCAGAATCTTTTAATGCATCCGCTTGTGGAATCGTACGTGGGAAACCATCTAATAAGAAACCATTTGCACAATCTGGTTGAGAAATACGATCTTTTACTAACGCCACGGTTAATTCATCCGGTACTAATTTCCCTTCATCCATTAATGCTTTTGCTTGTTTGCCTAATTCAGTCCCTGCTTTAATCGCTGCACGGAACATATCCCCTGTTGAAATTTGTGGGATACCAAACTTGTTCATAATAAATTGCGCTTGTGTGCCTTTTCCTGCACCAGGTGCACCTAAAAGAATAATTTTCATACGAATCTCCAATAAATAATAGACCTGTTTAAAATACCGTTAAAGCCTTGTTTGGTCAAATGATTTTGCTGTTAATTTTGACCGCACTTTATTTTATTTTAAGCTTTTTCATTTCCTTTTTCATTCCATGGCGCCACCCAGAATAAACAAATCATTCCTGGGATAGCGAGAAATAAACAAATCCAGAAAAAATGATAGTAGCCCACTGCTTTAACCAAGTAACCAGATAACATACCAAGTCCTTTACTTGGTAAAGCGGAAAGGCTGGTAAATAAGGCTAATTGAGTGGCTGTATAAAGCGGATTCGTTTCGCGAGCCATAAAGGCGACAAAGGCAGCAGTACCGAGACCAACACCAATATATTCACCGGCAATCACGAAACCTAATTTCCAAAGTTCTGCAGCGCCGATATGGTCAAAATGCCCAAATGCAGCTAACCAAATAAATCCACCAATAGTGATTAATTGAATAAAACCAAATACCCATAATGCGCGATTAATCCCTAAACGCAACATGATCACGCCACCCACGAGACCGGCTGAGATACTTGCCCAAAGTGAAGTGCTTTTTACCACCAACGCAATATGTTCTTTCTCAAAGCCCATATCATAAATAAATTTGGTTTGTAACGTGGTAGCAAACGAATCGCCAAATTTATACAAGAACAAAAAGAGTAAAAAACCGATGGCTTGGGCGACGCCTTTACGTTGGAAGAACTCTTTCAAGGGTATCCAAAACACCCTATAGAAAGGTTGATCACGATCGACCTGTGCAATATTTGGTTCTTTCGCTAAAAAGAGTGTCATAAATATGCCTGCTAGCATACAAAGTGCGGTCAATAAAAAGACGATTTCCCACGGATAAATCGTCGCTAAATAAAGCGACAGCCCCCCAGGAATTAAACCTGCAACACGATAAGCATTAATATGGATGGTGTTCCCCAATCCTAATTCATTATCGGTCAAAATTTCACGACGGTAAGCATCGAGTACAATATCTTGTGTTGCTGAGAAAAAGGCAATAAATGTGGCAATTTTAGCCACTGCACTTAACTCTGTCAGGGGATCAAACTGACTAATCGCATAAAGGGAAATCAGCAAAACAACTTGAGAAATCAATAACCAACTACGACGACGCCCTAAAAAATGCGGGAAATAGCGGTCTAATAATGGTGCCCATAAAAATTTCAAACCATATGGCACCATCACTCCTGTCAAGGCACCGATTAATTCAACAGAAAGCCCTTTATCTGTCAGCCACACTGGCAACATTTGCAATAACACGAAAAGTGGTAAGCCCGAACTAAATCCAGTGAAGACACAGATCAGCATTTTGCGGGTAAATATTTGACTAGAAAGGGATTGTTCTGACATAAAGTGCGGTTATTTTTGAGCGTGTTTTATCTGATTAAAATAGTAAGGGCGGAATGTACTCCACCCAACAAGAGTGAGATTAATCTCTGTATCCTTTCGGATTATTTTTTTGCCAATTCCAAGTGTCTTTCATCATTTGCTCAAGACCACGTTCAGCTGTCCAATTTAACTCTTTTGCTGCAAGACTTGGATCAGAATAACATGTTGCAATATCACCAGGACGACGTGCGACAAGACGATACGGGATTTCAATATTGTTCGCTTGTTCAAACGCTTTCACCATATCAAGCACAGAATAACCCGTACCTGTACCTAAGTTATAAATGTGTAAACCTGCGTCATTTTCATGGCGATTTAATGCTTTTAAGTGACCGATGGCTAAATCCACCACATGGATATAATCACGTACACCTGTGCCGTCATGAGTATCATAATCGCTACCAAACACCGAAAGTTGCGGTAATTTACCAATGGCAACTTGGCTAATGTAAGGTAATAGATTATTTGGAATGCCGTTTGGATCTTCACCAATCAAGCCACTTGCGTGAGCACCCACTGGGTTGAAATAACGTAAGATCGTCATACTAAATTGCGGTTCAGCTTTCGCAACATCGGTCAAAATTTGTTCCACCATGTATTTAGATGTACCGTAAGGGTTGGTTGTACCGCCTACTTTGCAGTCTTCTGTAATTGGAATAATTTCTGGATCACCATAAACCGTTGCAGATGAACTAAATACAAAGTTCCACACGCCTGCTTTTTTCATTTCTTGAATCAAAACAATCGTGCCTGATACGTTATTCATATAGTATTCAGCTGGTTTTTGAACACTTTCACCCACAGCTTTTAAACCCGCAAAATGGATGACCGATTGAATACTGTTTTCAGCAAAGATTTTTTGTAATAAAGCACGATCTAAAATATCGCCTTCATAAAATTTCACGTCTTTACCGGTAATTTCTTTAACTCGTTCTAAAGATTTTGGGGAGGAATTGCATAAATTATCCAATACCACCACTTCTTTATTTGCATTTAATAATTCCACTACGGTATGTGAGCCGATATAACCCGCTCCACCCGTTACTAAAATCGCCATGGGTTGCTCCTTAATCATTTTGTTCGTGAATTATAACATTGATTTCTACGATACATAAATTTATCCCCTTTTTTGACCGCACTTTGGTGTGATCGTTGTCACAGAATAAACATTTTTCTATAAGAATTTGATTTGGGTCATTGAAGCACCTCTCGATGAGACGAATAATAGCCTGCGAAAATCGAAAAGATAAAGGAAGACAACATGAAACCTCAAACACTTCAAAAAACCGCACTCGCACTACTTGTTGGTTGGTATGCCGCCAATGCAGCCGCTTATTCTGAACAGGGGCAAGCTGGTAATACCAAAAGCTGGGAAAGCACCGAATACCTTAAAGACTGGGGCTTGACCTCAATGAATGCTTCCACGGCTTACGCCCTTGGCTTTAATGGTTCAGGCATAAAAATCGGCGTGATGGATTCAGGCGTGCTATTAAACCACCCAGAATTTCAAGATGGTCGAATCCACGTTGTAAAAACGGAAGGGACTTATAGTAAAGATGGCATGCGTTATCCCGATGCATCGGTGGGAAATGGTCCAATTAATAAAAATGAACCAGTAAAAAACGGCAAACGCAATTTCGATAAAACAGATAATAGCATCTTCACTAAAGGTGAAGCCTTCAATATTGACGGGGCATGGCATAAATATACCAATGATGCGCACGGTACGCACGTTGGCGGGACAATGGCGGCAAGCCGCGACGGCAATGAAATGCATGGTGTAGCATTCGGTGCTAACCTCTATTCTGCTAATACTGGTGGTAACGACAACATGACCTATGGCCCAAACCAAGACTATAGTTTCTTCTTACAGGGCTACTCTGCCCTAGCAGATGCCGGTGCCAAAGTAATTAATAACAGTTGGGGTTCAAACCGTCGTGTTAATTCATCCTTTGCTGGTGCACAAGGCTACAAACCAAAATATGATTGGCGTGATGTGCCTGAATATGGCGTGCAATATTATGATGTACCAAAAGCACCTGAGCCAATTTCCAGTCCTGCGGCACATATTTATTTAAGTAACTTAGTCGAGGCTGAAAAAGCTTATTATCAATTTGTCACGAGTGGTGAGAAAAACTTTGTTGATGCGGCTTATGAAGTGGCAAAAAATAAACAAGTAATTCAAGTCTTTACCGCGGGTAACCGCAGTATGATGGCGGAGTCCTTTACGCGTGCGATGTTGCCTTATTTCAGACCTGATGCAGAAAAATACTGGGTAAACGTCACCGGTCAAGTCGGTGGTGAAGGCTATCCAAATGACTCAAATGACGATGTAAGTGATGAAAAAGCAGGCGCAGATATTCAAGAATTTAACCTCGCCGGCCATTCAAAATGGTGGACGATTGCGGCGCCATCTGCCAACATCTATTCCTCCTACATTCAATTACAAGACAACAATACTTATGGTAAGCCTATCTACAAATCGGCTGGTGGTACTTCAATGGCTGCACCTCATGTAAGTGGCGCGTTAGGTGTCATTCTTTCTCGCTATCCATACATGACAACCGATCAAGCGCGTGATGTCATGCTAACCACAGCAAGACAAACCACGCTTCGTAAAGGGTTTGAAGGTAAACCGTTAGAACGTTGGGAAACTGAACAAGGTGTACCGAGTAACGTTTGGGGTTGGGGGATTTTAGATCTTGGCAAAGCCATGTTTGGCCCAGGTCAATTCTTAGGAAACGTGAAAATTAACCTCAATCAAAATGATGTTTGGTCAAATGATATTAGCGATAAAGCCATCAAAGCACGTCAAGTCGAAGATCAAGCTGAAGTGGCAACTTGGACAACGCGCAAAGCTGAATTACAAGCATTAATGCAAAATCGTGCAGGCGCGACAGCTGAAGAAAAAGCAGAATATCAAGTAGGCTTAGCGCGTGAAGCCGCTCGTAATGAACGTGCCGCACAAGGTTATATCGGTGCTTTAACTAAAAATGGTTCTGGCACCTTAACCCTCACGGGTGATAACAGTTTCACAGGTGCAATTACTGTAAATGAAGGTCAGCTTTCAGGGTTAAATCAATCCCTTGGTTCGGCACAACAAGTTATCGTAAAACAAGGTGCAACATTGGAAGTATTACCGAAAGCAGAAATCACTAAACCAAGTGAGAATGGATTTGCCACCGAAACCTTAACCAGCACGGCGAGAACGGTCACTGCAACGGTAGAAAAAGGTGGTCGTCTCTTACTGAATAATGGTATTGCTAACGTCAATGCCACCTTTGCAGACGGTTCTGTTTTAGTGCCAAATAAATTTGATGAAGAAATTCTGCCTCAATTACAACAAGACCCACAAAAAGCGGTATCAGTTCAAGGTACCGGGTCATTTGTGGGAGCTGAAAATACGATAGTTGAAACACCTCACACTTATGATTTCTTTGCGGTTAAAAATGAAAGTAATGCATATACGCTGAAAGTGACCGTTCAGAAAAAAGCCCTTTCATCGGCAGCAACCACTGAAAATGAAGTGGCTATCGCCAATGCCTTAGATGCAGCAACAAACAGTGCAGCGTATCAAAGTCTCATTTGGGGAACAAAAGAGAACGCTCGCCAAGCCTTTGCTCGTTTAAGCTATGATGAAGATCTCGCTGCCGAACAACACAATGTGTTAAATGGCTTATTGCTTCGTCAGCAACTTGCCCAACTGGGCGCAGTAAGAGCTCAACTTAATTCAGGTACACAAATTTGGACAAGTGGCACCTTCACCCACTTTAGCACGGATAGTTTAAGCAGCCATGCGTACAATCAACTTGTGGGTATTGATGCAACCATTGATACAGACAAACATTTAGGTGTATTTGTCGGCTCAACACAAAATAGCCACAAAATTGACCGCACTTCGAAAGATCGTGCCGTACATTTAGGCTTAACAGCTGAACATCGTTTCAACGTATTAACACCGAAAATTGGCTTTATTCAAAGTTGGGGTAAACACGAACAACGTGCAGAATTTGCGCAAGGTGTGAAAACTCATAGCCAAACACAAAATGTCTTTGCTGAGCTTGCCTACACTGGCTTAAAAGGCAAACATTTTGCGATTGAACCTTATGCTAGCGTAAGTTATATGCACATCAAAAATAAAGGTGTGACAAAAGGCGAAGTGCAGTTAAAAGACAACAATCGTGATTTAATCGTCACCTCTGTAGGTTTACGTCCATCCATTCCATTTGCAGTTGGTAGCGTTCAATTAAATCTATTAGGTGATGTGACTTATCATCGTTTCCATAAAGATAAAGCCGCTGAAGGCAGCTTGGTGATCAATAATCAAGGTGTCGCAAATCTTTATGGTAAAGAATTGAAAAATATCGTCACGACAGGTGTCGCATTGCAAGCGCAATTCACGCCGGCATTTAGCGTAAAAGTTGGTTATCAAGGTGCTTACCACCACGATACCAAAGTGAATAATGTGAATGCGGAATTACGTTTCTCGTTTTAACGATATTCAATAAGACAAAAGTGCGGTCAATTTTGACCGCATTTTTTTGGTTACTTCAAAAATGCCGCATGATAGGCAATATGCTCACCAATAAAACTGGCGATGAAGTAATAGCTATGATCGTAGCCTTTGTGGAAACGCACATCGAGCGGTTGATTTGCCGCACGACAGGTTTCGATAAAATCTTCGGTGCGTAATTGTGTTGGCAAAAATTCATCTTCTAAGCCCTGATCAATACGCATACCTTGCACTTTATAGCCTTGTTGAATGAGCGAGCTGGCATCATATTGCTGCCATTTCTCACGATCTTCCCCTAAATAAGCAGTAAAGGCTTTTTCTCCCCAAGGCACTAGGCTTGGCGATAAAATAGGCGAAAAAGCAGAAACACTTTGATAACGTTCTTGGTTTCGTAGTGCCAATACCAATGCACCGTGCCCGCCCATTGAATGTCCCATAATGGAACGTTTGCCGTTGGTAGGGAAATTTGCTTCAATTAAAGTAGGCAATTCATTCAAGATATAATCATACATCTGATAATTCGTCGCCCAAGGCTGCTCGGTCGCATTAAGATAAAAGCCCGCACCTTGCCCTAAATCGTAAGCCGCATCGTTCGGCACTTGCTCTCCACGAGGACTAGTATCAGGGGCAACCACAATCACTTGATGTTCTGCTGCATAACGCTGAAAGCCTGATTTGGTAATGAAATTTTGTTCAGTACAAGTTAAGCCAGAAAGCCAATAAATCACACCAAGCGGTCGATTTTCCGGATTATTTGGCAAATAGACAGCAAATTTCATTTCGCATTGAAGCGTTTGGGCATCATGTGCCCAAACTTGTTGCAAACCGCCAAAAATTTGATGTTGTTCAATCAGTTTCATTGCGTACCTTAGTAATGAATAACCGTGCGGATCGATTTACCTTCGTGCATTAACTCAAAGGCTTCATTGATTTGATCGAGTGTCATTGTGTGAGTCACAAACGGTTCTAACTGGATGTCACCTTTCATTGAATCTTCCACCATTTTCGGCAGTTCAGAGCGACCTTTCACGCCACCAAATGCTGAACCTTTCCAAACACGGCCTGTGACCAACTGGAACGGGCGCGTTGAAATTTCTTGGCCTGCACCTGCTACGCCGATGATAATGGATTGTCCCCAACCACGGTGTGCACTTTCTAATGCTTGACGCATTACGTTTACGTTGCCGATACATTCAAAGGTATGGTCAATGCCCCATTTGTTGATGTCTAACAACACATCTTTGATAGGTTTATCGTAATCATTCGGATTTAAACAATCCGTTGCACCAAACTGTTTTGCCAACTCGAATTTTGCAGGATTGGTATCAATAGCAATAATACGACCCGCTTTAGCTTGACGTGCACCTTGTACCACCGCTAAACCAATCGCTCCCAAGCCAAACACCGCAACAGAGTCGCCTTCTTGCACTTTTGCTGTGTTATGCACCGCACCAATACCTGTGGTAACGCCGCAACCAAGTAAACATACTTGTTCATGATTTGCTTCTGGGTTAATTTTCGCCAGTGACACTTCTGCAACAACAGAATATTCACTAAAGGTCGAACAGCCCATATAGTGATAG
This sequence comes from Haemophilus sp. SZY H56, assembly GCF_054332415.1. Lineage (NCBI taxonomy): Bacteria > Pseudomonadati > Pseudomonadota > Gammaproteobacteria > Pasteurellales > Pasteurellaceae > Haemophilus > Haemophilus sp. SZY H56. Next base: position 21,533 of record NZ_JBTGNX010000006.1, on the reverse strand, counting down.
ATCGGCTGACCTTGATAAGAAAAACGCGTTGTTCCATCTGGCATTAAGCCTTTACCTTGCGTATCACGCACTGAGACGCATAAGTTGGTTTTACCAGAACGACAAAACTCACATTCACCACATTCTGCGGTATAAAGCGGAATGACGTGATCACCTGGTTTTACGCTTAATACACCTTCGCCCACTGCAACGACCACACCTGCACCTTCATGTCCAAGCACTACAGGGAATACGCCTTCAGGATCGCTCCCTGATAACGTAAATGCATCAGTATGGCAAACGCCTGTGTGAGTATTACGGATTAACACTTCGCCTTTGCGTGGCATTTCTACGTCGATTTCTACAATTTGTAAGGGTTGATTTGGGGCGAATGCTACCGCCGCACGAGATTTGATCGTTGAGTTGATTTGTTTAATTTCCATTGTTTTTCCTCTTAATTCATTGACAAAGTTGCCTTGCCTAAGCAAGATAGCAACAGTTTACACTTTAGAGTTCACTCTAAGGCAAGCGTTTTTTGCAACTTTTTATTTGGAAGGAAGGGAAATGACTTACACCACCGCTAAAGCTGCCGAAAAAATCGGTATCTCCGCCCACACTTTACGTTTTTATGACAAAGAAGGCTTATTGCCTAACGTTGGGCGCGATGAACACGGCAATCGCCGTTTTACTGATAACGATTTGCAATGGTTGAGTTTATTACAATGCTTGAAAAATACAGGAATGAGCTTAAAAGACATCAAACGCTTCGCTGAATGTACCACCATTGGCGACGATACCATTGACGAACGCCTTGCATTATTTGAAAGCCAAACGGAAAATGTGAAATGCCAAATTGCTGAATTAAAACGCTATTTAAACCTACTGGAATATAAGTTAGCATTTTATCAAAAAGCCAAAGCGTTAGGCTCAGTGGAAGCCGTGAATTTGCCACAGATTCCTGAAACGACCTAAGTTAAGAGCTTGGTCCAACTTTTTGGGTTAAGTCAAAATTGACCGCACTTTTGCCCATAGATAAATAAAAAGGCATCAATCTGATGCCTTTTCAATTCATTAACATGAAAAATTAACGCTCATTCCAACGTTTGATTGATTCACGAATCACTTCTTTCGCTTCTTCTACATCGCCCCAGTGAGTCACTTTTGTTAAACCTGTTTTTTTCAATGCTTTGTAGTTATTGAAGTGGAATTCAATTTGTTTGATTAATTGCGCTGGCACATCTGCAAGGCTGTTGTATGCATTGCCGGTATCGCGATCATCTGCTGGCACACAAACGATTTTATCGTCCACTTCGCCATCATCAACGAATTTCATCACACCGATAACTTTTGCTTCAAGGAATACACCTGTTGCAAGTGGTTGGCGCGTTAATAATAAAACGTCTAACTCATCGCCATCTTCGTCTAAAGTTTGTGGAATGAAACCATAGTTAGTTGGTTTTGCGAAGATCGCTGGCTCAACACGGTCTAATTGGAACGCTGCAACTTTACGGTTCCATTCGATTTTGTGGCAGCTACCTTCTGGAATTTCATTTACCACATTGATAATGCCGGCATCTACATCGCCTGGCGTTAAAATTTGATTAAAATCAGCCATTGTTTTTCCTTTTTTGATTACGTTAAAAACTCTCAGAGTATAGCAGTTTTTAGCCGATAAAAAAATATGTGAAAAACATCCTCAAAACTGACCGCACTTTCCCGCCAGCCTAGCAAAAAAACGATTGCGCAAACGTTTACTTTTGAGTGATTTACTATAAAATAGCACGTCCTTTTTTTTGATTATTAACCTAGGGTAGGGGACTTTATGTCAAGTTTAGAAAAAACCTTTGAACTCAACAAACGCGGTTCAACGGTTCGTCAAGAAATCATTGCGGGTTTAACCACCTTCTTAGCCATGGTGTATTCCGTAATTGTTGTGCCTAAAATGCTTGGTGATGCAGGCTTTCCCGCTGAATCCGTGTTTATCGCAACCTGTTTAGTGGCGGGTCTTGGTTCGATTTTAATTGGCTTTTGGGCAAATGCGCCAATGGCGATCGGCTGTGCTATTTCATTAACCGCTTTCACCGCATTTAGCTTAGTGATTGGTCAACATGTTTCTATTCCTGTGGCATTAGGTGCCGTATTCCTCATGGGTTTGGTGTTCACCTTAATTTCGGCAACAGGTATTCGTTCATGGATTTTACGTAACCTGCCATCAAGTATCGCGCACGGTGCAGGGATCGGGATCGGCTTATTCTTACTTTTAATCGCCGCAAACGGCGTAGGCTTAGTGGTCAGCAACCAAGCGGGTTTACCGGTTAAATTAGGTGATTTCACCTCGTTCCCTGTGATGATGTCCTTAATCGGCCTTGCATTCATTATCGGCTTAGAAAAAATGAAAGTGAAAGGCGGGATTTTATGGGTCATCATTGCCATTACTATCGTAGGTTTAATCTTCGATTCAAACGTAACATTCAATGGACAGATCTTCAAAATGCCAACCTTTGGTGAAAACTCACTTTTCTTACAATTAGATTTGCAAGGTGCATTACAACCAGCCATTTTACCAATTGTTTTTGCTTTAGTGATGACTGCCGTATTTGATGCAACTGGTACTATTCGTGCCGTTGCAGGTCAAGCTGACTTATTAGATAAAGACGGACAAATCATCAACGGTGGCAAAGCCTTAACCTCTGACTCTGTAAGTAGCTTATTCTCAGGTTTATTCGGTACTGCGCCAGCAGCCGTTTATATCGAATCAGCAGCAGGTACAGCCGCAGGCGGTAAAACGGGTATCACCGCTATCGTCGTCGGTGTATTGTTCTTATTAATGTTATTCTTCCAACCACTTGCATTCTTAGTGCCTGGTTATGCAACTGCACCGGCGTTAATGTATGTGGGCTTATTAATGCTAAGCAATGTGAGCAAATTAGACTTTGATGATTTCGTCGGCGCAATGAGCGGCTTAGTTTGTGCGGTATTCATCGTACTCACCGCAAACATCGTAACCGGTATCATGCTTGGCTTTGCGGCATTAGTGATTGGTCGTATCGTGAGTGGTGATGTGAAAAAACTCAACATCGGCACGATTATCATCGCCATTGTACTTGTCGCATTCTATGCTGGCGGCTGGGCGATTTAATTAAATGTATCTTGATAAGGCGAACGAATGGTTCGCCTTTTTTATTTCTAGCCTTAAAAAACAATCGAAAAACCAACCGCACTTTTACTTTACAAATCCCTAAATCCGCCTAAAATACAGGCCTTTAATACGGCTTGCCAAAAGCAAGCTACTGACCTGAAATCAGACAAGAGAACATTATGACAACCCCATTTAAACCTGAATTACTCTCCCCTGCGGGATCCCTCAAAAATATGCGCTACGCCTTTGCTTATGGCGCAGATGCCGTTTATGCAGGCCAACCACGTTACAGTTTACGTGTACGCAACAATGAATTTAATCACGCCAATTTAAAAATCGGGATCGATGAAGCCCATGCGCTTGGCAAAAAATTCTATGTGGTCGTAAACATTGCACCGCATAACTCCAAACTTAAAACCTTTATCAAAGATTTACAACCTGTCATCGACATGGGCCCAGATGCCTTAATTATGTCTGACCCAGGCTTAATTATGTTGGTGCGTGAAAACTTCCTGGATATTGATATTCACCTTTCTGTACAAGCGAATGCGGTAAACTGGGCAACGGTAAAATTCTGGGAACAAATGGGGTTAACTCGTGTGATTTTATCGCGCGAATTATCCATTGAAGAGATCGCAGAAATTCGCCAACACGTGCCAGATATCGAACTCGAAATTTTCGTACACGGTGCGTTATGCATGGCGTATTCTGGCCGTTGCTTGCTTTCTGGCTATATCAACAAACGCGACCCAAACCAAGGTACTTGCACCAATGCTTGCCGTTGGGAATACAAAATGGAAGAAGGCACTACGGATGAAGTGGGCAACATTGTGCCAAAAATCGACCCTGCTCAACAAATCGAAGTGAAAAATGTGGCGCCAACCTTGGGCGAAGGTGCAGTAACGGATAAAGTCTTCCTTTACACCGAATCACAAAAGCCTGATGAGCAAATGACGGCGTTTGAAGATGAGCACGGCACTTACTTTATGAACTCAAAAGACCTGCGTGCAGTACAACATGTAGAAAAATTGACCGCTCTTGGTGTGCATTCTTTAAAAATCGAAGGCCGTACTAAATCATTCTATTACTGCGCAAGAACCGCACAAGTTTATCGCAAAGCCATTGATGACGCGGCTGCGGGCAAACCATTTGATGAAAGCTTAATGGATATGTTGGAATCCCTTGCTCATCGTGGTTATACCGAAGGTTTCTTACGTCGCCATACGCACGATGAATACCAAAATTACGAATATGGCTACTCTATTTCTGAACGCCAACAATTTGTCGGTGAATTTACCGGTAAACGCAATGAGCAAGGCATGGCTGAAGTGGCGGTGAAAAATAAATTCTTGCTTGGTGATGAAGTGGAAATGATGACCCCACAAGGCAACATCGTTTTTAAAATTGAAAAAATGCTCAATCGCAAAAACGAACATGTGGAAGCCGCACTTGGCGATGGCCATTTTGTCTTTTTAGATGTGCCACAAGACGTCCAACTTGATTATGCATTGTTGATGCGTAACTTGGTCAACACCAACACGCGTAATCCACATAATTAATTTGTTAAAAAATTGTTGCACTTGTTAAAGAATGTACTATAATACATCCCATACCTGATTTGTTAATTCAACAACTCATAGTATGACTCCAAATATTTTGCCCTTTCACCTTTTTGAAAGGGCTTTTTTTCTTGTTCTTTCCTCCGAATAGCTCTAGACTATGCCCCATTTTTAGCTTTCATTATTTACAATTATGCGTGTTTCTGACTTTCATTTTGACTTACCTGATGAGCTGATTGCTCGTTACCCTAAAGAAGATCGCTCTTCTTGCCGTTTGCTACAACTCAATGGCGAAAACGGGGAAATTTCTCACCGCACTTTTACCGATGTATTAGATTTAATCGATGAAGGTGATCTGTTGATTTTTAACAATACGCGTGTAATCCCAGCTCGTATGTTTGGTCGTAAAGCCAGTGGCGGAAAAATTGAAGTGTTGGTGGAACGTGTTTTAAGTGTACATCATTTCTTAGCGCATATTCGCTCATCAAAAGCCCCGAAAGAAGGTGCAGAATTATTTTTAGGCGAAGATAAGCTCGGTGAAAATAATGGCGTAAAAGCGATTATGGTCGGTCGTCAAGATGCCCTTTTTGAAGTGGAATTAGCGGATAAAAGTCGCAATGTACTTGATGTGTTGCAAGAAATCGGTCATATGCCGTTACCGCCTTATATTGATCGCCCAGATGAAGAAGCGGATCAAGAATGCTATCAAACCGTATATAACAAAGTGCCTGGTGCAGTGGCGGCACCAACAGCAGGCTTGCATTTTGATGATGAGCTTTTACAAAAATTACACGAAAAAGGCGTCAATTTTGAATTTGTGACTTTGCACGTGGGCGCAGGTACATTCCAACCCGTACGTGTTGAAAATATTGAAGATCACATCATGCACGCAGAATATGTGGAACTTTCTCAAGAAGTCTGCAATGCCATTATTGAAACGAAAAAAGCGGGTAAACGTGTCATTGCAGTGGGTACAACATCAGTGCGTTCTGTTGAAACCGCTGCCCTATCGGCAGAAGAAAATGGCAATCCAGATTTAATTGAACCTTATTTTTCTGATACGTCTATTTTTATTTACCCGGGCAAATCATTCCGTGTGGTGGATGCGTTGATTACCAACTTTCACTTACCGGAAAGCACATTGATTATGTTGGTATCGGCCTTTGCAGGCTTTAGCCACACCATGAATGCCTATAAAAGTGCGGTCGAAAATCGCTATCATTTTTTCAGTTATGGCGATGCGATGTTCATCACTAAAAACCCCAATGTGAAAGGCTTAGAATAAGTGGTTTGACTTATTTTCAGCCAACTCATAAAATACTCGTCCAGAAGCCTGTACTAACAGGCTTTTTTATTGAATAACAACCTTCGAACTGTTTATTCGTTGAGGAAAGAAAATGAAATATGAATTAGATAAAACCAGCGGCAGTGCACGTCGTGGTCGCTTGGTGTTTGAACGTCCACAAGGTACGTTCAGCGTAGAAACCCCTGCATTTATGCCAGTGGGCACCTATGGCACGGTAAAAGGCATGACACCGGAAGAAGTGCGTGCGACGGGTGCAGAAATTTTGCTTGGTAATACCTTCCATTTATGGCTTCGTCCTGGACAGGAAGTGATGCGTAAACACGGTGATTTGCACGATTTTATGCAATGGCATCGCCCGATTTTGACGGATAGTGGCGGCTTCCAAGTATTTAGTTTAGGTAAATTACGTAAAATCACCGAAGAAGGAGTGAAATTCCAAAACCCAATTAACGGTGAGCGCATTTTCCTTTCACCTGAAAAATCCATGGAAATTCAATATGATTTAGGTTCTGACATCGTGATGATTTTCGATGAATGTACGCCTTATCCAGCGACTTTCGATTATGCGAAAAAATCCATGGAAATGTCTCTTCGTTGGGCAAAACGTAGCCGTGATCGCTTTGATGAATTAGGCAATAAGAATGCCCTATTCGGTATTATTCAAGGTGGCGTGTTTGAAGAATTACGCAAAGTCTCATTAGAAGGCTTAGTGAATATTGGCTTTGACGGTTATGCAGTGGGCGGTTTAGCGGTAGGCGAACCAAAAGAAGACATGCACCGTATTTTAGAATACATCTGCCCACAAATCCCGGCTGATAAACCGCGTTATTTAATGGGTGTGGGTAAACCGGAAGATTTAGTGGAAGGCGTACGTCGTGGTATTGATATGTTTGACTGCGTAATGCCAACCCGTAACGCTCGTAACGGCCATTTATTCGTGACAGACGGCATTGTCAAAATCCGTAATGCAAAATATCGTGATGATACCAGCCCATTGGATCCTGAATGTGATTGCTACACCTGTAAAAACTACACCAAAGCCTATTTATACCATTTAGATAAATGCGGTGAAATTTTAGGTGCTCGCTTAAATACCATTCATAATTTACGCTATTATCAACGCTTAATGGCGGAAATTCGTCAGGCTATTGAAGACGAGCGTTTTGATGATTTTGTGGTGGAATTCTATGCTCGCATGGGCAAACCAGTTCCCCCATTACAATTAGCGGATAACTCATAATTGCTGAAAGTGTGGTAGAAAAATGAAGCGTTTTTTGACCGCACTTTTTAACAAAGGAAACCTTATGCAAATCCTTGAACCTCAACAATTTGCCACTTGGAATGAGCCGATTGATATGCTTTATGCTTGTCATAGCAAAGTGAAACGCTTTTGTAAACAGCTCACCATTCTTCCTGGCTACTTAGAAAAAAATGGCGTGAATCAAGCCGTATTAAATGATGTGAAAACCATTTTGCAGTATTTTAATCACGCGGCACCTCTTCATCATGATGATGAAGAAAAAGACTTTTTCCCCGCTTTAATTGAAAAAGCACCTCAAGCGAAAGAGTCGGTGGATGAATTAGAACGCCAGCATGTTACTTTGCATGAAAATTGGGCAAAGCTTTCGGAGCAGCTAGAAGAATTGATTGCAGAGAAACGTACCGATGTAGATGAAAGACTGATTACGCAGTTTGTGGCGAGCTATGATAGACACATATCCCTTGAAGAGCCGCTATTTGAGCTTGGTAAGCAATATTTATCCGCAGAACAACTCACGGCTATGGGCAAAATTATGTTTGCTCGTCGCCAAGCTTAAACCATGAAATATCAATTAAATTTGACCGCACTTTCCTGCCCGATTCCGCTTTTAACTGCAAAGAAGGCTTTGGCAAATTTAGCGTCAAATGATGAATTAGTTTTGCAATTAAATCGTCAAAGTGCGGTCGAAAATTTTGTTGTTTTTTGTGAAGAAAATCAATGTGAATTAGTGGATCAACATTGGCTTTCCGAGCAAATCTTCGAAGTTTGCTTGAAAAAAATCAATTAATTCCAAAATTCTCGTTGTTATTGCCTTCATCGGCTTTTACTGAATGCCGTTTTATGGTATTTTACGACCACTTTTAACTTTTCATTTTATAAGGAAAACACAATGGAAGCACAAAGCCCAATGTCCACGCTATTTATTTTCGTGATCTTCGGTTTAATTTTTTATTTTATGATTTACCGCCCACAAGCAAAACGTAATAAAGAACACAAAAAATTAATGTCTGAATTGGCGAAAGGCACTGAAGTATTAACCGCTGGTGGCGTCATTGGTAAAATTACCAAAGTAACCGAAGGTGCTGAAATTGTTATCGCATTAAACGATACCACTGAAATCACGATTAACCGTAACTACATTGTTTCAGTATTACCGAAAGGTTCTGTAAAATCTCTCTAATTTAAATTCCTAAAGGGAAAACTATGTTAAATCGTTACCCATTATGGAAGAATCTAATGGTGATCCTTGTGGTCGCCATTGGTGCTTTATACTCTCTTCCAAATATCTATGGTGAAGATCCTGCGGTGCAAATTTCCGGTACTCGCGGACAACAAGCAGACACCACCGCATTAACTGAAGTACAAAATGTACTGAAAGAAAATAACCTTCCAACCAAATCTATCGTTCTTGAAAATGGCTCTATTCTTGCCCGTTTCACCAACACAGATGATCAACTTCTTGCCAAAGATAAAATTGCAGAAAAACTAGGCAACAGCTATACCACGGCATTAAACCTTGCACCGGCAACACCGACTTGGTTAAGCAGCATTGGGGCCAACCCGATGAAATGGGGTTTGGACTTACGTGGTGGTGTACGCTTCTTAATGGAAGTGGACATGAATTCTGCTTTGGCTAAACGTCAAGAACAGTTACAAGACACATTACGTGGCGAGTTACGTAAAGAAAAAATTCAGTTTACCGCGATTAAAAATGGTGACAAATTTGGTACAACGGTCACGTTAGAAAACGCTGACCAGATATCAAAAGCAGCACGTATTATTCGTCAGCTACACCCAACATTAGATGTGTCTGATATTGGTGACAACACCTTAAACCTTGCCCTTTCTGAAACGGCATTAACAGAATCACGTAACTTAGCGATCGAGCAAAACTTAACGATTTTACGTAAACGTGTCGCTGAATTAGGCGTAGCTGAAGCGGTTATCCAACGTCAAGGTGCAGAACGTATCGTAATCGAATTACCGGGTGTTCAAGATACTGCCCGTGCAAAAGAGATCTTAGGTGCAACTGCGACACTTGAATTCCGCATTGTGAATTCGTTGGTGAACCCTGAATCAGCAGCGCGAGGTATGTTACCTTCTGACACAGAAATCAAATATGACCGTCAAGGTAGACCTGTTGCACTTTACAAACGTGCAGTATTGGGTGGTGAACACATCATCAACTCAAGCTCAGGTTTAGACCAAAACACCAGTACGCCACAAGTCAGTGTCACCTTGGATAGTGAAGGCGGCGAAATCATGTCGCAAACCACCAAGAAATACTACAAAAAACCAATGGCAACCTTGTATGTAGAATACAAAGACAACGGTAAAAAAGACGAAAATGGCAAAACTATTTTAGAGAAAAATGAAGAAGTGATTAACGTTGCTACTATTCAAGGTCGCTTTAGTTCTAACTTCCAAATTACGGGTGTAAGTAGCTCTGCAGAAGCACAAAACCTTTCTATGTTATTAAAATCAGGTGCATTAATTGCACCAGTGCAAATCGTTGAAGAACGTACAATTGGTCCTTCACTGGGTGCACAAAACGTAGAACAAGGTATCAATGCAAGTTTCTGGGGATTAATTATAGTCATCTTCTTCATGTTGATTTACTACAAAATCTTCGGCATTATCGCAAGCTTTGCATTAGTGATTAACATCGTTTTATTAGTCGGTTTAATGTCTATCCTACCTGGAGCAACACTTTCCATGCCGGGGATTGCGGGTATCGTATTAACCTTGGGGATGTCGGTGGATGCCAACGTACTTATTTTTGAGCGTATCAAAGAAGAAATTCGTAATGGTCGTCCAATCCAGCAAGCTATTAACGAAGGTTATAACGGTGCATTCTCCTCTATCTTCGATGCGAACTTAACCACAATTTTAACGGCAATTATCCTTTATGCAGTCGGTACCGGTCCAATTCAAGGCTTTGCGGTAACCCTTGCATTAGGTGTGGCAATTTCAATGTTTACAGCGATTACCGGAACACGTGCTATCGTGAACTTCCTATACGGCGGTAAACGTCTTGAAAAATTATCAATTTAGGTAGGATAAGATGAGATTATTTGCAAAAGATAAAAACGGACATTTTATCCGTGAAGTGAATGGGATTAAATTGCCATTCTCTCTCACTGAGTTTATGAAAGTGAGATTTGTAGGGTATGCATTTTCCGCTATTTTGATGACGATTTCCCTCTTCTTCATTATTACAAAAGGCTTCAACTGGGGCTTAGATTTTACGGGCGGTGTGGTATTTGATACTCACTTCTCACAACCCGCTGATTTAGAGAAAATCCGTGGCACATTAAACCAAAACGGGATTTCAAGCCCAATTGTACAAACAACGGGTTCTGTACAAGATGTCATGATCCGTTTACCAGCCGACAATAACGATTCTGGTATCGGTGAACACGTTAAAGGCATGCTCCAAACAATCGACCCGAATATTCATATTAACAGTATTGAATTTGTGGGGCCTAACGTTGGTGAAGAGTTAGCTCAAGGTGCAGTTTATGCGACTCTTGCTACTCTTGCGATGATGTTGATTTATATCGGCTCACGCTTTGAATGGCGTTTAGCTGTGGGCGGTATTGCCTCACTTGCTCACGACGTAGTCATTACCCTCGGTTTGTTCTCTGCATTACAAGTTGAAATGGATTTAACCTTTGTGGCGGCAATTCTTTCCGTTGTGGGTTACTCTATCAACGATAGTATCGTGGTATTCGACCGTGTACGTGAAAACTTCCGTAAAATTCGTCGTGTAGATACTATCGATATTATTGATATTTCCTTAACGCAAACCTTGTCGAGAACCATCATGACCTCTCTCACAACACTTCTTGTTGTGATTGCCTTGTTCTTCTTTGGTGGGCCATCCATTCATAACTTCTCGTTAGCGTTATTAATCGGTATCGGTTTTGGTACCTACTCATCAATCTTTATCGCGATTGCGATTGCTTATGATGTTGGTCTACGTCGCGAACACATGATTCCACCAAAAGTGGATAAAGAAATCGATGATTTACCTTAATCTATCGAACATGAGATAAAAAGAAAGCCGCCATAATGGTGGCTTTTTTATTGCTAAAATTAAGTGCTTTTTGACCGCACTTTATTCGTTTACATCACCTAATAAAGCTGCATATTTCTTCGTTGATTCGGAACTTTCCAGGGTAATTTTAAACGCCATTGTCAGCGGCACAGAAAGCAACATGCCTACCGTACCAAGTAACCATCCCCAGAAAAGTAATGAAAAGAATACGACCAAGGTAGAAAGCCCTAAGGTTTTTCCCATCATTTTCGGTTCAATAATATTACCGATCACAATATTTGATGCAATAATACCAACAGTTACGCCCATTCCTACACCAAATCCATTCAGTAATAAAGCTTGAACCACAATCGGCACTGCGGCAATAATTGAACCGATATTCGGAATATAATTTAATAGGAAGCTTAAGGTTGCCCATAAAATCGCATATTGCACCCCCGTTACATCCAACAAAATCCAAGTCGCAACACCTGTCAACAAACTTGTCACCGTTTTCACACCAAGATAACTAATCACACCGTCTAAAATACGATCAATGTGATGCTCTTCCGCAACAACATCATGTTCATTGGCACTTAAAACTAACGCAAGTTTATGCTTCATGGTTGGTGCTTCAAGCAGCATAAAAATCACGGCTAAAATCAACACAAAAACATTCGTCACAACGCCAGAAAAGTTTAATAACAAACGGCTCACAAAGTTCATGATCACGCTCGGATCAAAATGCTCCATAATGGCTTCGCGAGAAATCACAATCGGCAATTTCAGTTTTTGAGCTAATGCTATAACGTCATTTATACGCTCTGAAAGTAGCACTTTATATTGCGGAATAGAACGTGTAAATTCCTGCACACTGCTGTTAATTAATCCCGCCAGGAAAAAGAATACAATTAAAATCAAAACAAATAACAAGGCAATCGCAATACCATGTGGTACTTTGCGTTGTGTCATTGCTTTAATCACGGGTGAACAAATAATGGCGATAAATAATGCCAATAAAAAAGGCACAACAATCTCTGCCGCCAGTTTAATTCCCGCAAACACAATCACTAAAGCCGCCATAGCAACGACAGTGCGGTTAAAATTTAAGTTTTTTTCCACTAAATGGCTTCCTCATTTTCTTCGCCTGTACGAATACGAATCACACGTTCTATATCATAAACAAAGATCTTTCCATCACCGATTTTGCCTGTTTGGCAGGTTTCAACAATGGTTTCAAGGCATTGTTCAAGCAAATCATCTGGCACGACAATTTCAATTTTCACTTTAGGCAGAAAATCCACCATATATTCTGCACCACGATAAAGCTCTGTATGTCCTTTTTGACGGCCAAAACCACGAACTTCAGTCACCGTCATTCCGCTAATGCCAATATCAGATAGATTTTCACGCACATCATCTAATTTAAATGGCTTAATAATGGCTTCGATTTTTTTCATCTTATTTCTCCAAATTTTCGCGTCGTGCGGCTTTCGGTCGAAAGCTTGTAATCACTTCAGGCTTGGTATCAATATAAATACCATCAATTAATTGCAAGCAATAAGGCACTGCACTAAAAATCCCTTTCACTAAGACTTTACCTTGCTCATCTTTCACGCCTTCTAAAGTTTCTTTGATGGCTTTTGGCTGACCAGGTAAATTCAAAATCAAACTATTTTTACGAATCACACCAACTTGACGAGATAAAATCGCAGTCGGTACAAAATGCAAACTCACTTGACGCATTTGCTCGCCAAACCCAGGCATTTCACGATCGGCTACCGCTAACGTTGCATCAGGTGTCACATCACGTTTTGCCGGTCCTGTACCGCCCGTTGTGAGCACTAAATGACAATGGTACTCATCCACCAATTCTTTCAACGTTTGTTCAATTAATGGCTGCTCATCTGGAATTAATCGCGTTTCCACTGCAAAAGGATCTACCAACGCTTGCTCTAACCATTGTTGTAATTCGGGAATCCCTTGATCTTGATACACACCACTTGATGCACGATCTGATACTGAAACCAAACCTATTTTTAAAAGTGCGGTCATTTTTTTCCTCATTTTTATACGCAATAAACAGCGTCATTCTACCCTATTTTATCTTTTACCAAAGCATAAAAAAGCCATTTAGCTTTCACTAAATGGCTTTTCATTTTAGAGCTTATTGTCTCGCCTGAACTTTACCGTCAGTATAATCAACGGTTACCACTTTACCTGGTAATAATTGACCAGATAAGATTTGTTGTGCCAAGCTGTTTTCGATCTCTTGTTGAATTGCACGTTTTAATGGACGCGCACCATAAATTGGGTCGTAACCCACTTCACCAATGAAATCTAATAACGCTTCAGTAAACACTAATTCGTAACCACGGGTTTCCATACGTTTTGCTAAACGTTCTAATTGGATGCTTGCAATCGCACGGATATTGTCTTTACCAAGTGGGTGGAATACCACAGTTTCGTCAATACGGTTGATGAATTCCGGACGGAAATGTTGGCTCACCACTGACATCACTAAGGCTTTCATTTCACCATAGCTTTCGTCTTTGCTACCTTGGATTAAATCAGAACCCAAGTTAGAGGTCATAATCACCACCGTGTTACGGAAGTCCACAGTACGGCCTTGACCATCAGTTAAACGACCATCATCCAATACTTGTAATAAGATATTGAATACGTCCGCATGTGCTTTTTCCACTTCATCCAACAAAATTACCGAATATGGACGACGACGTACTGCTTCAGTTAAGTAACCACCTTCTTCATAGCCTACGTAGCCTGGAGGCGCACCCACTAAACGAGAGACGCTGTGTTTTTCCATAAACTCTGACATATCAATACGCACCATCGCATCTTCACTGTCAAAGAGGAATTTCGCCAAAGTTTTGCAAAGCTCTGTTTTACCTACACCAGTTGGACCTAAGAATAAGAACGAACCAATTGGGCGGTTAGGATCAGAAAGCCCTGCACGGCTACGACGAATTGCATTTGCTACCGCATCTACTGCTTCTTCTTGACCGATCACACGTTTATGCAATTCTTCTTCCATGCGTAAGAGTTTTTCTTTCTCGCCTTCCATCATTTTAGAAACAGGAATACCTGTTGCTTTAGAAAGCACTTCGGCAATTTCTTCATCAGTTACACGATAACGCAATAAGGTCATTTCTTTGCCTTCGCTGGTTTCAGCGGCAGCAAGTTGTTTTTCCAATTCAGGAATACGACCGTATTGAAGCTCAGACATTTTGCTTAAATCACCAGCACGACGCGCTTGTTCCATTTCAGTTTTCGCTGCATCTAACGCTTGTTTGATGTGTTGAGAACCTGAAAGTGCTGCTTTTTCTGATTTCCAAACTTCTTCAAGTTCAGCGTATTCACGTTCTTTATCAGCAAGCTCTTTTTCTAACATGTCTAAACGCTTACGGCTGGCTTCGTCTTCTTCTTTTTGTAATGCTTGTTGTTCCAATTTTAATTGGATAATACGGCGTTCAAGACGATCAAGCGGTTCAGGTTTAGAATCTATTTCCATACGGATGCTCGAAGCGGCTTCATCGATTAAGTCGATGGCTTTATCCGGCAATTGACGATCGGAAATATAACGGTGTGAAAGTGTTGCTGCTGCTACGATTGCTGGGTCAGTAATATCTACATGGTGATGGATCTCATAACGCTCTTTCAAACCACGTAAGATCGCAATGGTATCTTCGACACTTGGCTCATCCACAAAGACTTTTTGGAAACGACGCTCAAGTGCGGCATCTTTCTCGATATATTGACGATATTCGTCTAATGTAGTTGCCCCCACACAGTGTAATTCGCCACGTGCTAAACTTGGTTTTAATAAGTTACCTGCATCCATCGCACCATCAGTTTTACCTGCACCAACCATGGTATGGATTTCATCAATAAAGAGGATTACGCGACCTTCTTCTTTTGATAACTCATTTAAAACAGCTTTTAAGCGCTCTTCAAATTCACCGCGGTATTTCGCACCAGCAATCAGTGCGCCCATATCTAAAGAAAGTACACGTTTGTTTTTTAAGCCTTCAGGCACTTCACCATTAACAATACGTTGTGCTAAACCTTCCACGATAGCGGTTTTACCTACACCAGGCTCACCGATTAATACAGGGTTATTTTTGGTACGACGTTGCAATACTTGAATCGCTCGACGAATTTCTTCATCACGACCAATAACTGGGTCAAGTTTGCCACTTTCAGCACGAGCGGTTAAATCAATAGTATATTTTTCAAGAGCTTGTCTGCTTTCTTCTGCATTTTGATCGTTCACGCTTTGTCCTCCGCGAATATGTTGAATCGCTTGTAAAATTTGTTCTTTTTTTGCACCACATTTTTTCAAAATGTCATTTAATGTGCCTCGCTCTTCAAGCGCGGCTAATAAGAACAACTCACTGGAAATAAATTTATCTTGTTTTTGTTGTGCTAATTTGTCACATAAATTCAATAAGTTGAGTAATTGACGAGAAATTTGCACATCTCCGCCATTACCCGACACTTGTGGCAACTTATTCAATTCGGCGTTTAATTCATTACGTAATAACGCCACATTCACGCCACTTGCTGTCAAAATCGGTGCAATTGAACCGTCTTGTTGATTTAAAAGTGCGGTCAATAAATGCACTGGTTCGATAAACTGATTATCTTTACCTAGCGCTAATGACTGTGCTTCACTGAGTGCTTGTTGAAATTTTGTGGTAAATTTTTCAATATTCATACCTTATCTTCTCCTGCATTAAATACTCGGGGTCATCCCCTTTATGAGTAACTAGATAAGACCCTTTTTTGGTATTTCAAGAGAAAAAATCAACAATTTTTAATTTTTTCTATCGAATTTTATTTCTTGATAGGTTTAAGCAACTAAAATTCGGTGAAGAGGCACGTCCCACGCTTCAGTTGGAAGCTGTTCGACTTGCTGACATTGATGGGCTAATCCCACAGGAATAAAAGAAGCATTTTGCCAATTTTGTAAGGTGCGGTCATAAAAACCACCGCCCATACCAAGGCGATTCCTTTGTTTATCAAACGCGACAAGTGGTGTAAAAAGAATATCTAATTCATTCAAAGGCAATACGTTTTGCACATTGAGTTTTGGCTCCCAAATGCCAAATTTATTTTTCAACATTGGTGTATCTGGCAAATAACGTAAGAACAAAAGATGATTAGGATTGAAAGGGTGTAATACTGGTAAATAAACGCACTTATCTTGTGCCCAAAGGGTTTTGATAAGTTTATCCGTGGAGATTTCACCATCAAAGGAAACATACAAGGCAATATGCTGCGCATTTCGTGCTTCAATTAATGCAAGCGCTTGCTGAGTGATGGAATCTTCTGCCTGTTGCTGCTGAAGTGCGGTCAAATTTGCTCGTGTTTTACGAATTTGTTGACGGAGTTGATGGCGAAGCGTTTGCTGTGTTGATTTCATTTAATCAGAAAGAATGGATTTTAAAGGAAGGTCCCAGAGTGCCGCTACGAGTAGTAGTCCTTGAACCCGATGGTTCAAGGAAACCGGTAAGGTCATTTTTAGGTTTCTTTAGCCCAATGACAAAGTCAAAGGTCAAGCCTACACACCAATGACGGGAAACCGATTTATAAGATTTTAAGTATCGGCTCAGGGACATAACCCATCCACGAACACCCCAGGAAATCTTTTAAATTTATACTAGCTCAATTTGATCAATTTGACTAGCCTTTATTTTAAATAATTTGCTTTTACCTCTAGATTATAAACAACATATAAATTATTTTTTAATTGGTTGAATTAAATCTGAATCGTCAAGTTTCTTTATTTCAGTAAATTTTTTATCTTTGTTCGCTTCAATTACCTTCTGCGTTTGATCCGCTAATTGCTGTAAACCCATTCGATCATATGCTTCTTTCATTAAGAATAAACCTTCATAGGTCGCTTGTGCATCAGGATATTGTTGCAACATACCCACTACGCGATTTGATACTGCGACCCATGCATCACGTTTTGCATAGAATTTCGCAATCTCTAACTCATGACGCGCTAATGAGTCTTTGATATACGCCATACGTGCTACCGCATCTTGTGAATATGGACTATTCGGGAACGCACTAACTAAACTTTGAAAGTTAGAAAATGCCGTTTTCATAGATGTTGTTTCACGCGTTGCACGATCGATGCCAAAGAAATCTTGGACCATATTATCAGCAGTTGCTAAATTTGTTAACCCTGCCATATACACGGCATAGTCACGGTTTGGACTTTGTGGAAATTGGTGTAGATAATTATCTACTGTCACTAATGTTGCCGTATAATCTTGTGCTTTATAGTTTGCATAAATTAAATCAAGCATAGCTTGTTCTTGATAAGTACTGCCTGGAAAACGTTCTGTTGTTGCATTTAAATAACGAATTGATTCTTTATAGCTACCTTCTTGCAAAGCAGATGAGCCTTTTGCATAAAGCTCATCAACTGAAGATTGTTCCACTTCTTTCTTACCACTACAAGCCATAATAGCCAATGAAGTCATAGCAATAAGTGCGAAAGATTTTATTTTATGCATTCTTTTTCCTTAATTTTTACGAAAATCAATAAATAAGTTACAATTAGCGAATATTGTATAGAACATTACACAATAAGCCAACTTTTTAAATTTTTAGATGGATTGTTTATGCCACAAATTACCTTAACGGCTGAAATTCAGCCCGAACAAATGGGACAACGTTTAGACCAAACCCTCGCAGAGTTGTTCCCTGAATATTCTCGTTCACGTTTAAAAACCTGGATTGAAGCAAAACAGGTAAAAATGAACGATGAAATTGCCGATATTCCTCGTACTAAAGTTTATGGCGGAGAGCAAATTGAAATTTCAGTAGAAGTAGAAGATGAAAACCGTTTTGAACCACAAAATATTCCGCTCAATATTGTTTATGAAGATGACGATATTATCGTGATTAATAAACCTAAAGATCTTGTGGTTCACCCAGGTGCTGGAAATCCAAATGGCACGGTACTTAACGCGCTACTCTATCACTATCCACCTATTGCCGAAGTACCGCGTGCAGGGATTGTGCATCGTTTAGATAAAGACACAACGGGTCTCATGGTTGTTGCCAAAACCATTCCTGCACAAACCAAACTCGTACGTGACTTACAAAAACGTAAGATCACTCGTGAATACGAGGCTGTTGCAAGTGGCATTATGACCAAAGGTGGAACCGTAGACCAACCCATGGCTCGCCACGCGACAAAACGTACACTGATGGCTGTTCACCCAATGGGTAAACCGGCTGTGACGCACTATCGCATTATGGATAATTTCCGTAATTACACCCGCTTACGCTTACGTTTAGAAACGGGTCGTACTCACCAAATTCGTGTGCACATGGCGCATATCGCACATCCATTATTAGGTGATCAAACTTACGGAGGCCGTCCTCGCCCACCTAAAAATGCAAGCGAAGTCTTCACTGAGGTGCTACGCAATTTTAAACGCCAAGCCCTACATGCGGTTATGTTGCGTTTAGCTCATCCTATCACAGGTGAAATGATGGAATGGTATGCCCCATTGCCAGATGACTTTGTCGAATTACTGCATGCCTTAAAAGCGGATTACCTCGAACACAAAGACGAATTGGATTATTAAGATGAAAACCATTGTTCCAAACTGGAATGTTCCACCACATATCCAAGCTTTTACAACCACAAGAGAAGGAGGCGTAAGCCTGCCGCCTTTCGATAGTTTCAATTTAGGCGATCATGTCGAAGATGATAAAAGTGCGGTCAAAACTAACCGCACTTTACTGGTCGAAAAATTTAATCTGCCACATTTCCCGTTGTTTTTAACTCAAACGCACAGCACTCGTGTAATCACGGTGCCTTATGAGGGTAATAATTTAGAGGCTGATGCGATTTATACCAATCAACCTAACCAAGTATGTTTGGTCATGACGGCTGATTGCTTGCCAGTTTTATTCACTAATAAGCAAGGGACTGAAGTAGCTGCGGCACATGCGGGTTGGCGTGGACTCTGTGATGGTGTATTAGAAGAAACCGTGAAATGTTTTCAATCTGCCCCTGAAGAGATTATTGCGTGGTTTGGCCCTGCTATCGGCCCTAATGCATTTCAAGTTGGCAAAGAAGTGATTGAACAATTTATGGCGTTTGACCCGATTGCAGAAACGGCTTTTCGACCCGATCCGAATGAAGTAGGAAAATACCTCGGCAATCTTTATCAAATCGCCACACAACGCCTCAA
The DNA here is from genome assembly GCF_054332415.1 of Haemophilus sp. SZY H56. NCBI lineage: Bacteria > Pseudomonadati > Pseudomonadota > Gammaproteobacteria > Pasteurellales > Pasteurellaceae > Haemophilus > Haemophilus sp. SZY H56. The sequence goes on along the minus strand of NZ_JBTGNX010000006.1, from coordinate 2,004 downwards.
TAAATTAGGTATTTCCCAAATTTACGGTGGGGAGCATTGCACATTCAATGAAAAAGAGAGCTTCTTTTCCTATCGTCGAGATGACAAAACAGGAAGAATGGCGAGTCTAATTTGGATAAAAAAATAAACCTATCAATACAACAAACCGCACATTAAAGCGCGGTTTATTTTTGGCTTATTCTGAATAGTTTTCGAACCAACTTTCTAAAATCAGGCAAGCAGAAATCCCATCTACTTTGCCTTTATTGAGAGCTCGATAACCGCCACGCTGGAAAATTTCATCACGAGCAGAAACCGTCGTTAAGCGCTCATCTTGTAGTTCGACTTTGATACCGAAACGACCATTTAAGCGATTGGCAAATTTTTTCGCACGAAGTGTTAAATCTTGCTCGGTGCCATCCATATTTAAAGGCAATCCCACCACAATAACATCAGGTTTCCAGTCTTTTAAACATTTTTCAATGGCATCCCAATTGGGAATCCCAGCTTGCGCTTTAAATGCAGGTAAGGCTTGCGCCGTCCCCGTGATACTTTGCCCGACGGCACAACCAATACTTTTTGTGCCAAAATCAAATGCGATTGCCGTGATGCCCATTAACTATGCCCTACTTGTGAAAAGACAAAATTATGAGGATGAATCCCCAATAATTGATTCGCGGCGGGATAACGATCTTCATAAATGGTTTCAAATAAAATAGTGTCTGACGCTGGCGCGACTAGCCATGCATTATCTGCAATCTCTTGTTCTAGCTGTCCCGCTGTCCAACTGGCACAACCGAGTGCAACAAGATATTTTTCGGGCGCATCCTCTGAACCAAAGGTTTCCACAATATCTGCCGAAGTGGTCAGAAACATCTCATCAGTAATTTTATAACTATGCTCAAATTCTTTCGCAGTTTTCTTATGCAGAATAAAACCACGCTCAGAATGCACTGGACCACCCGCAAGCACAAGTTCACTGCTAAAAGTGCGGTCATTTTTCATCATAAAATTCATTTTTGAATACAACTCAGCAATGCTTAAATCGGTGGGTTGATTAATCACTAAGCCCATCGAACCTTGCTCATTATGCTCACACATATACACCACAGTATTTTGGAAATAATCCTCCAACTGTGGCATCGCGATTAAAAATTGCCCTTGTAAATCCATCATTATCCCAAATCTCCAAAACAAATTTGCAACGCACTAATCGCCGCTAAAGAGGCTGTTTCTGTACGTAACACACGCTTTCCTAATAAAATCTCAGTAAATCCTTGTTGTTCAGTTTGAGCGATTTCTTGAGGTGATAAACCTCCTTCTGAACCAATAAGCAAACGAACCCCTTCTTTTGGAATAGAAGGCAAGGTTTTAATAGAATATTGGGCTCTTGGATGTAAATTCAATTTCAACGCGCCATCATTTTCTGCACACCAATCTTGTAATTTCATTAACGGACGAATTTCTGGCACAACGTTACGGCCACATTGTTCACAAGCTGCAATGGCAATTTTTTGCCATTGTTGGATTTTCTTATCCATACGCTCACCATCTAACTTCACACCACAGCGTTCTGACCATAATGGTGTAATCACATTCACGCCCAACTCTACGGATTTTTGAATGGTAAATTCCATTCGATCGCCGCGTGAAATAACCTGCCCTAAATGAATCGATAAATTCGACTCTTTATCACTTAATTCACAACCAAGAATGTCCACTTTAACGGCTTTTTTGCTCGCTTCAATAATTTTTGCTGGATAAATATGATTACTTCCATCAAATAATTCAATTTGCTCACCTTCAGTCATGCGAAGTACACGTCCTACGTGATTAGCCGCATCATCTGAAAGTTGGCAAGTAGATTGATTTTTAAGGGATTCGGGATGATAAATTCTTGGAATACGCATAATATTGAGTCTTTGATATAAGGAAAAAGTGCGGTCATTTTTGATCTGCACCCCAAAAGTTGGACTCAACAAACCAACAATTGAGGTGCAGATTTTTTATGGGTAAACACTACAC
>NZ_JBTGNX010000005.1:0-177055 GCF_054332415.1 Haemophilus sp. SZY H56 | reverse complement strand
AAATTAAAAGGACTGAGTCCGGTACAATATCGAAAACAATCCTTTAAATAACAGTCTAACTTTTTGGGGTCAGATCAAAAATAACCGCACTTTTTTTGTAAGCATCCATGCCTAGCCACTGCTGTTTCGACCAATTCAAAATTAACTCCATTCACCCAACCTCCTTATTGATGTGAGATGAAACTAATTTTGCTGCATATTAAATTATTAAATTTTAGGGATAAAAACGGACGACAAATCATTCGACTGCCAATTCTTTATTTAGGACTACGGGGAAGGTTTGCTTGAAGAGTCAAGAAAGACAAGAGCTTGATAGATCAAGTAGAGCACATCGAGATCCCTCTCTAAATGTAATTTATTTATACTGCTATTTTGGTAAAAAGGGAATCTTAAAATCATGAATATGTGATCGAGATCACAATTTAAATGAAAAAAGAAAGCCGCTTATTTTTATTTGGAAAATAAGCAGCTATTTTACTAGTTTTTATCGATTTAAATTCACTGCGCCTTCGTAACCGAGTTGTCGCCAAGCTTCATAAACTGCAACAGCTACTGAGTTAGATAAGTTCATGCTGCGGCTATTTTCTGTCATTGGGATACGAATTTTTTGTTCCATTGGCATCTTATCTAAAATAGACATGGGAATACCACGTGTTTCAGGGCCAAACATTAAATAATCGCCTAATTCAAATTGCACTTCGCTATGTGCTGGGCTGCCTTTGGTTGTAAGTGCAAAAAGACGTTTCGGTTTTTCACTTTCTAAAAAGGCTTCAAAAGTTTTATGCTTTTTGATTTCGGCAAATTCATGATAATCCAGACCCGAGCGACGTAATTTTTTATCATCCCAGGTAAAGCCAAGTGGCTCGATTAAATGAAGGCGAAAACCAGTGTTCGCACAAAGGCGAATAATATTTCCCGTATTTTGTGGAATTTCAGGTTCGTATAACACAATATCTAACATAATAATTTCCTAATCTTTTTGATACAGGCGATAACTCACCATACCTGTGGTTTTTTCTTTTAGTAATTGCCAATTATCAGGCACGCTAAGCGGTTTGTCTTTTTCTGTTTCAATATAAATCAATGCATGAGGTAACAGCCAATTCTTTTCCTCTAAGAGAGCTATTGCTTGTTCAGCTAAACCAAAATGGAAAGGCGGATCTAAAAATACCACATCAAAGTGCGGTTGATTTTGCGCTTGTTTTAAAAATTCTAAGCTATTTTGATTGATCACTTGAGCTTGTTCAGTTGTTGTTTTTAGCGTTTGCAAATTTTTCTTTAATTGATTCGCGACGGTTTTATCTAACTCTAAAAACGTTACCTGTTTCGCTTGACGAGAAAGAGCCTCAAAACCAAGTGAGCCACTACCCGCAAAGCAATCAAGACAATGGCTATCCACAATGTAAGGTATCAACCAGTTGAATAAGGTTTCTTTTACGCGATCGCCTGTTGGACGCAAACCTTCCGCATTTAAAACCGGTAATTTTCGCCCTCGCCAAAGACCTGCGATGATTCGAACTTCGCCTTTGGCATTTTGAACTTGCATTTTTTTCATAAAGAAACAGATTTGTAGTGAAAATTGTGCTTAGTTTAGACGATTTTTTGTTAGAATAGGCAGTATTTTTTACAGATTTGTGTTTAAGAGAAGAATTTATGTCAGAAGAAAAGAAAAAAGGTGGATTTTGGGCCTCTCTTTTTGGTCGCAATAAAAAGCAAGAAGAACAAAAAATTGAGCCAATTATTGAAGAGCCATCTGTCGAACCTGCCGATGTTTCACCTGAGGAAGAAATTGTTCACGCTGAAGAGGACGTTCAATTAGAACAAGTTGAACAGGACGAATTACAGGAATTATCTGAACAACTGCAACAAGAGAAAGCAGAAGAGGTCGTTGTTGAGCATCTTGAACCTATCGTAGAACAAGTGATTTCACCTGAAAGTGCGGTCAATGTTGAACCTGTTTTAGATACACCGGTGATTGAAACAATTGACGAAGAAACGGTAAAAACAGAAGAAATTTCAACCGCACTTCCTACAGAAGATCCAACAGAAAGCATTATTGAACCAGATAATGTCATTGAAGATCTTCCTGTGATTGAAGCGGAGATTGAGCCTGAAATTATTGAAGATGTTAAAGACGAATTACGTTCAGATATCAATACCGAAACGCAAGAAAAACCAAGTGAAGGCGGTTTTTTCAGCCGTTTAGTTAAAGGCTTACTCAAAACCAAACAAAATATTGGCGCGGGTTTCCGATCTTTCTTTTTAGGCAAAAAAATTGATGATGATTTGTTTGATGAGTTGGAAGAGCAGCTTTTGATTGCCGATATTGGCGTGCCAACAACTAATAAAATCATTAAGAATTTGACTGAGCACGCAAGTCGCAAACAATTACAAGATGCAGAATTGCTTTACCAACAACTTAAAGTTGAAATGGCGGAGATCTTAAAGCCTGTCGCGCAGCCGCTAGTTATTGATACGACTAAAAAACCGTATGTTATTTTAATGGTTGGTGTGAATGGTGTAGGTAAAACAACCACAATTGGTAAGTTAGCTCGCAAATTCCAAAATGAAGGTAAATCAGTCATGTTAGCAGCAGGGGATACTTTCCGTGCGGCAGCAGTAGAACAACTTCAAGTATGGGGTGAGCGTAACAATATTCCGGTGGTGGCACAAAGTACGGGCTCAGATTCTGCGTCGGTGATTTTTGATGCGATGCAATCTGCCGCAGCACGTAACATTGATATTTTAATTGCGGATACGGCAGGACGTTTACAAAATAAAAATAATCTCATGGATGAATTGAAGAAAATTGTTCGCGTCATGAGAAAATATGATGAAACTGCACCGCATGAGATTATGCTTACGCTTGATGCGGGCACAGGACAAAATGCCATTAGCCAAGCGAAATTATTTAATGAAGCTGTGGGTTTAACAGGGATCTCTCTAACTAAATTAGATGGCACGGCAAAAGGTGGGGTAATTTTCGCCGTTGCAGATCAGTTTAATTTACCAATTCGTTATATTGGTGTGGGTGAAAAAATTGAAGATTTACGCGAATTTAATGCAGAAGAATTTATTGAAGCATTGTTTGTTCACGAAAATGAAGAATAAAAAGGAATGATAAAGTGATTCGATTTGCAAATGTCTCTAAAGCTTATCACGGTGCGACTCAGCCGGCCTTGCAGGGCTTGAATTTTCATCTTCCTGTCGGAAGCATGACTTATCTTGTTGGGCATTCTGGCGCAGGTAAAAGTACCTTGCTTAAATTAATCATGGGAATGGAAAAGGCGAATGCCGGTAATATTTGGTTTAATGGTCATGATATTACGCGTTTGTCTAAATATGAAATCCCCTTTTTGCGCCGTCAAATTGGAATGGTTCACCAAGATTATCGTTTGTTAACAGATCGTAGTGTGGTAGAGAATGTGGCATTGCCATTGATCATTGCAGGAATGAACCCAAAAGAAGCGCATACACGAGCATTGGTTGCGCTAGATCGTGTGGGCTTACGTAATAAAGCGAATTATATGCCGTCACAAATCTCAGGTGGTGAGCAACAACGTGTAGATATTGCGCGTGCAATTGTACATAAACCGCAACTTTTATTAGCGGATGAGCCGACAGGCAATCTTGATGATGAACTTTCCTTAGGGATTTTTAATCTTTTTGAAGAGTTTAATCGTTTAGGCATGACAGTCTTGATCGCGACACACGATATCAATTTAATTCAACAAAAACCAAAACCATGTCTTGTACTTGAACAAGGCTATTTACGCTATTAAGGATAAAAAATGACAAGACGTATTGATGCTTCTTTTGGCGTGCAAACTGCCTATACATTGCGTTCGGTTTGGAGCGATTTGTTAAAGCGTAAATTTGGTACATTGCTCACAATTCTTGTTATTGCCGTGTCTTTAACAATTCCAACGGTGAGTTATTTGTTATGGAAAAATTTACATTTAGCGACGACTCAATTTTATCCAGAAAGCGAACTCACAATCTACTTACACAAAAATTTAAGTGAAGAAGATGCTAACTTAGTGGTGGAAAAAATCCGTCAACAGGAAGGCGTGGAATCTTTAAATTATGTTTCTCGCCAAGAAAGCTTAAAAGAATTCAAAAGTTGGTCTGGTTTTGGTGAAGAATTAGAGATTTTAGATGATAATCCATTACCGGCAGTCGTGATGGTGAAGCCGTCTAAAGACTTTAATGCATCTGAAAAACGAGCAGAATTACGTACCAACTTAAATAAAATTAAAGGGGTGCAAGAAGTTCGTTTAGATAACGATTGGATGGAAAAATTGACCGCACTTTCGTGGTTATTTGCGCATGTGGCAATTTTCTGCACGGTTTTGATGACCATTGCGGTATTCCTTGTTATCGGAAATAGTATTCGCTCGGATGTCTATAGTAGCCGAGCAAGCATTGATGTGATGAAACTATTAGGTGCTACAGATCAATTCATTCTTCGTCCTTATCTTTATACAGGCATGATTTATGCGGTGTTGGGCGGATTGGTTGCAGCACTCTTTAGCAGTCTTATTGTAGGATACTTTACATCAGCGGTGAAATATGTAACGGATATCTTTGCGGTGACATTTGAGCTCAATGGATTAGGCATTGGTGAGCTAATCTTCTTATTAGTCAGCTGCTTGATTATGGGTTATGTTGGTGCATGGATTGCAGCAACAAGACATATTGCAATGTTAGATAACAAACTATAGATTTCATTTATATTAAAGTGTGGTCATTTTTTGTCGTGTTTTCATCTGAAAAACATTCGGGAAAATGACCGCACTTTTTTGTATGTGGAAATTAATTGAACAAAAAGCTTGCATAATTAGGTGTTTTTGTGTAATATCCACGGGCTTTCAGATATTGAAAGCCGTTTAATGTAATCATTTATTAAACGAGTATTACGATATGTAATACTAACAATGTTTCCGATTTGGAGACTATATAACAGGTAACTTACACCTCCTTTTCTATTTTGAAGTTAGAATTGTGATTGGTGTTAGTTTTTTATTAGCTAAATTTTATTGGAGCTCTGGTCTAATGCAGAACCAAAGAATCCGTATCCGCTTAAAAGCTTTCGATCACCGTTTGATCGATCAATCTACTGCGGAGATCGTAGAAACAGCTAAACGTACTGGTGCACAAGTTCGTGGTCCAATCCCTTTACCAACTCGTAAAGAGCGTTTCACCGTGTTGATTTCTCCACACGTGAACAAAGACGCGCGTGATCAATACGAAATTCGTACACACAAACGTTTAGTAGATATCGTAGAGCCAACAGAAAAAACTGTTGATGCATTAATGCGTTTAGATTTGGCTGCCGGCGTGGACGTGCAGATCAGCCTAGGTTAATTAAGAGGTTATTACAATGATTGGTTTAGTCGGTCGTAAAGTTGGTATGACCCGTATCTTCAATGAAGACGGTGTTTCTGTACCAGTTACCGTTATCGAAATCGAAGCCAACCGCGTAACTCAAGTTAAAACTCTTGAAAACGATGGCTATACTGCAGTTCAAGTTACTACTGGTTCTAAAAAAGCGAATCGTGTAACTAAACCTGAAGCAGGTCATTTCGTGAAAGCAGGTGTTGAAGCTGGTCGCGGTTTATGGGAATTTCGTACTGAAGGTGATGAATTCACTTTAGGTCAAGAAATCAATGTTGACATCTTTGCAGATGTTAAAAAAGTAGATGTTACTGGTACTTCTAAAGGTAAAGGTTTTCAAGGTGGTGTTAAACGTTGGAACTTCCGTACTCAAGATGCTACACACGGTAACTCTTTATCACATCGTGTACTTGGTTCTATTGGTCAAAACCAAACTCCAGGTCGTGTGTTTAAAGGTAAAAAAATGGCAGGACATTTAGGTGCTGAGCGAGTAACCGTTCAATCACTTGAAGTTGTTCGTGTAGATGCTGAGCGTAAATTGCTATTAGTAAAAGGTTCTGTACCTGGTGCTATCAATGGCGATGTTATCGTTAAGCCAGCAGTTAAAGCATAAGTCTAGGAGATAGAGATGGAATTACAAGTTGTAGGTGCAAATGCACTAACTGTTTCTGAAACTACCTTCGGACGTGAGTTTAACGAAGCTTTGATTCACCAAGTTGTTGTTGCTTATGCAGCAGGTGCTCGTCAAGGTACTCGTGCGCAAAAAACTCGTGCTGAAGTGTCTGGTTCAGGTAAAAAACCTTGGCGTCAAAAAGGTACAGGTCGTGCTCGTTCTGGTGATATTAAATCACCAATCTGGCGTTCTGGTGGTACAACCTTTGCGGCTAAACCACAAGATCACAGCCAAAAAGTGAACAAGAAAATGTACCGTGGTGCTATCAAAAGCATTCTTTCTGAATTAGTTCGTCAAGACCGTTTGGTTGTTGTTGAAAAATTCGAATTAGATGCACCAAAAACTAAAGTTTTAGTACAAAAATTAAAAGATTTAGCAGTTGAAGATGCGTTAATTATCACGGCAAGTTTAGATGAAAATCTATTCTTAGCGGCACGTAACTTATATAAAGTTGATGTACGTGATGTTCAAGGTATCGATCCAGTTAGCTTAATCGCTTTCGATAAAGTGATTGTTACTGTTGACGCTGTGAAACAAATTGAGGAGATCCTAGCATGAGTCAAGAACGTTTGCTAAGCGTGCTACGTGCACCGCACATCTCTGAAAAAGCAACTAACAATGCTGAAAAATCTAACACTGTTGTACTTAAAGTTGCTTTAGATGCGAACAAAGCTGAAATTGCTGCTGCTGTTGCTCAATTATTTGAAGTAAAAGTTGATTCAGTTCGTACTGTGGTTGTTAAAGGTAAAACTAAACGCCGTGGTAACAAAATGGGTCGTCGCAGCGACTGGAAAAAAGCTTATGTAACTTTAGCCGAAGGCCAAAACTTGGACTTCGTGGACAGTGCAGAGTAATCGGAGGAAATTAGAGAATGGCTATCGTTAAATGTAAGCCGACCTCCGCTGGTCGTCGTCACGTTGTTAAAATCGTGAACCCTGAATTACACAAGGGTAAACCTTACGCGCCTCTTCTAGATACTAAATCTAAAACTGGTGGTCGTAACAATTATGGTCGTATTACCACTCGCCACATCGGTGGTGGTCATAAACAACATTACCGTTTAATCGATTTCAAACGTAACAAGTTAGATATCCCAGCGGTTGTTGAACGTTTAGAATATGATCCAAACCGTTCAGCTAACATTGCTTTAGTGCTTTATAAAGATGGTGAACGCCGTTATATCTTAGCACCTAAAGGTTTGTCAGTTGGCGATCAAATCCAATCTGGCGTTAACTCACCTATTAAAGTGGGTAACTCATTACCAATGCGTAATATCCCAGTTGGTTCAACAGTACATAACGTTGAATTAAAACCAGGTAAAGGCGGTCAAATCGCTCGTTCTGCTGGTGCTTATGTACAAATCATCGCTCGTGAAGGCAACTACGTAACTTTACGTTTACGTTCAGGCGAAATGCGTAAAGTATTAGCTGAATGTGTTGCTACAATCGGTGAAGTTGGTAACTCAGAACATATGCTTCGCGTATTGGGTAAAGCTGGTGCTAACCGCTGGAGAGGTATTCGCCCTACAGTTCGTGGTACTGCAATGAACCCGGTAGATCACCCACACGGTGGTGGTGAAGGTCGTAACTTTGGTAAACACCCAGTAACTCCTTGGGGCGTTCAAACTAAAGGTAAGAAAACTCGTCACAACAAACGTACTGATAAATTCATCGTACGTCGTCGTGGCAAATAATTTAAATTAATAAGAGGATAAGCCATGCCACGTTCTCTCAAGAAAGGTCCTTTCCTTGACCTACACTTGTTGAAGAAGGTAGAGAAGGCGGTGGAAAGCGGGGATAAAAAACCAATTAAAACTTGGTCCCGTCGTTCAATGATCATTCCTTCAATGATCGGATTGACCATCGCAGTCCATAATGGTCGTCAGCACGTTCCTGTTTATGTATCTGATGAAATGATCGGCCATAAATTAGGTGAATTTGCACCGACTCGTACATACCGCGGTCACGCGGCAGATAAGAAAGCTAAGAAATAAGAGGTAAATAGATGGAAACTATCGCAAAACATCGTTACGCTCGCACTTCTGCCCAAAAAGCTCGCTTAGTTGCCGATTTAATTCGTGGTAAAAAAGTTGCGCAAGCATTAGAAATCTTAACTTTTACTAACAAAAAAGCTGCGGCTTTAGTGAAAAAAGTATTAGAGTCTGCTATTGCTAACGCAGAGCATAATGATGGTGCAGATATCGATGATCTTAAAGTTGCTAAAATCTTCGTTGACGAAGGTCCTAGCATGAAACGTGTTATGCCACGTGCTAAAGGTCGTGCAGATCGTATTTTAAAACGTACTAGCCACATTACTGTGGTTGTGTCAGATCGTTAATAAGTAGAGGAATAGCAATGGGTCAAAAAGTAAATCCAAATGGTATTCGCCTAGGTATTGTAAAACCTTGGAACTCTACTTGGTTCGCGAATACACAAGATTTCGCCGACAATCTTGACGGTGACTTCAAAGTACGCAAATTCTTAAATAAAGAATTAGCAAACGCTTCGGTTTCACGCATTACTATTGAGCGTCCAGCGAAAAGTATTCGTGTAACAATTCACACAGCTCGCCCTGGTATCGTTATCGGTAAAAAAGGTGAAGATGTTGAAAAATTACGTAACGCAGTATCTCAAATCGCCGGCGTTCCGGCTCAAATCAACATTGCTGAAGTGAAAAAACCGGAATTAGATGCAAAATTAGTTGCAGACAGCATCGCTTCTCAATTAGAACGTCGCGTAATGTTCCGTCGTGCTATGAAACGTGCGGTACAAAGCGCAATGCGTTTAGGTGCTAAAGGTATCAAAGTTGAAGTTAGCGGTCGTTTAGGTGGTGCAGAAATCGCACGTTCTGAATGGTATCGTGAAGGTCGTGTACCTCTACATACTCTTCGTGCGGACATCGATTATAACACTGCAGAAGCTCATACTACATACGGCGTAATCGGCGTTAAAGTATGGATCTTCAAAGGTGAAATTTTGGGTGGAATGGCTGCAGTTGCGCAATCAGAACAACAACCTGCCGACAAGCCTAAAAAGGCTCCGCGTGGCAAAGGTCGTAAGTAAGGAGAAACGCTAAATGTTGCAACCAAAACGTACAAAATTCCGTAAAGTTCACAAAGGCCGTAACCGTGGTATCGCGGGTGGTACTGAAGTTAGCTTTGGTACATTCGGATTAAAAGCAGTTGGTCGTGGTCGTTTAACCGCTCGTCAAATTGAAGCGGCTCGTCGTGCAATGACACGTGCAGTTAAACGTCAAGGTAAAATCTGGATCCGTGTTTTCCCAGATAAACCAATTACTGAAAAACCATTAGAAGTCCGTATGGGTAAAGGTAAAGGTAACGTTGAATACTGGGTAGCCTTAATCCAACCGGGTAAAGTACTTTATGAAATGGATGGTGTGTCTGAAGAGATCGCAAGACAAGCATTTGCATTAGCAGCTGCTAAATTGCCAATCAAGACTACCTTCGTAACTAAGACGGTGATGTAATGAAAGCTCAAGATTTACGTACAAAAAGTGTTGAAGAGCTGAATGATGAATTGGTGAACCTTTTAGGTGAACAATTCAAATTGCGTATGCAAACAGCCACCGGTCAGCTTCAACAAACCCATCAGGCTAAACAAGTGCGTCGTGATATCGCACGCGTTAAAACCATTTTAACTGAGAAGGCGGGTGAGTAATGACTGATAAAATTCGTAGCGTACAAGGTAAAGTTGTTAGCGACAAAATGGAAAAATCTTTCGTTGTTGCTATTGAACGTAAGGTAAAACACCCGTTATACGGTAAATTTATCCGTCGTACAACTAAATTACACGTACACGATGAGAACAACGAAGCCAAATTAGGTGATGTAGTAGAGATTCGCGAATGTCGTCCTCTCTCTAAAACCAAATCTTGGACTTTAGTTCGTGTTGTTGAGAAAGCAGTTATTGCTTAATTAACAAATTAAAAATAAAAGCCAATGGTTTATACCGTTGGCTTTTTTCTTTCCAAAGTTTGCTAAAAAGTCATAAAAATTTGACCGCACTTTAAGCACTCTGACTTAAGCATAAAATTTTGATTGCGTTTCTTCCGTGATTTTGGTAAACTCGGCCACCTATCCATACCTTTCTAAGGTATGGATAGGTTCGTCCCGCAAGGGTGTATTATTAACTTAACGGAGCATAAAATATGATCCAAGAACAGACTATGCTGGATGTTGCCGATAACTCTGGTGCTCGCAGCGTAATGTGTATCAAGGTTCTAGGTGGATCGCATCGTCGTTATGCTGCTATTGGTGATATCATCAAAGTTACTGTGAAAGAAGCAATTCCACGCGGTAAAGTTAAAAAAGGTGATGTATTAAAAGCAGTTGTTGTGCGCACCAAGAAGGGTGTTCGTCGCCCAGACGGATCAGTCATTCGCTTCGATGGTAACGCTTGTGTAATTTTAAACAATAACACAGAGCAACCAATCGGTACTCGTATTTTTGGACCGGTGACTCGTGAACTTCGTTCTGAGAAATTCATGAAGATCATTTCTTTGGCACCAGAAGTACTGTAAGGAGAAGTGAGAAATGGCTGCAAAAATTCGTCAAAACGATGAAGTAATCGTACTTGCCGGTAAAGATAAAGGCAAGCGTGGCAAGGTAACTAAAGTGTTACCAAACGGTAAAGTGTTTGTTGAAGGTATCAACATCATTACTAAACATGAAAAACCAGTTCCTGCTTTAGGACAAGCTGGTGGTTTAGTGAAAAAAGAAGCGGCTATCGATGCTTCTAACGTTGCGATTTTCAATCCAAAAACAAACAAAGCTGACCGTGTAGGTTTTAGATTCGAAGACGGCAAAAAAGTACGTTTCTTCAAATCTAACAATGAAATTATCTAACAAACTGGAGTAATGCGATGGCGAAACTGCATGATTACTACAGAGATCAAGTAGTAAACGAGTTAAAAAATAAATTCGGCTACAAATCTGTCATGCAAGTCCCACGAATCGAAAAGATTACCCTGAATATGGGTGTGGGTGAAGCATTGACCGATAAGAAATTGCTAGACAACGCAGTAGCGGACTTAGCAGCAATTAGCGGTCAAAAACCTTTAGTAACTAAAGCTCGTAAATCTGTTGCTGGCTTTAAAATCCGTCAGGGATATCCAATCGGTTGTAAAGTAACACTACGCGGTGAGCGTATGTGGGAGTTCTTTGAACGTTTAATTACAATTGCTGTTCCACGTATTCGTGACTTCCGCGGTTTAAGTGCGAAATCATTTGATGGTCGTGGTAACTACAGCATGGGTGTGCGTGAACAAATCATCTTCCCTGAAATCGATTACGATAAAGTAGATCGTGTACGTGGTTTAGATATCACTATCACAACTACTGCTAAGAATGATGAAGAAGGTCAAGCACTACTTGCTGCCTTTAATTTCCCATTCCGTAAATAAGGCAGGTTATAATGGCAAAACAATCAATGAAAGCACGCGATGTAAAACGCGTTAAATTGGCTGAGAAATTCTTCGCTAAACGCGCAGAATTAAAGAAAATCATTTCTGATGTCAATGCCTCTGACGAAGATCGTTGGAATGCAGTGTTAAAGTTACAAACTTTACCACGTGATTCTAGCCCTAGTCGTCAACGTAACCGTTGCCGCCAAACTGGACGTCCTCACGGCGTTTTACGTAAGTTTGGTTTAAGCCGTATTAAGGTTCGTGAAGCTGCTATGCGTGGCGAGATCCCAGGCCTTAAAAAAGCGAGCTGGTAATATACCACTTTATTTTGGAATCGGAGAAAAAGTACAATGAGTATGCAAGATCCAATCGCAGATATGTTGACCCGTATTCGTAACGGTCAAGCTGCGAACAAAGTTGCAATCAATATGCCTTCTTCCAAGCTAAAAGTGGCAATTGCCAACGTATTAGCTGCTGAAGGTTATATCGAAAGCGTTAAAGTTTTAGAAGGTGCAAAACCTGAATTGGAAATTACTTTAAAATATTTCCAAGGAAAACCGGTTGTAGAAAGCATCCAACGTGTAAGCCGTCCTGGTCTTCGTATTTACAAACGTAAAGACGAATTACCAAAAGTTATGGGTGGTTTAGGTGTTGCTGTAATTTCTACATCTAAAGGTGTTATGACTGACCGTGCAGCTCGTCAAGCGGGCTTAGGCGGTGAGATCATCTGTTACGTAGCTTAATAAAGGGGTAGGAAAATGTCTCGTGTTGCAAAGGCACCTGTTAATATTCCTGCCGGCGTTGAAGTTAAACTCGACGGTCAGCTATTAACAGTAAAAGGTAAAAATGGCGAGTTATCTCGCACAATTCATAAATCAGTTGAAGTTAAACAAGATAATGGTCAATTTACTTTCACTCCACGTGAAGGTTTTGTTGAAGCGAATGCTCAATCGGGTACAGCTCGTGCATTAGTTAATGCAATGGTTATCGGTGTTACTGAAGGCTTCACTAAGAAATTACAACTAGTGGGTGTTGGTTACAGAGCTCAAATTAAAGGCAACGCAGTTGCATTAAGTTTAGGTTTCTCTCACCCTGTGGAGCACACTTTACCAGCAGGTATTACTGCAGAATGCCCTTCACAAACGGAAATCGTTTTAAAAGGTGCTGATAAGCAGTTAATTGGTCAAGTTGCAGCAGATATTCGCGCTTATCGCCGTCCTGAGCCTTATAAAGGTAAAGGTGTACGTTACTCTGATGAAGTAGTACGTATGAAAGAGGCTAAGAAGAAATAATTAAGGTAACACTATGGATAAGAAATCAGCTCGTATCCGTCGTGCAGCTCGTGCACGTCATATGATGAGAGAGCAAGGTGTAACTCGTCTAGTTATTCACCGTACTCCGCGTCATATCTACGCACAAGTTATTGCACCAAACGGTTCAGAAGTGCTTGCCGCTGCTTCAACTGTTGAAAAAGCAATTCGTGAGCAAGTTAAATATACCGGTAATAAAGATGCCGCAGCAGTAGTAGGTAAACTTGTTGCTGAGCGTGCATTAGCAAAAGGCGTTAAAGACGTTGCTTTTGACCGTTCCGGTTTTAAATATCATGGTCGTGTCCAAACTTTAGCGGACGCTGCACGTGAAGCTGGTCTACAGTTCTAATGAGGTAAATTGAGATGTCAAACATCGAAAAACAAGCTGGTGAACTGCAAGAGAAGCTAATCGCAGTAAACCGTGTATCAAAAACTGTAAAAGGTGGTCGTATTATGAGCTTTACTGCTTTAACAGTAGTAGGTGATGGTAACGGTCGCGTAGGTTTTGGTTATGGTAAAGCTCGCGAAGTTCCAGCAGCGATCCAAAAAGCGATGGAAAAAGCACGTCGCAATATGATTAATGTCGCTTTAAATGAAGGTACATTACAACACCCTGTTAAAGGCGTTCACACTGGTTCTCGCGTATTTATGCAACCAGCTAGCGAAGGTACAGGTATCATCGCAGGTGGTGCAATGCGTTCAGTGTTAGAAGTTGCTGGTGTACGTAACGTTCTTTCTAAAGCGTATGGTTCAACCAACCCAATCAACGTTGTTCGTGCAACTATTGATGCATTAGCAAATATGAAATCACCAGAAATGGTTGCTGCTAAACGTGGCAAAACCGTTGATGAAATTTTGGGGTAATTGATAATGGCTAAAACTATTAAAGTAACTCAAGTTCGTAGCGCAATTGCTCGTTTACCGAAGCACAAAGCTACCTTGCGTGGTCTTGGTCTTCGCCATATGCACCATACTGTTGAGTTAATCGATACTCCGGCAGTACGTGGTATGATTAACCAAGTTTCATACATGGTTAAAGTGGAGGAGTAAGAGAATGCGTTTAAATACTCTATCTCCGGCTGAAGGTGCTAAGCACAGTGCAAAACGCCTTGGTCGTGGTATTGGTTCAGGTTTAGGAAAAACTGGTGGTCGTGGTCATAAAGGTCAAAAATCTCGTACAGGCGGCGGTGTTCGCCGTGGTTTCGAGGGTGGTCAAATGCCATTGTACCGTCGTTTACCAAAATTTGGTTTCACTTCAATGAAATCAGCTGTAACTGCTGAAGTTCGTTTAAACGAATTAACAAAAGTTGAAGGAAATGTTGTCACTTTAGAAGCATTAAAAGCTGCAAACATTTTAACTAAAGATATTCAATTCGCTAAAGTTATCTTAGCTGGTGAGGTGAAATCTGCAGTTACTGTACGTGGTTTACGTGTAACTAAAGGTGCAAAAGCAGCGATCGAAGCTGCTGGCGGTTCAGTTGAGGAATAATTAGCAAATGGCTAAACAACCAGGTTATCAAAGCAGAAGTACTAATAGTGGTACTGGTGAACTGAAAAGCAGATTGCTTTTTGTATTAGGTGCACTTATCGTTTATCGTATTGGTTCTTTTATTCCGCTTCCTGGTATTGATGCCGCCGTGCTAGCTCAATTAGTTGAACAACAAAAAGGCACCATCATTGATATGTTAAACATGTTCTCTGGTGGTGCATTGAGCCGAGCATCAATTTTAGCATTAGGTATTATGCCGTATATCTCGGCATCTATCGTGATGCAATTGCTTGCTACGGTTTCACCTGCTTTAGCAGAATTGAAGAAAGAAGGCGCAGCAGGACAAAGAAAAATTACCAAGTATACTCGTTATGCAACGGTGGTTTTTGCTACTATCCAAGCTATCGCCATTTCTACTGGTTTACCGAATATGTTGCCGCAGTTAGTGCCAAATATCGGTTTTACTTTTTACTTCACTGCAGTAGTGAGTCTTGTGACCGGAACTATGTTCTTAATGTGGTTAGGTGAGCAAATTACTGAAAGAGGTATTGGTAACGGTATCTCAATTCTTGTTTTTGGTGGTATTGTTGCAGGATTGCCACATGCAATCATCGAAACAGTTGAGCAAGCTCGTCAAGGACAAATGCATCCTTTAGTTCTTCTACTAATCGCTGCTATTGTTTTTGCAGTAACTTATTTTGTTGTCTTCGTAGAACGTGGACAACGTAGAATTCGTGTTGAATATGCTAAGCGTCAACAAGGACGTCAAATTTTAGGTGGTCATTCAACTCACTTACCATTAAAAGTTAATATGGCAAACGTAATGCCAGCAATTTTTGCTTCGAGCATTATTTTATTCCCTGCTACATTGACACAATGGTTTGGTCAGAATGATAAGTTTGAGTGGTTAAATGACTTATCAATGTTGTTGAATCCTGGACAACCTTTATATCTTCTTGTTTATGCGGTGGCGATTATTTTCTTCAGTTTCTTCTACACTGCAATGCAATATAATCCACGTGATACAGCAGATAATCTAAAAAAATCTGGTGCATTTATCCCAGGAATTAGACCAGGTGAACAAACGTCGCGTTATATTGATAAAGTCATGACTCGCTTAACATTAATTGGCGGTCTTTATGTAACGTTCGTATGTTTGGTCCCTTACATTATGACATCAGCATGGGATGTTAAATTCTACTTCGGTGGTACTTCCTTATTGATCGTTGTTGTTGTAATTATGGATTTTATCGTGCAAGTTCAGAGTCACTTAATGTCGTCTCAATATGAATCTGCGTTAAAAAAAGCAAACCTTAAAGGTTTTGGACAGTAATTGTTCATTTAAGTAAAAAGGATAAGCAATGAAAGTTCGTGCTTCCGTTAAGAAGATGTGTCGTAACTGTAAAATTGTTAAACGTGAAGGTGTTGTTCGCGTATTATGCAGCGACCCTAAACATAAACAACGTCAAGGTTAATTAACATTTCTTCTTGCAAAGAACCGGTTGAGTAGTTATACTACTCAACTCATTTATGTCCTTGGTATTCTGTTTGAGTATCCTGAAAACGGGCTTTTCAAGATCAGAATACCAAATTAGTTAAAATAATAGGAGTGCATAGTGGCCCGTATTGCAGGCATTAACATTCCTGATCACAAACACGCTGTAATCGCTTTAACTGCAATTTACGGTATCGGTAAAACTCGTTCTAAAAGCATTTGTGCTGCAGCGGGTATTGCTGAAGATGTTAAGATCAGCGAATTGTCTGAAGAGCAGATTGACAAACTGCGTGACGAAGTTGGTAAATTTACCGTTGAAGGTGACTTACGTCGTGAAGTAACACTAAACATCAAACGTCTTTTAGACTTAGGTTGTTACCGTGGTTTACGTCATCGTCGTAGTTTACCGGTACGTGGTCAACGTACTAAAACTAATGCGCGTACCCGTAAGGGTCCACGTAAGCCGATCAAAAAATAGTCGGGGTAAATAAAGAATGGCTAAAACACCAGTTCGTGCACGTAAACGTGTAAAAAAACAAGTTGTAGATGGCGTAGCACACATTCACGCATCTTTCAATAACACAATCGTTACCATTACTGACCGTCAAGGTAATGCTTTAGCTTGGGCTACAGCAGGTGGTTCAGGTTTCCGTGGTTCTCGTAAATCTACCCCGTTCGCTGCACAAGTTGCTGCAGAACGTTGTGCTGAAATCGTTAAAGAATTCGGCTTAAAGAACTTGGAAGTTATGGTTAAAGGTCCGGGTCCGGGTCGTGAATCAACAATCCGTGCATTAAATGCAGCGGGTTTCCGTATCACGAACATCACTGATGTGACTCCGATTCCTCATAACGGTTGTCGTCCACCGAAAAAACGTCGTGTTTAATGGCGTAATAGGATAGTTGGAGAAAGAAAATGGCAAGATATTTGGGCCCTAAACTCAAGCTCAGCCGTCGTGAAGGCACTGATTTATTCCTTAAATCAGGTGTGCGTGCGATTGATTCAAAATGTAAAATTGATACAGCACCAGGTCAACACGGTGCTCGTAAACCGCGTTTGTCTGACTATGGTAGTCAATTACGTGAAAAACAAAAAGTTCGTCGTATCTATGGTATTTTAGAACGTCAATTCCGTAACTACTATAAAGAAGCAAACCGTTTAAAAGGTAATACTGGTGAAAACTTACTAGTATTATTAGAAGGTAGATTGGATAACGTTGTTTATCGCATGGGATTTGCTGCAACTCGCGCAGAAGCTCGTCAATTAGTGAGCCACAAAGCGATTGTCGTGAATGGTCGTGTTGTAAATATCCCATCTTTCCAAGTTTCTGTAAATGATGTCGTTGCTGTTCGTGAGAAATCTAAAAAACAAGCACGTATTAAAGCATCATTAGAATTAGCAGAACAAAGAGAAAAACCAACTTGGTTAGAAGTTGATTCTGCGAAAATGGAAGGTGTGTTCAAACGTGTTCCTGAACGTTCTGATTTATCAGCAGACATTAACGAACATCTGATCGTTGAGCTTTACTCTAAATAATAGTTAAGCTTAAAAGCAAAGAGAGGATAAAATGCAGGGTTCTGTTACAGAATTTTTAAAACCACGCTTAGTAGATATCGAGCAAATTAGCTCTACTCATGCTAAGGTGATCTTAGAACCGTTAGAGCGTGGCTTTGGTCATACTCTAGGGAATGTATTACGTCGTATCCTTCTGTCTTCAATGCCAGGTTGTGCTGTAACTGAAGTAGAAATTGATGGCGTACTGCATGAATATAGTAGTAAAGAAGGTGTTCAGGAAGATATTCTTGAAGTTCTTTTAAACCTTAAAGGTCTAGCGGTTAAAGTACAGAATAAAGATGATGTTATTCTGACATTAAATAAATCTGGAATTGGCCCTGTTGTTGCAGCTGATATCACCCATGATGGTGATGTTGAGATTGTTAATCCATCACATGTAATCTGTCACTTAACAGACGAAAATGCATCTATTAATATGCGTATTCGAGTTCAACGTGGTAGAGGTTATGTACCTGCATCTGCTCGTACTCATTCACAAAATGAAGATCGCCCAATCGGTCGTTTATTAGTGGATGCTTGTTATAGTCCTGTTGACCGTATTGCTTATAATGTTGAAGCAGCACGTGTTGAACAGCGTACTGACTTAGATAAATTAGTTATTGAGTTAGAAACTAACGGGACTATTGATCCGGAAGAAGCAATTCGTCGTGCAGCAACAATTTTAGCAGAGCAACTCGATGCATTCGTTGATTTGCGTGATGTTCGTCAACCTGAAGTCAAGGAAGAAAAACCGGAATTTGATCCGATTTTATTACGTCCTGTAGACGATTTAGAGTTGACAGTTCGTTCTGCTAACTGTTTGAAAGCAGAAACAATTCACTATATCGGTGACTTAGTACAACGTACAGAAGTTGAGTTATTAAAAACGCCTAATCTTGGTAAGAAATCGCTTACTGAAATTAAAGATGTTCTCGCTTCACGTGGCTTGTCACTTGGTATGCGCCTTGAGAATTGGCCACCAGCAAGTATTGCTGAAGACTAGTTTGGTCATAGGTTAAGATTTTTCTGAGAAGGATAAGATCATGCGCCATCGTAAGAGTGGTCGTCAACTAAACCGTAATAGCAGCCATCGCCAAGCGATGTTCCGTAACTTAGCAAGTGCTTTAGTTAGTCATGAAATCATCAAGACTACTTTACCAAAAGCTAAAGAATTACGTCGTGTAGTTGAACCGTTAATTACATTAGCAAAAGAAGATAGCGTTGCAAACCGTCGTTTAGCATTCGCTCGTACTCGTAACATCGAAACTGTTGCGAAATTATTCAATGAATTAGGTCCACGTTTTGCTCAACGTGCAGGTGGTTACACCCGTATCTTAAAATGTGGTTTCCGTGCAGGTGACAACGCTCCAATGGCATACATTGAGTTAGTTGATCGTCCAGAAGTTGCAGAAGCAGCAGCGGAATAATAATTTGTTATAAAATAAAAAGGCTCACATCAGTGAGCCTTTTTTATATCTTGTTTTTCTAAAATTCAGCTTTAGCTCTGAATGTCATTTTTTCACCTGTAATAGGGTGCGTAATCGTAAGTTCTTCTGCATGTAAGCATAAGCGAGGTGACATCGATTTAGCTTGTGGGTGAGCATAAAACTTGTCCCCTAAAATGGGATGTCCAAGCGCGAGCATATGTAAACGAAGTTGATGCGAACGTCCTGTGATTGGTGTCAGTTTCACTCGAGTACAGTTAGTTGGTAACCGTTCTAAAACTTCATAAAAAGTGACCGCTCTTTTGCCAAATACAAAATCAATGCGTTGACGAGGGCGATTTTCCCAATCACAAATCATAGGAAGATTAATTTCCCCACTATCTTGTTCTAAGTGTCCCCATACTAAAGCTTGATAATATTTCTTTGGCTCACGTTCACGGAATTGACGTTTCAATTCTTTATCTGCCACTTTACTTAATGCAAATAGAATAATCCCACTTGTGGCCATATCTAAACGGTGTGCAGGTTCACAAAATCCAAATTTCTCTTTTACTCGGCTCATTGCACTATCGTAGTATTCAGGTTGATTGCCAGGAACTGAAAGTAAACCGCTTGGTTTATTTACCACGCAGATATGATTATCTTGATAGATAATATCTAAATACGGTTCTAAAGGGGGATGGTATTCAATAAGTGCCATATTATTCCTTGTTTGTCACTATTACCCGAAGGCTATCTAATCGCCAGCTTGCTTTACTTAACTCTTCCAGCGAAAGCGCGCGTTGTTTTTCTAATACATCAATTTCCGCCTGGCGAATATTTTTATTTACTGCTTTCAAGGCGATAAGTCGATTGAGTTCATTGCTCAATGTTTGATCGGCTAATCTACTGGCTTCTTGAATTTGAGCTTGTGCGATTTCGGTCATTTTGTGATCGCCTAGTTTAATTAATTGCTCAATATTTGGACGAGCCATTTTGACCATTTTATTCGCAATGTCTTTGCCTAGCGGCTTAAGTTTATTTTGCAATGTATCAAAATTAACTTGTCCGGCGAGATCGTTTCCTTTGCTATCCAGTAATAAGCGAACAGGTGTAGGTGGAAGAAAACGATTCAGTTGTAAACCTTTTGATGATTGGCTTTCAATCATATAAATCAATTCAATCAGCAGCGTGCTAGCTGGTAGCTGTTTATTGACTAATAATGCCATTGATGCTTTGCCAATGTCACCAGAAGCGATTAAATCAATGCCTTGGCGTATCATTGGATGATCCCAAGTAAGAAATTCTAATTCCTCACGCGCAAGAGCAAGTTGTCGGTCAAAAGTTACTGTGACACCTTCTTCTTTTAGTCCTGGAAAATCAGGAACAAGCATGGTGCCCGTTGGCGTGATAACAATGCTGCTTTCACCTAAATCATCTTGCTCTACGCCAATAATATCAAATAAATTCAGTGCAAAATCGACTAATTGTGGCGAATTATCGGTTTGAGCAATTTCTGACGCAAGTCGTTGTGCCTTTTCTCCACCATTAGAATTTAATTCTAACAAACGATCACGCCCTTTCTCTAAGGCTAAGCGCAATATTTTTGCTTGTTTTTGCGTTTGGAGAATGAGTTGCTCAAAATCCGCTTTGTTTTCTGACCGCACTTTTAATAAAGCTTCATATTGTTCAAACAATGTCATACCAATAGGGCAAGTTTGTTCAAAAGCATTTAATCCTTCATGATACCAGCGTGCTAAATCTTGTTGTGCAGAACCTGCGAGGATGGGTACGTAAATTTGTACATCTCGCGTTTGTCCAATACGATCTAAACGGCCGATACATTGCTCAAGTAAGTCTGGATTCTCTGGTAAATCGAAGAGTACGAGATGACAAGCAAATTGGAAATTTCTGCCTTCAGAACCAATGCTTGAACTCAGTAAAACTTGAGCGCCATTATCGGTATCGGCAAAATAAGCTGCCGCACGATCTCGTTCAATAATTGACATTCTTTCATGGAAAACAGCACTACGAATGGCTTCTTTTTCTCGTAAAACTTGCTCAAGTTGAATTGCCGTTTGTGCTGTTTTACAAATGACTAAGATTTTTTCATTTCGGTGTGATTTTAGAAAATCAATTAACCAATGAATTTTTTCGTCTACTTCAGACGCATCAATCGTTATTTGATGGTAAACCCGATGCGGGAAACCTTTCACCCCTTGGCGTGTATTGCGAAATAAAATACGGCTTGTGCCATGTCTGTCGATGAGATTTTGAATGAGTTCTTGGCGTGCCGCTTGCTTTTCGTCGTCATTATGACAGTCTAAGGCTTTGAATAATGGTTCGACATCCTGCTCATTGAGTAAATCAGAAATATGATTTTTTTCGACCGCACTTAGCGGCTTCTCTGAGAGTAAAGATTGCACCGCATCCGCAACAGGTTGGTAATTTTCCTGTTCTTTTAGGAAAGCTTGGTAATCATAAAAACGCTCAGGATCAAGCAAGCGCAAGCGTGCGAAATGGCTTTCTAAACCTAGTTGTTCAGGCGTGGCAGTGAGTAATAAAACAGACGGAATACCCTTCGCTAATTGTTCCACCAATAAATAAGCGGTACTTGGTGCATTTTCAGACCAAGCCAAATGATGCGCTTCATCGACAATTAAACAGTCAAATTCAGCTTCAATGGCTTGTTGTACGCGATGAGGATGTGCTTTTAACCAATCTAATGCGCAGATAATTAAGCTTTCCGTGCTAAATGGATTGATGGCTTGTTCGGCAAAATCTTCACAACGTTCTTCATCAAATAATGAAAAATGTAGATTAAAACGACGAAGCATTTCCACAAGCCATTGATGTTGTAAGGTTTCCGGTACAATAATTAACACACGTTGTACTTTTTCAGCAAAAAGCTGGTTTTGCAAAATCATCCCCGCTTCAATGGTTTTGCCTAACCCCACTTCATCCGCTAAGAGTACGCGAGGATTGATACGATTTCCTACCTCTTGCGCAATATGAAGCTGATGAGGAATTAAACCCGCACGATTGCCTCGTAAGCCTCGTAAAGGCGATTGAAATTGAGCTTGTTGATGCAGAAGGGTTTGATAGCGCAACGCAAAATGTTCACTGCGATCAATTTGTGATGAAAAGAGGCGATCTTTCGCTTGGCTAAAAGATATTATCGGAGAAAGTTCTTTTTCATTGACGATAACATCTTCGCCTTGTGCATTTTTGACTAAATAAAATAAGAGACCATTCATTTCTTGAATATCAAGGACTTCACCCTGCCAACCTGCTTGGTGATGAAGTTGTTCCCCTTTATTCAATGCAATTCGGGTTAAGGGTGCTTGCGCTACCGCATAAATTCGGGTTTCATCTGCGGCAGGAAAGTGAAGGGTAACCGTGCGAAAATCTAAGGCAGTAATCATTCCTAATCCAAGGCTATTTTCTGTTTCGCTAATCCAACGTTGACCGATTGCAAATAACATCATGTTTCTCTTAATGAATCTCTTAAAATGGGGCGATATTGTAGTCTGATTATAAGGGAATGCAAGGCGCACACGAGTAAAAGCATGAAAAATAAAGTGTGATTTTTCTCACAATAATTAAATTAAATGTCACCTAAGCTTTACTTTAAAAAAGTGCGGTGTAAAAATGACGTACTTTTTCATAAAACAGGAGTGTTCCATGAATTGGACAGAACGACTTAAAGAAGAATTTTTATCCGGTTGGAAGCCTTTTGAAGTGGCGTGGATAGTTATTTTTCTTGCTGCACAAATTATTGCTTATGTTCTTGCGCCGGATAGCCCATTAGGCATGATTTCGGGGATTGCTGGTATTCTCTGTGTGGTATTGGTGAGTAAAGGGAAAATTAGCAACTATTTCTTTGGGCTTATTTTTGCTTACACCTATTTTTATGTCGCCTGGGGAAACAATTTCCTTGGTGAAATGAATACGGTGCTCTATGTGTATATCCCATCACAATTTATCGGTTATTTTATGTGGAAACAACACATGCAAAACGATAATGGTGGTGAAAGTGTAATTGCAAAAGCCTTAACGCCAAAAGGTTGGGCAATTTTACTCGTGAGTGTTGGGATTGGTACTTTTTGCTTTGTTCAAGCCTTAAAAGCGGCAGGCGGGAGTTCTACAGGATTAGATGGTTTAACCACGATTATTACCGTAGCAGCGCAATTATTGATGATTTTACGTTATCGTGAGCAATGGTTATTGTGGATTGTTTTAAATGTGCTTTCCATTTTGCTTTGGGCAGAACAGCCGGCAATGTACTTGATGTATAGTGCTTACTTACTTAACTCATTATACGGTTATTACAACTGGACGAAACTCGTCAAAGCGGAAAGTCACTAATCACATTAATTAAAAAGGGCATAGTAATATGCCCTTACATTTTTAAATAAAATGCCTTCGTCAACGCAATAAATTCCTCTGTGTACTGATTGTTTTCATCATAAATCACCAAGCTATCTTTTACCTGTGGTAAATGCTCTCGGCTAAATGTGAGTAACATCCGTTGTGGATCTTTCCCTGTCTTTGTAATAACATCAGTCTGCTTGATGCAATAAAGTGCGGTTGAATTTATCAATATTTTTCCCGCCTCATGAGGCAAGATAAAACTGATCTTTCCTTTTTCGGATAAACAACTCGCCGCCCAATTTAACCAATCTAAATGGCTTTGTTGAACATAACGGGCAAGGGCTCGTTCGTCATTTTTACACTCTACACCTTGTGCAAAATAAGGTGGGTTCGCCACAATTAAATCAAATTGATGCGCTGTTTGTTGGCAATAAGCTTGCACGTCTTGGCGTGTTAAATGAAGACGATTGTGCCATGGCGAAGCCTTGAAGTTTTCTTGTGCTTGTTGTGCTGCAAGGGGATCAAGTTCAACGGCTTCAATTTGGCAATGCTCATGACTTCGTTGGGCAAGCATTAATGCAACCAAGCCTGTGCCAGTCCCCATATCAAGAATACGCTGACAATCAGACACATCCGCCCAAGCACCCAGTAAAATGCCGTCAGTGCCGACTTTCATTGCACAATGTTGTTGATTAATATGGAATTGTTTGAAGGTAAAGCTGCTCATAAAATCTTGCGGAAAATGACCGCACTTTCAGGTATAATCAGCCCCAATTTTAACAAATTAACGCAAAATAATGAATTTATCCCCATTTGAAGAATTCGATCTTTCCCCTGAATTATTAAAAGCCTTAGAAAAGAAAGGCTACACTCGCCCAACAGCCATTCAATTAGAAGCGATTCCTGCTGCTATGGAAGAGCGTGACGTGCTCGGTTCTGCACCAACAGGCACAGGCAAAACAGCTGCATTTTTATTGCCGGCAATTCAGCATTTATTGGATTATCCTCGTCGTAAACCAGGCGCACCTCGCATTTTAATTTTAACGCCAACCCGTGAATTAGCGATGCAGGTTGCAGAGCAAGCGGAAGAGTTGGCACAATTCACGCATTTGAAGATTGCAACCATTACTGGCGGTGTGGCGTATCAAAATCATGGGGAAGTATTTAATTCAAATCAGGATATCGTGGTGGCAACACCAGGGCGTTTATTGCAATACATCAAAGAAGAAAACTTTGATTGTCGTGCGGTAGAAATGCTGATTTTTGATGAAGCAGATCGCATGTTGCAAATGGGCTTTGGCCAAGATGCGGAGAAAATTGCCGCTGAAACGCGTTGGCGTAAACAAACGCTCCTTTTCTCAGCGACATTAGAAGGGGAGCTATTAGTTGATTTTGCCGATCGTTTATTAAATGACCCAGTCAAAATTGATGCTGAGCCAAGTCGTCGTGAACGCAAGAAAATCAACCAGTGGTATTATCACGCCGATAGCAATGAACATAAAATTAAGTTGCTTTCGCGTTTTATCGAAACCGAAAACGTGAGTCGCGGCATTGTGTTTGTCCGTCGTCGCGAAGATGTACGAGAACTTTCTGAAACCTTGCGTAAACGTGGCATTCGTTCTACTTATTTAGAAGGCGATATGGCACAAACTCAACGTAATAATGCTATTGATAAACTGAAATCGGGAGTGGTTACTGTGTTAGTGGCCACTGATGTGGCTGCTCGCGGGATTGATATCGATGATGTGACACATGTCATGAACTTCGATTTGCCTTACAGCGCAGATACGTATTTACATCGTATTGGTCGTACGGCTCGTGCAGGGAAAAAGGGTACTGCTGTTTCTTTTGTGGAGGCTCATGATTATAAATTGCTCGGTAAAATTAAGCGCTACACGGAAGAACTGTTGAAAGCACGTATTTTAGAAGGATTAGAGCCTCGCACTAAACCACCGAAAGATGGGGAAGTAAAATCCATGTCTAAAAAGCAAAAAGCGCGTATTAAAGAAAAGCGTGAAGAAAAGAAAAAATCAGAGGTGAAGAAGAAAGCCAAACTTCGTCATAAAGATACGAAAAACATTGGTAAACGTCGTAAACCAAGCGCAGAAAAAACAGCCGAGGAATAATAAAAAACAACCGCACTCATTAAGTGCGGTTATTTTTTTGACTATTTATTGACTTGACTACCGATTACGCCACCTAATGCGGCACCGCCTAATGTGGTTGCGGTATTACCACCAAGCATATAGCCTGCTGCGCCACCGATAGCTGCGCCAGTTGTTGTATTTTTTTGAGTACGACTCATATTTCCACATGCTGCAAGAGAAATAACAGTCATCGCGATAAGAAATGATTTTCCAATTAATTTCATAGGATCTCTCCGTGTTTAACATATAAAACTATCCATTGTGATAGTAATCCATAAGACAAATAGAGATGAGTGAAAGTTCAGAAAAATGCGTTTTTCGGTATTTTTCTGAACAATTAAATATCTTGAATGTTAATCTTTAGCTTGATCTAATACTTTAGCAACCACTTTCAAATATTCAATTGCCAAACTATGATGCCCTGTACTGGCATTAAACACTAAATCTTCACTTAATACGCCACAAGGCATATCCTCTGGGATTTTACCGTCCTCATAAGCTTGATAATCTTCTCGCCAGTCACCATCAAAATAATAGTGTTCTAAGGTTTTCATTTTGGGTAAGAAGGCTTGCCATTTTTCAAGAAATTGTTCCGCGTCAGCTAAGAAACTCTCCGCTTCATTGAGAAGGTTTTCCATTTCTGAAATTTTATCTAAGCGTGATTGAGGTAACATAGCTTTCTCCAAAATAAGGTAAAAATAAGCCGCACTTTATGCGAACAAAGTGCGGTAAGTTTATCATACGTTTTTAGACTTACACATCATAAGTCGTTGATGCGGTATTACCGCCACGACCGGTCCAGTTGGTGTGGAAGAATTCGCCACGTGGTTTGTCAGTACGCTCGTAAGTGTGCGCTCCAAAGTAGTCACGCTGAGCTTGCAGAAGATTTGCTGGTAAGCGAGCTGACGTGTAGCCGTCTAAGAAGGTAATCGCAGACGCCATACATGGCATTGGAATACCCACTTCGATAGATTTTGCCACCACTTTACGCCAGTCACTTAATGCGTTTTCTAAAATGCCTTTGAAGTAACTATCTGAACCTAAGAAGATTAAATCTGGATTTGCTTCATATGCATCACGAATGTTACCTAAGAAACGGCTACGAATGATACAACCTTCACGCCATAATAACGCCGTTGCACCGTAGTTAATATCCCAACCAAATTGTTCAGAGGCTTCACGAATAAGCATAAAACCTTGTGCGTAAGAAATGATTTTTGAAGCCAATAATGCTTTACGCACCGCTTCAATCCAAACTTTTTTGTCACCTTCAACTGGAGTAACAGTTTTATTGAATAATTGATTTGCTGCAACACGTTGATCTTTAAATGAAGAAACACAGCGTGCAAAGACGGATTCAGTGATTAAGGTTAATGGAATACCAAAATCTAAGGCGTTGATACCCGTCCATTTACCTGTCCCTTTTTGGCCAGCTGTATCTAAGATTTTTTCTACTAACGGCTCACCGTCGGCATCTTTATACCCAAGAATGTCAGTGGTGATATCGATTAGATAACTATCAAGTTCAGTTTTTTTCCATTCTGAGAAGATGGCTTGCATTTCGTCATAACTTAAGCCTAAACCTTCTTTTAAGAATTGGTAAGCTTCACAGATTAATTGCATATCGCCATATTCGATACCGTTGTGAACCATTTTCACAAAGTGGCCAGAGCCTTCACCGCCAACCCAGTCACAGCAAGGCTCACCTTGTTCGGTTTTAGCAGAGATTGCTTGGAAGATAGGTTTAACATATTGCCATGCTTCTTGATTACCGCCTGGCATGATGGATGGTCCATGACGCGCACCTTCTTCACCGCCAGAAACACCCGAACCGATAAAGCGGATGCCTTTTTTAGCCAATGCTTTTACACGACGGTTGGTATCTGGGTAGTTTGAGTTACCGCCATCAATAATGATGTCGCCTTCTTCTAAGTGCGGTAATAATGCCTCAATGAATTGATCCACCACATCACCCGCGCGCACCATTAACATCACTTTACGTGGTTTTTCTAATTTAGAAGCTAAATCTTCTAATGAGTATGCGCCGATAATGTTGGTGCCTTTTGCCGCACCTTGCAAAAATTCATCCACTTTTGACGTGGTACGGTTATATGCCACAACTTTAAAGCCATGATCGTTCATATTTAAAATGAGGTTTTGCCCCATTACGGCTAAGCCGATAACACCGATGTCGCCTTTTACTGACATTGTTTTCTCCTGTTGATAAGAGGAATCGCCTACTGTAATTTGTTATGATGTTACTGGTAGGCTAATCCTATATTGTGTTTAATTTGATTATTTTTGCATAATGTAATGCATTTCTACATTTTTCGCTTTTGCTGCTTTTCCTAGATCTGCTTTATCGCTTTCACTATCTCCAACAAGGTATAAAGATACATCTTTGCCGACCTTTTCTGCATTATTTAGTCCATACATAGCAACTGCTTTATTCACAGATTGACTGTTCCCTGCAATTCCGATATGTAAATTATCTGTAGCTAAAAGAGATACGAGTCGTTTTCCTGAAGTACCACCTGCGGTTCTAATCGTTGCTACAAGCATTCCATTTGAAACTGGGTTTCCTGCTTCTGGAACTTGAAGCATTACTGAGCGATTATCTTTTGGCATTTGTGCCGCTAACTGATTTAAAGATGGCCCAGATGAACAAGCAAATAACAAAGTTGAAGTAAGTAGTACAAACAATTTTTTCATTTTTGTCTCCATATCATTCTAATAAATTAACTCTTCATCCACGCACTCATGTGTTGCGTAAACCCAATATGCGGATAGTAATCCACCGCTTGCGGAGCAGATAAAAGCACAATTTTTGCTTGAGGATGTAAGGCTTGTTTAGTATGTTCAATTAACTGTAAACCGATACCTTGTTTTTGATATTGTTCATCAACTGCTAAATCAGATAAATAACAGCAATAGGCAAAATCCGTCACCGAACGCGCCACACCCACTAATCGTTCACCATCCCAAGCGGTGACTAATAAATCCGCATGATGCAACATCGCTGCGATGCGTTTTTCATCCTCTAACGGACGGCGTGCCCCTAGCGTTGTTTTATTTAGCAGTGCAATAAATTGTTTAACTGAAATCGGTTCATTCACTTTGTAGTCTATCATTTTGCAAGCCTGTAATATTTGATACTCAACTTGTTATAGCAATTTAGCTGCTGCTTTATCCAAATACCATTCCGTCACCCCATTTTTTGATTTAATTTTGGCAGCAGGGTAAGGCAGATTTTCTGCAGGAGTCGTTTGGATTTCTTTTAAAATATCCGCTTTGCTTTCGCCGGTAACCAAATAGGTAATGCGTTTGGCTTGTTCAATGAGTTTGGCTGTTTTAGAAATGCGAATTTGACCACTTTCAGGGTGTTTTGCAATGACAGCTAGATTTTCATCATCAAAATTGGTTTGATGTGGGAAGAGAGACGCGGTATGACCGTCTGTTCCCATACCTAAAATAATCCAATCAAAAACACCGTTTGGAATGACCGCACTTAATTCTTCTTCGAAACGTTTTAGCTCAAAGTGCGGTTCATTTTCACCACGAATTCGATGAATATTTTCTGCTGGAATTTGAATGTGATCAAATAAAAGTTTTTGCACTTCACCATAGTTACTTTCAGGATCAGATGGCGGAACCATACGATCATCTCCCCACCAAAAATGCAGATTTTTCCAGTTAATTTGTTCTACATAAGGCGCTTTGGCTAAGGTTTTGAATAACAACTTAGGCGTTGAACCACCAGAAAGGGAAATATGCACAGGGTGAGTTAATTGGCTATAAATCACAAATTCTTGTGCAATTTTATCGACTGCGTGTTGAGCTGTTGGGAAGCTGATAGAGTTCATTGATTTTCCGTAAGATGGGCTTTAGCCCACAATTTATTATATTCTATATTAACAGAGGTGGGCTTTAACCCACCCTACATTAGATTAATTAAACTTTTTTCTTCATTAAACCTGTCGGTTTACGCCACACTTTGCCTTGTTTTGCAATTAATTTATCGGCTGCCACAGGGCCCCAAGTACCCGCTTCATATTCGTGAATACGCCCACCATTCGCTTTGTAATCTAAAATCGGTTGCACAAATTTCCATGCGGCATGCACAGCATCAGTACGAGCAAACAAGGTTGCATCGCCTTTCATCGCATCTAACAATAAGCGTTCATAAGCGGTTAATACTTGCGCGCCTGCTAAATCTGCATAACGGAAATCCATTGATACTTCTTTCGCTTCAAAACCTGCGCCTGGTTTTTTCAAACCAAAACGCATTGAAATCGCTTCATCAGGTTGAATACGAATAATCAATTTATTCTCTGGTGCATTTTGGCTGAATACAGGATGTGGTGTAGTTTTAAAATGAATCACAATCTCTGTCACACGTGCCGGCAAGCGCTTACCTGTACGTACATAGAAAGGTACACCTGCCCAACGCCAGTTTTCGATTTCACAACGTAAGGCCATAAAGGTTTCAGTGCGAGAGTTAGCTGGTACGCCTTTTTCTTGTAAATAGCCTTTGACTTCTTTGCCATCAATTTCGGCTGCGGTGTATTGACCAAGCACTAAGTTGTGTTCAACATCATCTTGCGTTAATGGGCGTAAAGAATGCATGACTTTGGCTACTTCATCACGCATTGAGTTCGCATTGATGATTGCAGGAGGTTCCATGGCAACCATGGCTAAAACTTGTAATAAGTGGTTTTGGAACATATCACGCATTGCACCGGATCCATCATAATAACCACCACGCTCTTCTACACCCATTGATTCAGCACCGGTAATTTCCACATAATCAATGAAATTACGGTTCCAAAGAGGCTCAAACCACCCATTTGAGAAACGTAAAACAAGTAAGTTTTGTACAGTTTCTTTACCAAGATAATGATCAATACGATAGATTTGATGCTCTTCAAAGAAACGATGAATTTGAACGTCGAGTTCTTGCGCTGTTTTTTCATCGTAACCAAAAGGTTTTTCGACAATAATGCGCTTCCAACCCTCTTTTTCTGTATTTAAACCGTGAGCTGCAAGGCATTCTGGAATCACACCATATAAGCTTGGTGGCGTTGACATATAGTAAAGGGTATTGCCATTCGTTTGATATTTAGTATGTAATTCTTCTAAACGAGGTACTAATTTACCGTAATCAGCCGCATCAGATGTATTTATGGCTTGATAATAGAGATGGCTACAAAAAGCGTCTAGCGTTTCTGGCGTAGTTTCTTCTGTTTTAAGTAGCGCTTCACGCATTTTTTCACGGAAAGTGTCATTGTTTAATTCTGAGCGCGCGACACCCAATACAGAAAATTGGTTCAGGCGACCAAATTTGAAAAGATTGTAAAGTGCTGGAATGAGTTTACGGTGGGTTAAATCACCAGAAGCACCAAAAATCACGATACAGTTATTATTCGTTTGCATATTATTCCTTATTGTTCCGAGTCGGTTATTTTAAATAATGTAATATATTACTGCACTTTACCAATCGAACCAATCAATTAAATTGAAAGACAGATGCCCAATTTTGTGTATTATCTGACACCATCACAAAGTTTGGATTAATTAAACTTTCACGCTGGTTATAGGTAAGTGGCTGAAATTGTGGATCGAAAATTCTACCATTGATTTCAGCTAATAAAATTTCAGCGCCTGCAGTGTCCCATTCGCCGGTTTTGCCGAGGCGAATATAGCAATCAACCGCTCCTTCTGCGACTAAGCCACTTTTTAAACTACTTGAACCGACCACCGTAAATTCGCATGACAAATTCTTCGCTAAAATTGACCGCACTTTTTCTTGCGAAGTAGTTGCGCCTACGGCGATTTTTAAAGGTTTTGTGAGATCAATTTTTCGTGGTTGTAAGGCTTTTATCTCTTTGTCGGTTTGTTTAAAAGCCCCGAAACTTTTCATGGCGTAATAAGTGATATTTAGAATAGGAAAGTGAATGACGCCAAGTATAGGTTGGTGGTTTTGCACGAGTGTAATTAAGACCGAAAATTGATCCGTGCGATTAATAAATTGCTGAGTGCCATCAAGGGGATCGATCAACCAATAGGTTTGCCAAGTTTGACGTTGTTCAAACGGAATATTGCAATTTTCTTCTGAGAGAACAGGAATATCAGGGAAAAGAGCGGTTAGTTTTTCGATTAAAAACTGGCTGACAAATAAATCTGCTTCTGTCACAGGTGTGTTATCCGATTTAGTTTGTATTGCCACATTCTGTTGATAAAAACGAGCCAAATGTTTTCCCGCTTCATTGGCGAGCGAGCGAACTTGATCGAGAAGAGATTGAGATAATTGCATAATTTTCTCTTATAAAAATAGGCTATCGGAAGATAGCCTATGGTGATTGATTATTGGGCTTTTTTCGCTCGTAGCACACGAGAAGCGAAAATAACGATACCAAAGATAAATACGGCAAGACCGAGTAATTCACCCATATTATCCCAGTTTTCTAACGCTAAGGCTAATGGCGCTTCAGAACCGCCAGATGTCACAGAAGCCGCGATAATGAAGGCTAAGATAACACCCATTAAGCTTTCGCCCACGATTAAACCGGCAGCGAAAAGTGTACCAAAACGTTCAGCTTTTTTCTCCACTTCAGTATTGTGAGTTCGTTTTGCATAGTTCTTAATATGACGAGAAATAAGCCATGCCATCACGGCACCAACTACAACTGGCATATTAATTGATGGTGGAAGATAAATACCAATACCTACTGCTAAAACAGGTAAGGCAAAGCGACCGTTGCTGGTTTTACGCATAAATGCATCAACAATGATTAACACCACACCCAAACCTACACCACTTAAAATGTAAGTCCACTCTAATTGGTTGGTGAAAATACCTTTTGAAATAGTGGTCATAATGGTTGCTTGTGGTGCAGAAAGTGCTTGTGTTGGATCCATATCTGGACGAGGTAATGCACCCGTGAAACCATAAGCGTGGTATAAAATCTCTAATACCGGCGCAATCACTAATGCACCAACAAAACAACCAATAATCAATGCAACCTGTTGTCTCCAAGGGGTGGCTTCAACTAAAAGACCGGTTTTTAAGTCTTGTAAGTTATCGTTTGAAATGGTTGCTGTGGTTAATACGATAGATGCGGTGAATAAGGTCAATGCGGTTAAGAATTTTTGACCGTCTGCCGTTTCAAATAAACCACTGCTTTTACCAATTGTCACTAAAACAAGTGAAATCACGATAACGGAAATAATTCCGATACCTGAAATTGGGCTAGAAGATGAACCAACTAATCCCGCCATATAACCCGATGCCGCTGCGACGAAGAAGCCAATTAGCACCGCAAGTACAGTACAAACTACCACTAATAACACGGCAAGTTCAGCAGAGATTGGTGCGGCTGCAACGAAGTGATATAAGGAAATCACGATTAATACGACAGTCGCCAACAAAATATAAATAATGGTTTTTGGTGATAAGTCGATATCAATACGATGTTCGGATTGTGCTTGTGAGCCTTTTAACATACGGAAAGAATGAATCATTCCCTCAATCATTGGTTTGAGAAGGATTAATAATGTCCAGATTGCAGCAATACCGATAGTGCCTACACCAATAAAGCGAACTTTGGTTTTCCATTCCGTCATCGCATAACTTACAATAGAAGCATCGGTTGGCATATCACCTGTCGCCGTGAAATAAGGTACAGCTACACCCCAAGCGAGAAATGTTCCAAATAACATTGCAAGACCGCCTACAATACCAATTAAATAGCCGGCACCAACTAATGCGAGAGAGAAGCCCATCGGTAGTTGAAAAGCCGCCTTACCATTGGAAAACCAGGCACTTGCGCTATCAGACATGACACGTAATGCGTTTGTTAAGAATGCAACAACACTTGCAAAAATACCGCCGTAAGCGATATCTTTTACACCGCTATCGTTTTCATTATTGTTACCTGCTTTTAAAATTTCAGCTGCTGCCACACCTTCAGGATAAGGCAGGTCACTGTTCACCACCATTGCACGACGTAATGGAATGGTAAATAGTACGCCTAAGGTGCCCCCAGAGGCGCAGATAAGCACAGTTTGCCAGAATGGGAATTCCTGCCAGTAACCCATCATTAACAGGCCTGGAAGAACGAAAATAACAGAAGACAAGGTCCCCGCTGATGAAGCTTGGGTTTGCACCATGTTATTTTCTAAGATACTGGAATCCTTGAAGAATTTTAAAATTGCCATAGAGATTACGGCAGCTGGGATGGAGGAGGCAAATGTCATCCCTACTTTAAGACCTAAATAAACGTTAGAGGCAGTGAAAATCACTGTGATTAACGCACCGAGGAATATTCCTCGAAAGGTCAATTCTTTTAAATTATCATGCAACATAGATTGTCCTATTTATTTTGAAAAATGACTATACATTCTCAAAAAAAGAATATTTATTCAAGTTTTATTTAAAGTTAATTACTTATGATTAGAATTTATCTAAATTTCTTCGAGTTATTTACGTTTTTTTAAATAATCTAGCAAGGTATAAAGTGCGGTTAAGTTTCTTGCTTCATTAAATTCGTCACTCACCAATAATGTGTCAAGTTGAGATAAAGGGTAACGCACGATTTCTAATGGCTCTGGTTCATCTCCTTCTAGTTGATTTGGATATAAATCTTCACCCAATAAAACGTGCATTTTATGACCCATGATTTGTGGATTGATCTTCATCGTGCGTAAAAATGTCCATGTTTTTGCCCCAAAGCCAATTTCTTCCTGCAATTCGCGATTAGCACTTTGTTCGGGCGTTTCTCCCGTATCCATTCCACCTTTTACAAAACCTAATTCATATTGTTCCGTTCCAACAGCATATTCGCGAATCAGGAGAAGATCCTCTCCATCAATGGCAATCACCATCACGGAATCTCGATTGAAAGGGCGAAAACGTTCGTAAGTGCGGTCAATTCCATTGGAGAATTTGAGATCAACAGCTTGAATTTCAAACAGGCGAGATTTTGCCACGGTGGAAATGGAAAGAATATATGGAAGTTGTTTTTTCATGATATTAGCCCTATTATCTTAATTATTGGCTCATCATACGCAAAGTGAGAGAAATAGGAAGAGTTATGGCAGAAAATAACGAAGTACGATTAGATAAATGGCTTTGGGCAGCACGTTTTTACAAAACTCGTAGCATTGCGAAAGCGATGATTGAAGGGGGCAAAGTCCATTACAATGGTCAACGAGCCAAAGTAAGTAAAAATGTAGAAATCGGTGCCATGATTAAGTTACGTCAAGGCAGTGATGAAAAAGAAATTGAAGTGATTGCCTTGAGTGACCAGCGCCGAGGCGCCCCTGAAGCTCAATTGCTTTACCAAGAAACGGCACAGAGTGTGAAAAAACGCGAAGAAATGGCATGGGCGAGAAAAAATAATGCACTTTCGATGCCACATCCTGATCGTCGTCCAAACAAAAAAGAACGTCGAGATTTATTGAAATTTAAACACCAAGATGAATACTAGAAAATAAAAATGCAGATCAAGGTGATTTGCACTTTTTTTATCTGTCTGAAACCATTTTAATTTTTAAAAAGCTCCTGGGAATATGCTAAAATTTTTCTGTTTCCAGGAGCTTATTTATGTCAGAACTCACCTCTAATCAATATTTAATCATCATTGCCGTGCTGGTGTTTATCAGCATTGTGATGCTTTTTCTATTAAGCCGCAGCAAACGAGATACGCAAGAATTACAACAAGACCTCAATAAAACCATCGGCGATTACAATCAATTAGCTGAGCGTTTTGACTCCTTAAGCGGAATCAAAAATCAATTAGAACAACAAGCCGTGAAAGCGCAAACGCATGCGGAAGGCTTGCAAACTCGTCTTAATGAACGTGATGAAAAAATCCAATATTTAGAAAAAGAATTGGATGAAGAACAGCGCCGACACGATCAAATTGGCGGGCAAATCACCGCATTAAAAGAACGCTTTGGGATCGCATCCGCACAAGCCGAAAGCTTACAAGGTCAATTACAACAAGCGCAAGAAAATGTACTTAGAAAAGAACAAGAGCAGCAAAAAACGCAGGAAAAATTGACCGCACTTTCACAAGAATTAACGGAGTTGAAAACCACCCTTTCCGAAAAAGAAAAGCATTTTGCCGAACAGCAACAGCATATTGAACAATCCAAACAACAACTAGGCGTAGAATTCCAAAATCTGGCCAACCGCATTTTGGAAGAAAAAAGCCAATCCTTTAATCAAACCAATCAAACGGCATTGGAAACCTTGTTGAAGCCTTTCCGAGAACAAATCGAAGGCTTTCAAAAACGGGTCAATGAAATCCATTCGGAATCGGTGAAAGGTAATGCGGGCTTAGAAGCAGAAATCAAAAAGGTGTTGGAAATTGGCTTAAATATGTCGCAAGAAGCCAATAATTTAACTTCTGCGCTAAAAGGGGAAAAGAAAACCTTAGGCAACTGGGGAGAAGTGCAACTTGAACGCGCACTTCAACTTGCGGGACTCATTGAAAACGTGCATTACAGTGCGCAGGCCCATTTTAAAGATGAACAAGGCGGTCGAAACTATCCTGATTTTGTGCTTAATCTGCCCGATGAGAAAAACATCATCATTGATAGCAAAATGTCATTGAATGCTTACGAAAGTGCGGTCAATTCTGAGGATGAATTTGAACGTGAGCGTTTACTAAGGGAGCATATTAAAGCCCTGAAAAATCACATTGATGACTTGCATCGCAAGGATTACAGCAATTTGATTGGCATGCGCAGTCCTAATTTTGTCTTGATGTTCATTGCAGTGGAACCCGCTTATATTAAAGCCTTAAAATTAGATCCAAATCTATTTAATTATGGCTACGAGAAAAATGTGATTATGGTTTCACACACGACTCTCATGCCAATTTTACGCACAGTGGCGAATTTATGGCGTATCGAACGCGGCAACGCCGAAGCAAAAGAAATCGCAGAAAAAGCAGGTGAAATTTACAACCAGATTTGCTTGGTGGCAGAACGTTTAAACAAACTGGGTAACACCCTTTCTACCGTGAGCAATCAATACAACAGCACCGTCACCGCCCTTGTGGGGCAACAAGGTTTAGTGGGGAAAGTGGAACGCTTTAAAGACTTGTCAGCGAAGGCTAACAAGAGCATGCCAAACGTTGAATTACTCAATAATGACGTAGATTTAACACGTCTATCTCTTATCACTAACGAGAACGGGGTAAAATAAAGCATACCTGTTGAATTTTTCTTTAAAAGCGGCTATTTTCTTGCCGCTTTTTTATTTATGGAGAATTTTATGGCGATAGAACAAAAAGAAATCACGGATCCATGTGCAAAATATAACGAACAAACCAGTTTTCTAAGCAAAACAATTTTTGCGAGTCGTTGGCTACAAGTGCCTATTTACTTAGGTTTAATTGTCGTGCAAGGCATCTATGCCTACAAGTTTATGAAAAACTTGTGGTATCTCATCACCAATGTTAATGAAATGGATGCAGACACCATTATGCTCGCCGTACTCAATCTCATTGATGTAGTAATGATTGCTAACTTATTGGTGATGGTGACATTAGGCGGTTATGAGATTTTCGTCTCAAAACTACGCACGAAAAATCATCCAGATCAACCTGAATGGATGAGCCATGTGAATGCGACCGTGCTGAAAGTTAAACTTTCCATGTCAATTATCAGTATTTCGTCTATTCACTTATTGCAAGCCTTTGTGAATGCCTCAAAAATTCCTGAAAAAACGATTATGTGGGAAGTGATTATTCATTTAGCTTTCTTGCTTTCTGCGATTGCGATGGCTTATACCGACAAAATCCTCTACAGTACAAGCCATAAAAATCATTAATAAAAAAGTGCGATCAAACTTGATCGCACTTTTTTGTCTCTAGATTAAGATTAGTGACCGCCGCAACCACAGCCGCCATGACCGTGTCCGTGATCATGATCGTGTTTATGACCGCCGCCACAGCAACCGCCGTGTCCATGATCGTGATCATGGTCATGGTGGTGATGACCGTGACCGCCGCAACCACAACTGTGACCATCTTCGTCATCGTGATGGTGGTGATGATCGTGTGCACCATGTACGTGACCGTGAGCAATTTCTTCTAATGTTGCTTCACGAGTGCCAACAACTTCAACAGTGAAGTGTAATTCTTGACCCGCTAACATATGGTTACCATCAACTACCACTTCATCGCCATCCACTTCAGTGATCACAACAGGAACTGGGCCGATGTCTGTATCTGCTAAGAAACGCATACCAACCACCACTTCATCAACGCCTTGGAATACCTCTTTTGGTACACGTTGAACCATGTTTTCATTGTATTCGCCGTAGCCTTCTTCAGGTTGAACACGCACTTCAAATTTGTCGCCAACGTCTTTACCTTCTAAGGCATTTTCAAGGCCAATGATTAAGTTATTGTGGCCTTGTAAATATTCTAATGGTTGATTTGCAGGTGCTTCATCAACTAATACACCGTCTTGAGTACGTACTTGGTAAGCGATACTCACAACCGTATTTTTTGCTACTTTCATCTTGTTTTCCTTATTAAAAAAATCGTCGTTCATTGTATAGAAAATTATTCTTTAAGCAATGCAATTCGTGCATTCACACTGACTTTAATTTTCTCTTTGCCACTTTGAGTGTAAGTTTCATCTTTTTCATCCGAGTAAGAGAAACTTTTTGCCATCATTGCCCCTGCAGCATAAGGGCGAAAATCATTCGCAGAATCATTGGCAGAAGACACCTCAAGGCTTTGTGTATGATAACCTTTCATCTGCAAAGATTCTTGAATTAATAGGGCTTTATCTTTAACTTTCGCTAAAGCTTCTTTGGTTAATTCTTTTTCTAAGCTATTTAATTTCTCACGTGAAACAGATGCGCTTATGCGATCAATGGCTAATACGCCATCTAATTCCTGCACTAAGGTTGATAATACTTGAGAATCTTTACTTTCTAAGGTTAATTCTGCACGCGCAATCCAGCCTTGTTGTTTGCCTTTATTATCATAGCGAATCCAGGTATTACGAGAATTGTCCTTAATTTCAACCGCACTTTGTGCTTTTGCTAACTCAATGGCTTTATTCATTTTTTCTGCCATGGTTTTATTGAGTGTGGATAAATCATTGCCTTCCGCTTGGTAAAAAAGGGAGACTTGCAATAAATCACGTTCTACTTCTTTTTCTGCTTCAACACTAAAGCTGACATCCGTTGGCTGATGAGATACGGGTTCTGTTGCAAAAGAAGTGATAGGTAAGGCAAGTAATGCTAAAGAAAGCGCTTTGAGTTTCATTGTTTCATTCCTATTTGGCTAAGATAAAAATTAAGGGCGGTTTAACACGCCCTTTGTTATTATTAATGTAAACGTTCGTTGTCGTCTTCGACATCTTCATCGTCAAAAAATTCGCCGTCATCGCCGTATTCATCATCCTCGGCATTTGGATCTTCAAAATACGTGCCCCAGCCATCATAAATGCCTTTGTATTTTTCCACTAATGGCAAAATTTCTTTTTGTTGTGCATCGATAATTTCGGGTTTTAATTCCACTTCACTGATGATGTCAAAACAGAAAATGACCTTGCCATTTTCATCTTCAAATTCTTCTGCTTCTGACACTTCATAGCCTGCTTTGAAAGCATCCACGGCAATTTTTTCTAAGGTATCAAAATCATAATGGGCGATGTGATGTTCGATAATATAAAGGGCATCCGGATCGCTGCCGTCATTTAATAAATCCGTAATGATTTCACGGGTTTCTTCTTGAAGTTCGTTAAAGTTCGTCATAAGGCATTCCTTTTGTCAGAAAAAGTGCGGTCATTGTAGGGGATAAAGATGAAAATGTCGCTAAAAATTTATTCTCATTTCAGTTTGCCTTGAAGGGGCGGAAAGGTTAAAATTCTGCGCGAATAAATTGTGCTTAATATGCCCAGCTGATCACGCTATTTATTGCAGCGAAAAAAGTTGGGCTTTCTTATTTTAGAACGAAAAAAAATGGTCAAACATCTCCCCTATTTCACCTTAAAAACACCGCCAAAAACAACCGCACTTTTAAAGCAGGAGTTCGCTGATTTTATTGTGAAAGAAGATCTGGGCTATGAAATGTCAGGCGAAGGCGAATTCGTGGCGGTAAAAATCCGTAAAACAGATTGCAATACATTGTTTGTGGGCGAAAAACTTGCCAAGTTTGCGGGTATTTCTGATCGAAATATGGGTTATGCCGGTTTGAAAGATCGTCATGGTATTACAGAACAATGGTTTTGTTTACAAATGCCAGGGAAAGAAACGCCTGATTTTAGCCAATTTCAATTGGAAGGTGTCGAGATTTTAGAAGTGACTCGCCACAATCGTAAAATTCGCACGGGCAGTCTTCAAGGAAATGCTTTTGAGATTTTATTGCGCGGTGCAAAAGAAAGTGATGAGTTAAATGAACGTTTAAATTTTGTGGCGAAATACGGTTTTCCTAACTATTTCACCGAACAACGTTTTGGGCGTGATGGTCATAATCTGACTCAAGCGATTCGTTGGGCGAAAGGAGAGATTAAGGTCAAAGATCGTAAAAAACGCAGTTTTTACCTTTCTGCAGCTCGCAGTGAAATTTTTAATTTAGTTGTGGCAGAACGAATTGAACAAAATGTGGCAGATCAGGTTCTAAGAGACGATATTGTACAATTAAACGGATCGCACAGTTGGTTTAAGGCCGATGAAAA
Source organism: Haemophilus sp. SZY H56 (assembly GCF_054332415.1). NCBI lineage: Bacteria > Pseudomonadati > Pseudomonadota > Gammaproteobacteria > Pasteurellales > Pasteurellaceae > Haemophilus > Haemophilus sp. SZY H56. The sequence goes on along the minus strand of NZ_JBTGNX010000005.1, from coordinate 137,061 downwards.
TGAAGATTTAGCGGTTTTACAGCAACGTTTGAACGAGCAAGATATTTTGCTCACCGCGCCTTTAATTGGCGAGGAAAATTTATCCGCAAGTGCGGTCGAAAATCAAGTGGTTTTGGAACATCAAGTTTTCCAAGAATTAATGAAACAAGAAAGAATGAAAGCCACTCGCCGCCCTTTATTAATGCAGGCAAAAGATTTCCATTGGACGTTTGTTGAAGAAGGCTTAAAACTCTCGTTTTATTTGCCGGCAGGGAGTTATGCCACTGCATTGGTGCGAGAGTTAGTGAATATTAAGGAAGAAGAATAATGCGAATTTTAGTCAGCAATGATGACGGTTTTCACGCCGAAGGGATTCAAGTTTTAGCAAAAGAATTACGAAAAATTGCCGATGTGGTGATCGTCGCGCCCGATCGTAATCGCAGCGCAGTATCAAGCTCATTAACGCTTGTTGAGCCGCTTCGCCCTCGTCATTTAGATTGCGGTGATTATTGTGTGAATGGCACCCCCGCAGATTGTGTGCATTTGGCCTTAAATGGTTTTTTATCTGGACAAGTTGATCTTGTCGTATCGGGTATTAATGCAGGTTGTAACATGGGTGATGATACCTTGTATTCAGGCACCTTGGCGGCCGCATTAGAAGGGCGTCATTTAGGATTGCCAGCCATTGCCGTCTCTTTAGATGGTCGTCTGCATTATGAAACAGCGGCTCGCGTGGTGTGTGATTTGATCCCTAAATTACATCCTCAATTATTGAATAAACGCGAAGTGATCAATATCAATGTGCCAGATTTACCTTACGAAGAACTCAAAGGTATTAAGGTGTGTCATTTAGGCTATCGCACCTCTGCAGCGGAAGTGATTAAACAAGAAGATCCTCGTGGCGAAAATATCTATTGGATTGGTCCATCAGGCTTGCCGGAATATGATGGGGAAGGGACAGATTTCCATGCGGTAAAAAATGGGTATGTTGCCATTACGCCAATTCAAGCCGATCTTACTGCTCATCAGTCAATTGCTGCTTTACAAGATTGGCTGGAAAGTGAATAATGTGCCATTTTGAAATGTATTTTTCCCTTGTTGAACCCATAAAGGATAAATGAATGAATATTTTTGGTGCGATGTATGATAAAACAATGCAATGGTCAAAACATCGCTTTGCCGTGTTTTGGTTATCCTTTGTAAGTTTTATTGAGGCCATTTTCTTTCCAATTCCACCCGATGTGATGTTGATTCCAATGTCAATGTCAAAACCGAAAAGTGCATTTCGTTTTGCACTTTATACTACGATTGCTTCGGTTGTCGGTGGAATGATTGGTTATGCTATTGGTTACTATGCCTTTGATTGGGTTCAAGGTTATATTCAACAATGGGGCTACCAAGCTGCTTGGGAACAAGCTATGGCGTGGTTTAAAGAATGGGGCGTGTTAGTGGTCTTTGTCGCTGGTTTTAGCCCAATTCCTTATAAAGTTTTCACCATTTGCGCAGGCGTGATGCAAATGGCGTTTATCCCGTTTGTGATTACCGCGTTTGTGTCGCGTTTTGCTCGTTTTATTTTAGTGGCAAAACTCGCCGCATGGGGCGGAGAAAAATTTGCCGCGAAATTACGTAAATCTATTGAAGTCATTGGTTGGAGTGTCGTTGCTCTGGCTGTGATTGCTTATCTTATTTTAAAATAACAGGATGACCTTTTTTATGAATAAATTACGCTTTATTATCTCGAGTGCATTGCTGATCTCAGCTTGTACAGGAGAACCACAAAAACAAGATCCTGACGCATTGCCAGATGGTATTATGCAACCCGTAGAAGGAACGGGAGCGGTTGCTGGTGGTAGCTTTATGCCGGAAATTGAAAAGAATTCGATGCCAAATCAAATGAAATAAATTTAATATCAAAGGAAGAATAAATGAAAAAATCGTTTTTATTGCTCCCTGTGAGTATCGCTATTTTAACCGCTTGTAGTTCAAATAGTCCTGCACCAATCGAAAATGTGGATGGCACCCTTTCTCCAGGGGTAATGCAGCCGGTTGATAATAATTCGAGCGGTACATGGCAGCCAGAAATCCAACAAAATACGATGCCAAATACCATGGGCAATAGCGTGCCAACGGGAACTCAAACACCACAGCCACGTTTCCAACCGACTTATCAACCGGTACAACAACCTGCTGCAGCACAGCCTAAACCAACGCCTGCTCCAGCTCCGGTTCAACCACAAACTAAAACAGTAACTAAAACGGTTTCTGATTGTACTAGCTCAGGTGCAATTAACGTGCCGCGTAATCCAAATACCAACGCACCAGATTACAGCCAAATTCAAAAAGGTTCATACAAAGGAAATACCTATAAAGTCAACAAAAGCGATACCATGTTCTTAATCGCTTACTTGACGGGTATGGACGTGAAAGATTTGGCAAGCATGAACAATATGAAAGAGCCTTATAGCTTAAGTGTAGGCCAAACGTTAAAAATTTCAAATTGTTCAACTAAAACGGTTACTACGACTGTACCCGTGAAAACGACGGCACCAGCTGCACCGGCAGCCCCAACTGAGCCAGAAGTGACTTATACACCAGGTGCGAACGGTACACAAATTGGTTCTGATGGTACGGTGATTGGTCCAATTAAATCCGGCGTAGGTAGTGCAGCTTCAGCACCCGTTTATACCAATACACCGAGTATGCCGGCAACGACGACTACCACACAAGTGGCGACCACAGATAATATGCCTGTTAATGCGAATGTTGTCGCACCTATTGCGTCGAATATTGCATGGCAATGGCCAACCCAAGGTAACGTGATCCAAGGTTTCTCTAATACCGATGGTGGTAATAAAGGGGTTGATATCAGCGGTTCTCGCGGTCAAGCAGTTAAAGCCGCAGCGAACGGTCGTGTTGTGTATGCGGGTAATGCGTTACGTGGCTATGGTAATTTAATCATCATCAAACATAACGATGATTTCTTAAGTGCTTATGCACACAACGACAAGATCCTTGTGAGCGATCAACAAGAAGTGAAAGCAGGCCAAGAGATTGCGAAAATGGGTAGCACAGGGACCAATGCTGTGAAACTTCACTTCGAGATCCGTTATAAAGGTAAATCTGTCGATCCAGTTAGATACTTACCGAGAAGATAATCTTTTCTCAGAAAAAAGTGCGGTTAAAAATGACCGCACTTTTTGTTATACTCTCACCAATTTTTTCTCAATGCTTAGAATCTAAGGTTAATTCAATGCGTACAAGTCAATATTTATTCTCAACATTAAAAGAAACCCCAGCTGAAGCGGCCATTGTGAGCCATCAATTAATGCTTCGTGCGGGAATGATTCGTCCTCTTGCTTCAGGTCTTTATAACTGGATGCCAACTGGCTGGCGTGTGCTTCGTAAAGTAGAAAAAATCATTCGTGAAGAAATGGATAAAAGTGGTGCACTTGAAATCAAAATGCCAGTCGTGCAACCAGCAGAATTATGGGAAGAATCAGGTCGTTGGGAACAATATGGTCCAGAATTACTTCGTTTTGAGGATCGCGGAAACCGTAATTTTGTATTAGGTCCAACACACGAAGAAGTGATTACGGATTTAGTTCGTCGCGAAGTGTCATCATACAAACAACTCCCGATCAATTTATACCAAATTCAAACCAAATTCCGTGATGAAGTGCGTCCTCGTTTCGGTGTCATGCGTTCACGTGAATTTATCATGAAAGATGCGTATTCTTTCCATGCGGATCATGCGAGCTTACAACAAACTTATGATGTGATGTACCAGACTTATAGTAATATTTTCAATCGCTTAGGTTTAGATTTCCGTGCCGTACAAGCGGATACCGGTTCTATCGGTGGTAGTGCATCACATGAATTCCAAGTGTTAGCAAACAGCGGTGAAGATGATGTGATTTTCTCTACGGAATCTGATTACGCTGCAAACATTGAATTAGCGGAAGCGGTGGCAATTGGTGAGCGCACCGCACCAACGAAAGCGATGGAATTAGTTGATACACCAAATGCAAAAACAATTGCAGAGTTGGTGGAACAATTCAATTTGTCAATTGAGAAAACGGTTAAAACCTTGATTGTAAAAGGGGCAAGCGAAGATCAACCGTTAGTGGCATTAGTCATTCGTGGTGACCATGAATTAAACGAAATCAAAGCGGAAAAATTACCGGAAGTGGCTTCACCATTTGAGTTTGCGGATGAAGCTGCCATCAAAGCAAAAATTGGTGCAGGTGTGGGTTCATTAGGTCCTGTTAATCTCAATATTCCAGTGATTATTGACCGTTCAGTGGCATTAGTGTCTGATTTCAGTGCGGGTGCAAACATTGATGGTAAACATTACTTCAATATCAACTGGGAGCGTGATGTAGCGTTACCAAAAGTGGCGGATATTCGTAACGTGGTTGAAGGTGATCCAAGCCCAGATGGTAAAGGCACCTTATTGATTAAACGTGGTATCGAAGTAGGCCATATCTTCCAATTAGGTAAAAAATACTCAGAAGCGATGAATGCGACCGTTCAAGGTGAAGATGGTCGTCCAATGGTCGTCACCATGGGATGTTACGGGATTGGTGTAACACGTGTGGTGGCTGCAGCGATTGAACAGCATTTTGACGAACGCGGTATTGTGTGGCCAACAGATGAAATTGCGCCATTCACAGTTGCCGTTGTACCAATGAATATGCATAAATCTGAAAGCGTTCAAGAATATGCCGAAGAATTGTACCGCACTTTACAAGCACAAGGCGTTGAGGTGATCTTTGATGACCGTAAAGAGCGTCCAGGTGTCATGTTTGCCGATATGGAACTTATCGGCGTGCCACACATGGTGGTGATTGGTGAGAAAAATCTCGCAAATGGCGAAATCGAATACAAAAATCGCCGTACCGGTGAAAAACAAATGATTGCAAAAGATCAGTTGTTAGATTTCTTGAAAGGACAAATTAAAGCTTAATTGAGTCTTTGATGATTTAAAAAGGAGATTGGGTCATACACTTCAATCTCCTTTTTTATTATAGGTTAGTAATTACTTGAGGTATTACCAGAAACCCCCGTTACAATTGCAATGCCTGCGCTTGCACCAATTCGTGTAGCGCCTGCTTCAATCATCGCTAGTGCGGTTTGAGTATCACGAATACCGCCAGAGGCTTTTACGCCAATGTTGCCTACCGTTTTCTTCATTAATGCCACATCTTCTACGGTTGCCCCGCCTTTATTGAAACCCGTTGAGGTTTTAACGAATGCCACACCTAGCGCTTTACAGATTTCACAGGCTTTTACGATTTCTTCTTTGGTGAGTAAGCACGTTTCTAAAATCACTTTAAGCGGCACACCATGACAAGCGGTTAAGACAGCTTGAATGTCCTCTTTTACAGCATCCCATTTATTTGATTTAATCAAGCCGACATTAATCACCATATCGATTTCACCCGCACCCGCTTTGATGGCTTCTTGGGTTTCAAACGCTTTGACTGAGGATAAGTTAGCGCCAAGTGGAAAACCGACTACTGTACAAATTTTTACATCTGAGCCAGCGAGTTTTTCTTTGGCTAACGGAATATAACCTGAATTAATACAGACTGAATAAAAACCGTACTGAATGGCTTCATCACAAAGCTTAAGTATATCCTGTTCTGTTTTTTCAGCAGTAAGGGCAGTGTGATCAATATATTGTGCTAATTGTTTACTATCCATATTTTTTCTCCTGATTTAATTATGTCTCATTAAGGACAATTATTTTTTCTCATAAAAATTTTTAGGTAATTCTTTATCACATATCAGTAAATCGAATTGGTTTAAATCTCCAATATATGCTTTTTTTACTTGATTTATTTTTGTATGATCAAAAACCAATATATTTTTTCTACTTTTTTTCATTGCTACTTTTTTTACTTTTGCTTCATCATAATCAAAGCAGCTAACACCATATTCATCGCTTACTCCTGCCGCAGAAATAAAGGCTTTAGTTGTAAGTATCGATTCTATTTCTGAGTTATTAATTGGAGTGAAAAAGGAGTTGTGACTAGAGTATGAACCACCTGCTAGTATTACTTCACAATTACTTTTTTCTTGCAAAATTGTAAATGTATTTAGAGAACAACAAAGTGCAGTAAATTTTATATCTGATTTTATTTGTGATGCAATAAAAGGGATTGTTGAACCACAATCAAAAAAAATAACATCGCCATTTTCAACAAGTTCTGCTGCTGCTTTACCTATAGTCATTTTCTCCTTTAAATTCTTAGTTTCTTGTTCAAAAATAAGATAGTTAGCCTCATGATGATTTTGAGGGGTTCTGACTATATGACCACCTAGTAGAATTAAAGGGCATCCTTCAATACTTAAATCTCTTCTTAAAGTCATTTCAGATACACTTAGTATATTGGCGGCGTCTCTTAATTTTATAGAGCTCATTGTTCTTAGTATAAATTCTAAGCTTTTTATTCTTGAATTGTTTTTTCTGTCCATGGTGATATATGGTTATAGTTTTATTGTTTCTAATAATATCATAAAAATTTTTTCTAGAACTGTGATATTTGTCACTTTTTTAACATTTATTGGTGATTATACTATTTCTTAAACAAAATGTTACTTTATTAACAATTGAAATGGAGGTCGTATGGATATTGCAGTTATTGGTTCAAATATGGTTGATCTGATTACATATATAGATCGGATGCCTAAGTTGGGTGAGACACTTGAAGCTCCTAGCTTCAAGATAGGATGTGGAGGTAAGGGTGCTAATCAAGCAGTAGCTGCTGCTAAGTTAGGATCGAATGTGATGATGTTAACAAAAGTTGGAGATGATTTGTTCGCTGATAACACACTAAAAAACTTTCAACGATATTCCAACATTCGAGCACAGAATTTGCAGTAATCACGGCATCCCGATTTCTTCATGTTACTTTCATACATAAGTAACTCAGCAATGGGTTGCTTTATTTTTTTAATTTAATGTTTAAAATAAATAAGATTATTTAATTGAAGCATTTTAAATTCAGCGAGTATTTGATAATAAATTATAAATAGCATAAAATTAATCAAATAAAATTTGTCATCTTAGGTACAAATGTGAAAGTAGTTCATCAGCATATTTATTCGGTAATGATATTTGCCTGCCTTCCTAATTCTCTTTTTGCTAATCAAACTGAAAACTTCTCTCGTTTAAATCAAATCGATGCAACGCAACAACAACGACAGCAACAGATTCAACAAGCACAAGATAAAATATTGCAATCTCAATCTGATGTACGTTTAGATACCACCAATAATGAAAGGTTGACATTATCAAACCACGAAATGCCCTGTTACTCTGTCCATCGTATTAGTCTCGTCGATTAGCCATTAAAGTGAGTAATGGTGAGGCTGCTGGGGCTACTTTAGGCAGTAATTCCGGAAAAGGCTATGGCAATGGTGATGAAACCACTTATGTTGCAAGTCATGTAGGTGATAGTCAAAGTAAAACCGTGATTAATGCAGGTGGTGATGTCACTCTTGCAGGCAGTCAAGTGAAGGGTAAACGTGTTGAATTGGATGCGGAAAACCTGAATATTGAGAGTTTGCAAGACACCGCCACATACAAAGGCAAACAAATGAACGTGAGTGGGAGTGCGACAGTAGGCTATGGTTTTTCTGCAGGTGGTAGTTTCAATAAATCAAAAATCAATGCTGATCATGCGAGTGTGAATGAACAGGCAGGAATTTATGCTGGTGATGAAGGTTATGATATTAATGTTAATAAGCATACCGATCTTAAAGGTGCATTGATTACCTCTACCCAAAAGGCAGAAGCAGATGGTAAAAACCATTTTAGTACCGGCAGCATTACTCATTCAGATATTGAAAATCACTCAAATTATAGTGGCAGCAGTTTTGGTGTAAGTGGCAGTGTGTCAGCTAACTTTGAAACACCATTTGGTGAAAATGGTGCAGCTCAAAGTACAAAACAAGCCACGGATAAGGATGGTAATCTGCTTTATACTGATAAAAATGGCAACACAACCGTTAATTCTAAAGGAGTAGATGGAAAAGAGAACACCAAGAAATTGGCTGAAGGCAAGGAGTCTCTCCAATTCTCTTATGGCATGGGCTATGGTAAAGATTCTGATAGCCAATCTAGCACAACAAAAAGTGGTATTAATACACAAAATATCATTATTAAAGATGAAGCTGAGCAATTAAAACGTACAGGCAAAACGGTACAAGAAGAAATTGCGGCGATTAAAACCGATATCACTCTCGATAGTGCACCAAGCCAAAGTGGTAAATTAGAGAATCGTTTTAATAAAGATGATGTTCAAAAAGAACTTGATTTCCAACGTGAGGTGACAGAGAAATTTGGACCAAATGTCGTGGAAGCAGGGAGTTTGCTTGCTAATAAATTTGGCGAAGAAGCGAAAGCGAAGCGTAATGAAGCCGCAATTGCGTTAGAAGAAGCAGAAAAAGCCAAGGCAGAAAACAACAACGAAATTAACCAAGCTTTAGTCAAACAAGCTCGAGATAATTTTGAGACAGCGAGTCGCGAAGCTAAAGAATGGGAAACAGGTGGAAGTCAACGTCTTGTCATTGATTCGGCATTAAATGTTATCAGCACCGCTTTAGCCGGCAGACCAGCAGCGGAAGTGGTGGCTTCAGGATTATCACCTGCGGTGAATAATAAAATTAAGAAAGCAACAACAGATGCAAAAGGCAATGTGAATACCGCGCTCAATTTGACTGCTCATGCACTTTGGGGCGCGGTAGAGGCTTATGCGGGCAATCGTAATGTTGCTGCTGGTGCGGCGGGTGCAGTAGGCGGAGAGGCGGCGGCTCATTTCTTAGCGTCAACACTTTATAATAAATCACCTGAAAATCTTAGTGAAGAAGAAAAACGTACGGTATCTTCTTTAAGCCAAGTAGCAGCAGGTATTGTTGGTGGTACTTTATCAGATAGCTCTGATGGGGCAATTATTGCGGCTAAGACAGCGAAAGATGCGGTAGAGAATAATAATTTTGTTGCTTTAGCTGCTGATGGCTTCACGCTTGTTTGTTCAAGAACTTGTTTGCAAGCCCTTTCAGGGATAGCGGGTGTCTCAATTGGTATAGGTTTATCGCCTAATGAAAAAGAAGTTGCTATTGTGGCTGCTGCGATGAGAGATCCTGAAGCTATGTCCAAATTAACAAAGGAACAGGTTTCTTATATAAATGAGCAAATCTTGACAGATGGTGGGTTTGTTAATAATAAAGAGCTTTTCGGGGATAAGGTTTGGGTTCCGAATGCGGATGGCGGATATATGCCAGTCGATCCAAGTTTAGTAACTACAACATATGGTGGTAAACCTGTAGTTGATCCAAGAATCTTTGTTAATCATACAGGAGGTATTGAGTATCCAGCAGATTATAATTTGCCAACAAATACAGGCGGAAATCAAATACTAAATAATGATAAAGGTAGTCATATTCTAGTTGGAGGTGAAAGTCAGGTTGGGGATTGGAAAGATGGGGTGCTATTAAATCAAAAATACCATCCAAATCCTAAATTAGTAGATATAACAGGCATTTCAGGATTAAAACCAGCTAAACCTAAGACACCAGTTCAAGGCGGGGGAAAATTAAGAGCAAGATGGAAAGATCCAGATGGAAAAATATATGAATGGGACTCTCAGCATGGAGAATTAGAAAAATATGATAGGAGAGGAAAGCATCTAGGTGCTTTTGATTATAAAACCGGGGAGCAGATTAAACCTGCAGAACCTAAAAGAAAGATAGAACCATAGTATAGAGATAATATGATGCAAAAAGTTAGAAGATATATTGAAATATATAGTAATGTTACTGATGAAATCCTTTTAAGAATAGAAATAAAAATAGGAGCAAATCAGATAAAAGAATTTATATCTATTGATTCAGATGATCCTGATGTATTGGGAGTTTATTCATTAAATGATAATGACTTAAAGAAATTTGGGATCACTAATTATGATGAAACTTCTATAAGTTTTTTCATAACTTCTGAGTTGTAGATCATAATGGTAATTTACCCATCGAAGCTTTTCATATGATACTATAATAGTATTGTTATTACATTATTTTTAGATTGACACTTAAATGTACGAATAATACTAGGGTATAAATCTATAACTAGCTAAGAAAAAGATGATTATCGGAAACCCAGGGATATATGATAGCAAAGGGAATTTTAATAACTTTGCTATTCAAATAGATAATATTGTAGATACAGATTATTTTTCAGTTAACCTATGTATCGATATGAATATTTATCCACCCCAATTGGCTTCTAATAAAGCAAGCTATCTTATTGATTACTTTAATCCTGAATTGGAAATTTTTTCCAATATAAATGATGATTTATTTTATTTGGATGATAGGGATTTAATGATTAATCTAATGGCAAAGGGATTTGGATATACATATGCTATTGAGGAATTAATAAAAGAAAATAAAATTGATTATCAAGAGTTTATAGATAATGAAGATATTTTTTTTGAAAAATTGAATCTAGTTAAACAGAGTGGAGAGGTAAACCCATATTTATGGGAGATAGACTATATGGAGTATGTAAACAAAGGGTTTTATCCTTTTGTAATAAATAGTTCTAGTGGGTTATCTAAAGTAATAGTTGTTTTTAATAAGAATAGAAGTTATGACTTAGATTATATTGAGGATAGATTATTACTTTCTAATATAAGAGCAAGTAAGAGTGTGGGTTTCTTTGATGAGCAATTTTGGGGAGTGAAAGTGTCTTGTATTAAGACTGATGAGTTAAGTCTAATAATTAATAAGATTCAATCTGTGTTGAGTGGTTTTAAATAAAATATAATGTGTTATATATAAAAAGATTTCATAAATCTTATAATTTCACATCCAACTTCGCATAAGCACATTCTACTTTTTCTAATGCTTTTTCTACGGAAATATCACGGGCGAGCAAGACTCCTAAACAGCGAAAGATTCAGTGGAGAATAACAGCATGGCTGATAACGTTCATCCTAGTGATGAGCGTAAGCAAATCCATCAAAAATTACTTATACATTGAATAAGTATGTTGATGATATGGTTAATTTTAAACAAGATCAAAAAGGAACGTTTGTTGTTTATGCAAAAGATATTAAAGCAAGAGAGTTATATTTAGCAATTCCAGCTAAAACATCAAAAGAGCAGATGAAAGCCATTGATAAATCTATCGAATATGGCGCATCCGTTGGAGGCAGTTTCAATAAATCAAAAATCAATGCTGATCATGCGAGTGTGAATGAACAGGCAGGAATTTATGCCGGAGATGAAGGCTATGATATTAATGTTAATAAGCATACCGATCTTAAAGGTGCATTGATTACCTCTACACAAAAGGCAGAAGCAGATGGTAAAAACCATTTTAGCACTGGCAGCATTACACATTCAGATATTGAAAATCACTCAAATTATAGTGGCAGCAGTTTTGGTGTAAGTGGCAGTGTGTCAGCTAACTTTGAAACACCATTTGGTGAAAATGGTGAGGCTCAAAGTACAAAACAAGCCACAGATAAAGATGGTAATCTGCTTTATACTGATAAAAATGGCAACACAACCGTTAATTCTAAAGGAGTAGATGGAAAAGAGAACACCAAGAAATTGGCTGAAGGCAAGGAGTCTCTCCAATTCTCTTATGGCATGGGCTATGGTAAAGATTCCGATAGCCAATCTAGCACAACAAAAAGTGGTATTAATACACAAAATATCATTATTAAAGATGAAGCTGAGCAATTAAAACGTACAGGCAAAACGGTACAAGAAGAAATTGCGGCGATTAAAACCGATATCACTACAGAGAGTGCACAAAGCCAAAGTGGCAAATTAGAGAATCGTTTTAATAAAGATGATGTTCAAAAAGAGCTTGATTTCCAACGTGAGGTGACAGAGAAATTTGGACCAAATGTCGCGGAAGCAGGAAGTTTGCTTGCTAATAAATTTGGTGAAGAAGCGAAAGCAAAACGTCATGAAGCCGCAATTGCGTTAGAAGAAGCAGAAAAAGCCAAGGCAGAAAACAACAACGAAACGAACCGCGCTTTAGTCAAACAAGCACGAGATAATTTTGAGACAGCGAGTCGCGAAGCCAAAGAATGGGAAACAGGTGGAAGTCAACGTCTTGTCATTGATTCGGCATTAAATGTTATCAGCACTGCTTTAGCCGGCAGACCGGCAGCGGAAGTGGTGGCTTCAGGATTATCACCTGCGGTGAATAATCAAATTAAGAAAGCGACAACAGATGCAAAAGGCAATGTGAATACGGCTCTCAATTTGACAGCTCATGCACTTTGGGGCGCGGTGGAGGCTTATGCGGGCAATCGTAATGTTGCTGCGGGTGCTGCGGGTGCAGCAGGCGGAGAGGTTGCGGCTCATTTCCTTGCCTCGACACTTTATAATAAATCACCTGAAAAGCTTAGCGAAGAAGAAAAACGTACGGTATCTTCTTTAAGCCAGGTAGCCGCAGGTATTGCTGGTGGTACTTTATCAGATAGCTCTGATGGGGCGATTATTGCGGCTAAAACAGCAAAAGATTCAGTGGAGAATAACAGCATGGCTGATGACGTTCATCCTAGTGATGAGCGTAAGCAAAACATTGAAATGTATGCCAAGGTTTTATTCAATGGAGATGAGGATAAAGCTAAAGAATATCAAGAAGGTCTAGAGCTTGCAGAAGCTCAGGGTCAAATTGATAGTGTTAAAGAAACAGCGGATGCAGTTGTTAATTTAGATGATACCGTAGTGTCTTTATGGGAAGCTATCTCAAACCCAGAGAAAACCTATAATAATGTTGTGGTCTCGTTGAAAGATTGGGATGAGGCTTATGCGCGTGCTCTTCAAGAAAATCCAAAACTTGCGGGTGAAATGCAAGGTTACCGCCAAGGTAAAATGAAAGGTGTTTCAACAGGAGGAGTTGTTCTAAGTGGTGCGGGATTGGCGTTAGTTAAGCCAATGGGAGCACTGAAAAACGGTGTAGTTGATTTTACTAAAAATCAAGTAAATAGAGTAGTTAATCACACTGTTTTGAATCGAGTAATTAATGAAGTGGATAATATCGCTGTATCAACTGATAAAGGATTTATCAATGGCACTAAAGTTTGTGGAGCAAGTTGTGAAATAAAAGCGACTAGTAAAGCTGAGCAAGCTTTAATCGATGATATTGTCAAAAATGGTGATATTAAAGGTGGAAAAACAGAGTCGTTAATTCATGATTTAGCAAAACGTTCAGGTTATGAACCATTACAAGGCGGAAAATATGGCTCAAATAATGGCTTTGATCATGTGTTAGTAGGCAAAGATGGCTCTGTAGTCATTATTGATAGTAAACAAATAAAAACTAATGGGGCAATTCAGGTGAGTTCGAAAGGGGCAGGCAAAACAAACCAATTGTCAAGTGAATGGATAAATGCAGTCTTGGATCAATTACCTAATAATGATCCAACTAAGTTAGCAATAAAAAATGCAGAGCGGAATGGTAAATCAATTAAAACAATTATAGCTGGCGTAGATAAATCAAATGGTAAGGTTGTGTTATTACCAGTTAGAATTCCTAATAAGAATTAATCGTAATAGGTGTAAATATGGAAAGATATAAGGTATTTTTAGGTAGTGAGATTGCTAAAAGCTATGATGAAGCAAAGAATTTTACTCTGGCTAGAGTAGATGAATATACTGAATTTAATCATAAAGAATTATTTTCAACGTTAGCTCCTATAGATAATTTTACAGGTAATGTTTTTTCTTTAATTCATTATTTAAATGATTTCCATCGTGCATTAGCCTCTAAGTATTTATTAGAAAATAATATTTCAGGATTTAAAGAAAATGCTTCTATTGCTGGTTTCTTGGGGATTCTGTCTAAATATGATTTTCAATGGGCATACAACGGGATTAATACAAATTTCTTTTTTATGAGTTTACTTTCAGATAACCAAAAGTTGATTGATTATTCAATTAAACATCGTGATGAAATTGTGGATATTTCAGTCCCCTATAAACGAACTGATACGAGACCTTTTTTTAATGCGAACACTTTATTGGCGTTAAGTGGAGATTGGCAATTATTAAAAGAACGCTCACTCACGTTCTTAAATGATGAGAAAAAAGCCCGTAGTGATTTAAAGCGCATTCCCGATCATGAATTTTATGTGGCACTAGCGGATAAAAATATAAAAGGAATGCAAGAGGCTTTAGATAAATTACTCGAACTTAAGTTTGCGAAACGAGCAGCCAAAGACACACTTTTACATTTTGATTTTTACTTGCAACCGCAAGTTTTAATGTATGCCAAAATCGCAGCAATCCACGGTTTTGATTTGGGTATTGATAGCCCTATAGCGCCCAAAGAATTGATTGATATAAATCCATTAGCAGAATATAAAATTCCTTATGATTTTATGAAATCATTTGATTTTGATGCACCCCATCAAGTTTGGGTAAATTATGTCAAACAAAGAATGGAAGAAGCGAAGAAAAAGAACGTTGAAAATAAAAAAGGATTTTGGGCTTCGCTGTTTGGTAGATAGGTCGGGAATGATAATAAAAGTGCGGTCAATTTTCAAAGAGTTTTAAAACCTTTCAAAAATTGACCGCACTTTTTATATTTTCAGAGCTGATTATCTTTAAGTAAATCTTATAATTTCCGAATGCGGATGGCGGATATATGCCAGTTGATCCAAGTTTAGTGACTACAACATATGGTGGTAAACCTGTAGTTGATCCAAGAATCTTTGTTAATCATACTGGAGGTATTGAGTATCCAGCAGATTATAATTTACCGACTCACACAGGTGGAAATCAAACGGTAACGAATGATAAAGACAGCCATATTTTGGTGGGCGGTGAAAGTCAGGTTGGGGATTGGAAAGATAATGCGTTATTTGCGAGAGATAGAACTGTTGACAAAGCAGCAGAAAAGCTTGGATATGGACATAGGATCCCTCCTCAAAAAGCGCCATTTAATTCCCATGGGCAAGATGTTTATTGGAATGGCAAAAATTATATTACCCCAGATGTTGATGGTCATAATGTTTCCGATGGTTGGAAAATTTTTGATCGAAGAGGAAATAGACTTGGTACTTATGACAAGGATTTAAAAAGAATTAAGGATTAATAATGTTTGGTATTTTCTTTAAAGATAAAGATACATCTTTTGATAATGGATATGGAATGCATATTTTGGCTTCGATCTCTTTAGGTGAATATGTAGAAGAATTACATATTCCAATAGACTATTGGGGTATTGAAGAATATAAAAATAGCTGGGCTACATCTATAGCTGATGGGATAGAAAAAAATAAACATTCTGTACTTATTACATCTATGCATGAGCCAGAATCTTTAAATTTCATTTCTACATGGATTATTTATTATAATGGAGAAGTTTCTTATGTTCAAAATAAGATCATATTTGTAGATGATTTCCCAGAGTTTGATTCGTCTAAAATCAATGAATATGTAAATAAACGAGAGGTCTTAAATGAAGATGGTTTTAAGATATCTGAATGGATAGTAAAAACAAAAGATGTAGTTGATTTTTATGATAGTATTATCGGTTCAATTTGACTAATTGATCCTAATAATTTTAGGGTAAGTAATGAGGTCAATTGAAAGTAATAAAAAGGATTTTGGAGTTTATTGGAATGAGAGTTTTTCAATTGATGATTATGTGTACGGTAATATTAAAATAAGAGTAGGTAATAGGTTATATCCTGAAAATAATGATTCTTATGATAATTATACCTTAGGTACAGTATTTTTTAATTTAAAAGACTCATTTATTAATAAATATTATTATGGCGGTTGTACAAATGAAGACTTTGGTGAAACTGAATTTAATGCCATGAAATGGCATAGTGGAGAATTACCTAATGTTTTTCTAATTGATACAACAGAGCTGGGTGGTTATGAAAATATAAATACACTTTATTTATGTATGGCATATTCAGGGGATACTGAGCGCTTATTTTATAGTGTAGATAATGGAGATTCTTTTAGTGAAATTAGATATCCTAAAGGTACTGTAGAGAGTGTGATATATCAATTACCTACATATTAGAATAGAAATATATGGGGTCAGAAGTATATCTAATCATTTAAGTTTTTAATATTAGGTTATCTCTAGCTTTTAAACTATTTAAAAATTCTATATTTAAGGTGTTTAATATAAAGTGCGGTCAATTTTCAAAGAGTTTTAAAACTTCTCGAAAATTTATCGCACTTTTTGTATTTTCAACGATGCTTATATTAAGAAAACCTTATAATTTCACATCCAACTTCGCGTAAGCTCGCTCTACTTTTTCCAATGCTTTTTCTACAGAAATATCACGAGCGAGTAACACACCTAAACGGCGATGGCCATTGACTTCGCCTTTGCCGAAAATGCGAATATTACTATTAAACCTAAACCCTGCATTGGTGTATAGTAAAGATTCCGATAGCCAATCTAGCACAACAAAAAGTGGTATTAATACACAAAATATCATTATTAAAGATGAAGCTGAACAATTAAAACGTACACCCGCAGCACCAGCAGCAACATTACGATTGCCCGCATAAGCCTCTACTGCGCCCCAAAGTGCATGAGCAGTCAAATTGAGGGCAGTATTCACATTGCCTTTTGCATCTGTTGTTGCTTTCTTAATTTGATTATTCACCGCAGGTGATAATCCTGAAGCCACCACTTCCGCTGCCGGTCTGCCGGCTAAAGCGGTGCTGATAACATTTGATGCTGAATCAATGACAATGCCACAGTGCAAACTCAGTTATTCAGCATAAAGGACAAATTATTCCAGCTTGCTATTTAGAGGAAAATCACCAACTAAATCCATTATGGGAAGCTATCTCAAACCCAGAGAAAACCTATGATAATGTTGTGGTCTCGTTGAAAGATTGGGATGAGGCTTATGCGCGTGCTCTTCAAGAGAATCCAAAATTCGCGGGTGAAATGCAAGGTTAAGTTGCTTGAAGAAAAGGGCTTTTCAGTGACTAAAGCCAACATTCATAGCTGGCGACGGAAAAGCGGTAAGCCAAATTCTCGACCTGTTCCACACCGTATTTTATACGCTCTTTTTGAGCTTTTATTTGCTCAAAAAAATCAAAATCCTGATTTTTTTGAATATCCAAAAGAAATAAAAAGCGGCGAACAATAAAGAAAATTTTAATTTTCTTGTACTGCTATGTTCTGTATTGTACAATTTATGTTCCAAAATAATGAGCGGAGGATTTTAATATGTATGCTATTGCTTTCGATCTTGATACTGCAATGCTAAAAGAGCTATACCCTACTGAAAGTTGGCAGAATGCTTACGGTGATGTAAAAAAAGTGCTAGAAGCAGAAGGCTTTGATCATCAACAAGGTAGTGTTTATTTTGGTGGTGCAGATATGACAGCGGTTAAATGTGTTTTGGCTGCTCAAAAACTTTCTCAGTCTTATTCTTGGTTCAAGCCATCTGTATCAGATATTAGAATGTTGAGAATAGAAGAGCTTAATGATCTAGCTCCTGCATTGTAATTAAAGCTATATCTAAGCCCTAGTTATTTACTAGGGCTTTTTTATTTGGTGCTTCCCCTCCCTTTGGGTCGGGTCGGGCTATATTTTACGGCTGTATCCAACCACTTAATATGAGAAATAAACAAAGAAATAGGGATTTGGTTGTAATAAGCGGGAATAAGTGGTTCAAAACCTTATGAAACGGGGCTTTACGTGATGTAGAGCCTTTTTTATTGGGGAAAACCATATCGCGCAATGCTGGGGCGGTGAGGTGATTTATATCCCTCGTAATCTTGTTTTATTACTAAACGAACGCGACCGGAAGATTTTTAACGAGTTCAAAGATACAAATCACCGTGAACTCACACGAAAATACAACGTATCAATGCAGTGGATTTATCAGATAGTGAAAAAAATCACAAAAGAAGAAATCGCCCGACGCCAATTTGATATGTTCGGTAACGCATAACCGCTAAAAATTAGAAAAAACGTCCGAAAGGGCGTTTTTTAATAACTCTGCATTTACCAAATAGGTGAATGAAAAATCAAAAACTAAAAAATAATTTATTGACTTTCTTATTTAATTGCTTAAAATTGGGAAATAAGAGAGACAAGGAGATAAAACTATGGCACTTACAGAATTCGGCAAAGCAGTCCGCAAAGCTCGGATTGATGCCGGTGAAACACTACTTAGTATGGCAGAGACTATCGGAGCCAGTCCAGCATTTTTAAGCGGAATGGAAACCGGTCGTAAAAAAGTCCCGACTGAATGGGTAGAAAAAATTGCTAACTACTTTAAAGACAAAAACGTACAAACTGAAGACTTGCAAGAATTGGCCCATATTTCTAATGACGCTATTCCTGTAGAAGGTTTGCCATTACAACAGCAAATGATGGTAGCAGGTTTCGCCAAATCTGCGATGACCGCAGAGCAACTCACCAAATTTGCCGAATTATTAAAAGAAATCCATTCAGAAAAGGGAGAGTAATGGATGAGTTTACAAAGTTTATTATACGAAATGAACGGCTTACGAGTAAAACCAATGACCAGAAATGAAATTGAAAAAATGGCGTTGCCTCTTGCTAAGCATTTGAAATTTACCAAATGGAATAAAGCACGCCAACGCTTTGATGATGTATTGGAAAATGTGGCAACGATTGTCAATCTTGAGATCCTGTCAGAGACCGAATGGCAGGAACTTACCCATAACTTCACCAAAGGGCATTTCAGCCCAAGCGAGTTTACCATTCGTATTCCTGAAAATACCTATATTCTTGCCTGTAAAGGCGATAAAGATTCACTCGAAATTGTGTTGCATGAACTCGGACACGTTTTTCTAATGCACCAAGCCTATTTACACAAAGCAGACGAGTCACCTACAATCAATGAAGATCCCGAATGGCAGGCAGACACCTTTGCAGAAATTATTTTAGAAGCAATGGGGTACTCAATTACACAAATCTCACTAGATTTCGGTCGGCTAGAAATGTAAAAACCCAATCATAAAGACTGGGTTTATAAGATTTAGTAAAGTATTGCAGTACTTTATTAAATAGTAAGCAAAAAAATCAGTTCCATAGGGCGTTACTGATTTTCTTAACCTGAAAGCAATGCGAAATTTTACTCTTTTAATAGATTTTCGCAAGGATTAAGTTTGTAAAATGAGATATTTCTCTCAAATTACAATAATAAATACGCCCTCCTAACAATATAGGAGGCTTCAAATGGTATTTGAAACTAACCCTAATGGTGAACAGGTGGCAGTGATTTTTACTCCATATATCACTAAAAAAGGTAAGCGAATTTATCATCCTCACGGCGGTGTTTTCCGCATTGAGATCCCAATGGATAAATATCGTAACCATTAATTCAAAGGCTGTCTTATGACAGCCTTTTTCTTTAAACTCCTTTAATATAGCAACCCACCATTATTTCTTAAAATTTCTTTACGTAATATTAAAGAGGTTTAAAGAAATATCTCTATCACCTCCTATCACCAAAATCGTGATCCATTGTTCCGCCACAAAAAACGGCAAATCATTACGCACGGCAATACAAACCACCGCGCAACGTATCGACGAATGGCATAAACAACGCGGTTTTAAGCGTAGCCCCGTGTTAGCCAAACAATTCAATCCACATTTGCAACACCTAAGCTATCACTATGTATCGGCAAACATACCGAAATTACACTGACACCGACCATAAATAACCATAATGTGATTAGTTCCGGGCAGGTCATCGCTAAATTACAGACCGCCGTTGAAAAAGTTGATCCTCAAGACTTATCTAGTATGACCATGCCAATGGTAAAAACCCATTTGACAGAAGTGCGTTTACCACAGGCCAGCCTGTATAAAATCAACCCAGATGCTCCGAACGGCTATCTGGTGGAAACTGATCCAAAATTTACCGATCGTAAACGCTGGCTCAGTTCCGACTACATGTTTGAACAGCTTCGTTACAATCACGATAACGTACATAAACGTTTAACGTATTTATAGCAAAATATCTGTAATTTTGACCGCACTTTTCTAATCGATTACAATCCACTTATCCTAGCTCATGAAATTTTATTGTGAAAATTAAAACCTTATTAAAAAATGCGATTTCGCTCCTGCTGACGTTAATTATCGTGAGCAGTATTCTCGATTTTATTCGTAAACCCAATATTCCACCTGAAATCAATGCGACAGCACTTTATGATTTACAGGGGAATGCCTTCTTTTTACCTCAATTAGATCAAGCTAAGCCGACGATCATTTATTTCTGGGGAAGTTGGTGCGGCTATTGTCGTTATACTTCGCCAGCGATTAATTCACTTTCAGAAGAAGGCTATCCGGTAGTCTCTGTCGCGCTGCGTTCAGGGTCAAATAAGGACGTGGAAGATTATTTACAAACCCATCACTATCAGTTTACAACGGTGAATGATCCTCAAGGCAAAATTGCGGATCAATGGCAGGTGAATGTGACGCCGACCATTATTATTTTAAACAAAGGAAAAATGGATTTGGCCACAACAGGCTGGACAAGTTACTGGGGCTTAAAAGTGCGGTTGTTTTTCACAGAGTTTTTTGGCTAAGCGGCACAAAATCTATTACAATACACAGACTTATTTTAAAGAGGACAGAATTATGATTATCGTAACAGGTGGCGCCGGTTTTATCGGCAGTAATATCGTTAAAGCGCTAAACGATATGGGACGCAAAGATATTTTAGTGGTGGATAACTTAAAAGACGGGACTAAATTCATTAACTTAGTGGATCTTGATATCGCAGATTACTGTGATAAAGAAGACTTCATTGCGTCAATTATTGCCGGTGATGATTTAGGTGATATCGATGCAGTATTCCATGAAGGGGCTTGTTCAGCGACCACTGAATGGGACGGCAAATACATCATGCATAATAACTACGAATATTCAAAAGAGTTATTGCATTACTGTTTAGATCGTCAAATTCCGTTCTTATATGCATCAAGTGCAGCGACTTATGGCGACAAAACTGAATTCCGTGAAGAGCGTGAATTTGAAGGCCCGTTGAATGTATACGGTTATTCTAAATTCTTGTTCGACCAATATGTGCGTGCGATTTTACCTGAAGCGCAATCACCAGTATGTGGTTTCCGTTATTTCAACGTGTATGGTCCGCGTGAAGGTCACAAAGGTTCAATGGCGAGTGTCGCATTCCACTTAAATAACCAAATCTTGAAAGGCGAAAATCCAAAATTATTTGCAGGCAGTGAACACTTCCGCCGTGATTTCGTTTATGTAGGTGATGTGGCACAAGTCAACATTTGGTGCTGGCAAAATGGTATTTCGGGTATCTTTAACTGTGGTACCGGCAATGCAGAATCTTTCGCTGAAGTGGCGAAAGCGGTAATTAAATTCCACGGTAAAGGCGCAGTGGAAACCATTCCATTCCCAGAGCATTTGAAATCTCGCTATCAAGAATATACGCAAGCAGATTTAACGAAACTCCGCGCAACTGGCTACGACAAACCATTTAAAACCGTAGCGGAAGGTGTGGCCGAGTACATGGTGTGGTTAAATAAATAAAAATATTGAACAAATAATGTCGTTCAATACTAGAAAATGAATAAAGTGCGGTTAAAATTAATCTTATTTTTAGCCGCACTTTTGTTATAAGGTCAAGCATGAATATTTTAATTATCGGCCCATCTTGGGTCGGCGATATGATGATGTCGCACAGTTTGTATCAACAACTCAAACAGCAATATCCAAATTGCCAAATTGATGTGATGGCACCCAATTGGTGTAAACCGCTTTTAGCCCGTATGCCAGAAGTGCGTCATGCTATTGAAATGCCGCTTGGACACGGCAAGTTTGCCTTGTGTGAACGTTATCGTTTAGGTAAGGCATTGCGCAATCAATATGATATGGCAATCATATTACCAAACTCCTTGAAGTCAGCTTTTATTCCCGCCTTTGCAAAAATTGCGGTACGTCGAGGCTGGAAAGGGGAGAGCCGTTATTTCTTGCTTAACGATTTACGCAATAATAAACGTGATTATCCTAT
Organism: Haemophilus sp. SZY H56; assembly: GCF_054332415.1. Classification (NCBI taxonomy): domain Bacteria; kingdom Pseudomonadati; phylum Pseudomonadota; class Gammaproteobacteria; order Pasteurellales; family Pasteurellaceae; genus Haemophilus; species Haemophilus sp. SZY H56. Next base: position 115,036 of record NZ_JBTGNX010000005.1, on the reverse strand, counting down.
GATGGTGCAACGTTATGTCGCGTTAGCTTTTGAGCAAAATGCGGTACCGAAAGCGGCTGATATTCCTGTTCTAAAACCTTATTTAACCGTTGAGTCAACTCAACAAGCAGAAACCTTAAAAACATTTGAAAAACAGACCGCACTTTTAGGCGAACGTCCGATTATCGGGTTCTGTCCTGGGGCTGAATTTGGTCCAGCTAAACGTTGGCCGCATTATCATTATGCTAAGTTAGCAGAAATGCTGATTGAAAAAGGCTATGCGGTAGAATTATTTGGTTCACCAAAAGATGTGGAATCAGGAGAGCAAATTCGCAATGCATTACCTGCCGAGCTACAATCATTTTGTTTAAATTTAGCGGGACAAACTAACCTGAATCAAGCTGTGGATTTAATCGCTAACTGTACGGCAGTGGTGAGCAATGATAGCGGCTTAATGCATATTGCTGCTGCGACAGATCGTCCATTGGTTGCACTTTATGGCCCAACGAGCCCAACTTATACGCCACCATTATCTGATAAAGCTGTAATTATTCGTTTAATTGAAGGCGATTTAATTAAGGTGCGTAAAAGTACAGATAGCTCGGAAGGGTATCATCAAAGTTTGATTGATATTACGCCAGAAATGGCATTAGAAAAATTAGAGGCATTATTAGCAAAATGAACCCTCTACGCATACACTTACAATTAATCGGAATGGCCATTTTATGGGGCGCCTCTTGGCCTTGGGGACGAGTGGTTGCCCAAGCCATGCCGACATTTGTGGCTTCAAGTTTACGATTTTTGTTCGCGATTATTCCATTGTTGATTTGGTTGTATGTGGCTAATCGCTTTATTTATGTGAGAAAGCTTCGTCCTAACCAATGGTTTGGATTATTATTAACGGCTTTGCTTGGGATTTTTGGTTATTCGACTTTCTTTATTTGGGGCTTGAAATACGTGCCTGCAGGACAAGGAACGATGGTGGTTGCTTCGAATCCAGTCTTTACGATGTTTTTTGCTATTTTACTATTTAAAGAAAAATGGAATCGCTGGGTTGTATTAGGCATGATTATTGCAATTAGCGGTTCCCTATTAGCCATGACAAAAGGGAATCCAACTAATCTCTTACAAAATTTTGGATTCGGTCAAATGTTATTGCTTTGTGCTTTAGTTTGCTGGGTTGCTTATACTTTGTTGGCGCGTAAGGTATTAATTGGAATAGATTCCCTTACCGCGACCACAATTTCTTCCACTTTTGGTTTCTTCATGCTGACGTTGGCAGCGTTATGGACGGAAAATGCAGAAGATTGGGCAACCGTACTTCAATTAAATGGACCACAATGGTTTAGTTTACTTGGTCTTGCATTTGGTGCAACGGTATTAGCCTATGCATGGTATTTTGATGGGGTGAAATACTTAGGCGCAGGTAATGCCTCTGCTTATATTATTCTAGTGCCGATTTTAGGGATTTTATTCTCAGCCGTTTGGTTGAATGAACAAGTGGATTCCTCCTTAATTATTGGAGGCATTTTAGCCGTATCTGGACTTGGAATTATGCACTGGGGAAGAAGGTTAATTAAATGAAAGTATGTGTGATTAAGACTTCCTCTATGGGGGATGTGATTCATACTTTGCCGGCATTGACTGATGCACAGCGTGCTATTCCTAATCTCTCCATTGATTGGGTGGTGGAAGAGAATTTTGCCGAAATTCCACGTTGGCATTCGGCAGTGAAGCAAATCATTCCAATTGCCTTAAGACGCTGGCGAAAATCGCCTTTTTCGGCTCAGACCAAAAATGAGTGGAAATCTTACCGCACTTTATTACAAGCCAATCAATATGATGCTGTGATTGATGCGCAAGGGCTTTTTAAGAGCGCTTTTTTTGCGACACGCTTAGCCAATGGTGTCAAACATGGCTATGACCGCAAAAGTATCCGTGAGCCGATAGCTTCCTTGTTTTACGATAAAAAATATGTGATTTCTTATCAACAACATGCGGTAGAACGTATTCGTCAGCTTTTTGCTCAAGCACTATCTTATCCGTTGCCGATAGAAAAAGGGGATTATGGCATTGCACGTCATTTTATTTCCGTAAATTCTATTGAACCTTACGTGATTTTTTTTCACTCTACAACAAGAGATGAAAAGCATTGGTCAGAACGAGAATGGCGGAATTTAATCGAAAAACTGACCACACTTTCTATTCAAGTCCGTTTACCTTGGGGGAATGAAAAAGAAAAGGCGAGAGCAGAGCGATTAGCCACAGGTTTATCTCATGTGGTCGTTTTACCTAAACTTTCATTGAATGAATTGGCTGACCAAATAGCTAATGCGAAAGCCGTGGTGTCCGTGGATACAGGGCTTGCCCATTTGACAGCCGCACTGGATAAACCAAATATTACGCTTTATGGCGCAACAGATCCGACCTTAATTGGCTGTTATGGTCAAAATCAGCACTATTTAACAGCGAATTCAATGGAAAATATTACCTCAGACCAAGTATTTTCTGCGCTTAATTTATTAACTAAATAGGCGATAAAATAATCGAATATGTATTTATCTGGATTGATTTTAGTCAAAATATTGCCTATTTTCTGATAGTTAGAAAAATTTAGGGTTGACCATTTAGGTTGTAGTGTATAAACTGCAAAAAGTTCAATTTTTTAATAAACTTCATTAAATAATAGGGAAAGCGTTATGAAAAAAACACTTCTTGCTTTATCTGTAGCGGCATTAGCAGCAGGTTCTGCACAAGCTTATAACTTCCACATTGACCAAACTGGTACAGATGTTGATTTTTACGGTTCTTTACGTGTTAAATGGGAAAGCACCTCTAACAAAACTAACTATGTAGCGGGCGGTGAAAGCAAAGAGCACATCAACCATGCAGTTGATAACGATGGTTCACGTTTTGGCTTTAAATTAAAACAAAGTTTAGGTGGCGATTTCTATGCTTTAGGTCGTGCGGAATGGCGTATGCGTGGTGAAGCGCCTTCACAACATGATTTTGACCATGTTTATACTCGTCAACTTTATGCTGGTTTTGGCCACAAACAATTCGGTGAGTTAACTTACGGTAACATGGTAACTATCACTGATGAAGTAACACAAAGTGATTTAGCAAATACTTATAGCTTGACTGATGGTTTATTAGAGACTTCAGCTCGTCGTGTAGCACAATATGTTTATAATGGTGACTACGGCTCAAATAAAGTGAAATTTGGTGCGTACTATGGCGGTTCAAGCAAACGTGACATCAAAAACGTAGATTTAAAAAATAACCGTAAAAACACTTGGGGTACAGGTCTTATCTTTGATCATGAAATTGATAGTATCCAAAATGTAACTGTCGCAGCAGGTTTCACTCGTGAAATTTCTGAAAATGCTGACAAAACAGCATACTACAGCAATGCTTATGCTTTAGGCTTAGCATATAACTTTGTTCACACTACTTATGGTTTAGACTTTGCTCACAAAGATACTAAAAATAAAGATGGCGCAGGTAACAAGGTAAAAAATAATGAAGTAACCGCAGTAATTCGCCAAGGTTTAAATGAAGACTGGAACGTATATGCAATGTATTCTTATAAAACTGAGAAAACGTTACCTGTGGGTTCTGCATATTCCAAATCAACAGATCGCCAATTCTTAGTGGGTACTGAATACTATGTGTATAATCAAGGTTCATTAAAAGTTAAACCATTCATTGAATGGCAAGCGACTCGTACTAAATACGAGAATACCTTTGATGACGCAGGTAAACAGCTTGATCGTAGCCGTGATTTCAAAACTGTTATCGGTTTACGTGCATACTGGTAATTTATCAGTTTAATTTTATAAAGTGAGCGGATAGTGAAAGCTATCCGCTTTTCTTTTTGGCTTGTAATTTTGATTTTCACCCCCATAATACTGCTCAGGCGCAAAGTGCGGTAACAAAATGACATCTTTTTTGAATGTTTACGATTTATTCGAAAAATTGACCGCGCTTTTTACTCAAAGAATAAATAGGAACAAATAATGAATTACACTCAAGACAATGACAAACTTTACCGCTACCTTTTCCAAAACCGTGCCGTGCGTGGTGAATGGGTGCGATTAAACCAAACTTTTACTGATACCTTGAATACCCATCATTATCCAAAAGCAGTACAAAACTTATTGGGTGAGATGATGGTGGCAACGAATTTATTGACCGCAACATTAAAATTTAACGGTAATATTACTGTTCAAATTCAAGGTGACGGCCCATTAAAATTAGCTTTAGTCAATGGTAATGACCAACAACAGATCCGTGCATTAGCCCGTGTGCAAGGTGATATTCAAGATGGTATGAGCCTTCATGATATGATCGGCAAAGGCGTATTAGTGATTACGATTGCGCCGACTGAAGGCGAGCGTTATCAAGGGGTTATTGGTTTAGACAAACCAACGATTACGGAATGTTTAGAAGATTATTTTGTTCGTTCAGAACAATTACAAACCCAACTTATTATTCGCACAGGTGAATATGAAGGCAAACCAGTTGCTGCAGGGATGTTGTTGCAAATCATGCCAGATGGTCAAGGTACGCCAGAGGATTTTGAGCATTTAACTACGTTAGCTGCAACCGTAAAAGATGAGGAGTTATTTGGATTACCCGCAGAAGAATTGCTTTATCGTTTATATCATGAAGAAGTGGTAGAAGTTTTTGAACCGCAAACTGTTTTTTTCTTCTGTGGCTGCTCACCTGAGCGTTCTGGTGCCGCATTATTGCTGATTCCAGAAGCTGAAATTGAGGAAATCTTAGAAGAGCATAAAGGTAGCATTGATATGCAGTGTGAATGTTGTGGCACGCATTACTTCTTCAATAAAGAAGCCATCAATAAACTCAAACAAGCACAATAAGAAAAATCCCCGTTCATGATAACGGGGATTTTTTTATGCGCTTTTATTGTTGCACTTGTTCTAAGCAATGTTTGATGGCATCTGGAATCGAGCCACCATGATTTTTATTGGGAATAGAAATAAACGCTACGGAATTGCCTTGTTTTTCCAATATTTCCGCCAATTGATGCGCATTGATTGTTCGCATTTGTTTCCGTTGATTAATACGCTGTAATTGTTCTTCAGTGATATTTGGATCTTGTTCAGGGTATTCTTCGTAAGAGCCTAATGTAATTAGAATATGTGATGGTTTTTGGCTAACCCAAGGTTCATTTTGAGGCAAAAATGAGCCATTTCCCCACCAAAGGGAAGGGCTTGCCAAGGTGTAATGTTGAAATAAATCCGGTTGATGGAAGAGCACATACAATCCAAATAATCCCCCAAAAGAATGACCAAAGAAATATTGTTTTTCTTTATTTATATTGAAATGCTGCTCAATGTAAGGTTTAACATCTTCTTGAATAAAACGTAAAAAATCGGCAGCTTTCCCTCCTTTGGCAAATTCAGCACCTTCAGCCGGAAACGTGTAGTCTCTTGTACGTTCCTCAATGGCGTAAGCTTTATCAGATACATAACCGATACCGACAATAAGAGGGAGAGGTTTGTTAGGATTGACCGCATTCACTGCGATTGGAAATTGAGCGTTACCATCTAGCGTATAAAGTGCGGTCAGTTTTTTCGACGTTTTTGGTGGAACTGCAATAAACAAACGGTAATGCTTGCCTTCAAAAGTAAAATCTTTTTCTTGAATTTGATACATTTTTTTCATGCTTTCTTGAATAGGTGGAATTTTAAAATCGGGTTCAGCTTGCGTGCTTTGTGTAAACATCAGCAGAAAAAATAAAAAAGGTAAACGCAGAAATGAGAACATGGTTATCTGGTATTAATTTGAGAATGGTTATCACTATATAGTAAAAGTAAAGGTGAAATCAACCGCACTTCATCTTGGCTCCCCAAAACACCCTAAAAATAGGTAGAAATTTTCAATGAATGTTCAAAAATTTGATCTAGTTAACATTTTTTTTGGGGTAATTCCCCTACAATAGCCACAGGAAAAATTTTTAAACTTTAATCAAGAGGTGAACTATGACTGACATTAAAAATGTAATTAAAGAACTTGAAGCCATTGGTATTCATGACGTAAAAGAAGTGGTTTATAACCCAAGTTATGAACAACTTTTTGAAGAAGAAACGAAACCAGGTTTAGAAGGTTTTGAAAAAGGTACACTTACCACAACTGGCGCGGTGGCTGTTGATACAGGGATCTTTACCGGTCGTTCACCGAAAGATAAGTATATCGTTTTAGATGATACTACAAAAGATACCGTATGGTGGACTTCTGATGTGGCGAAAAACGATAACAAACCAATGACTCAAGAAACTTGGTCAAGCTTGAAAGGCCTTGTGACTAAACAACTTTCTGGCAAACGTTTGTTCGTGGTTGATGGTTTCTGTGGCGCAAGTGAACAAGACCGTATCGCAGTGCGTATTGTGACTGAAGTAGCATGGCAAGCACACTTTGTGAAAAATATGTTCATTCGTCCGACAGAAGAACAATTAAAAACCTTTAAACCTGATTTCGTGGTAATGAATGGTTCTAAATGCACCAACCCGAACTGGAAAGAACAAGGTTTGAACTCTGAAAACTTCGTTGCATTCAACTTAACTGAGCGTATCCAATTAATCGGTGGTACTTGGTACGGTGGCGAAATGAAGAAAGGTATGTTCTCAATGATGAACTACTTCCTACCACTTAAAGGTGTAGGTGCAATGCACTGTTCTGCTAACGTAGGTAAAGACGGTGATGTTGCAATCTTCTTCGGTTTATCAGGTACAGGTAAAACCACCCTTTCTACCGATCCAAAACGTGAATTAATCGGTGACGATGAGCACGGTTGGGATGATGTAGGTATCTTCAACTTCGAAGGTGGTTGCTACGCGAAAACTATCCATCTTTCTGAAGAAAATGAGCCAGATATCTATCGTGCAATCCGTCGCGATGCGTTATTAGAAAACGTAGTGGTTCGTGCTGATGGTTCAGTTGATTTCGATGATGGTTCTAAAACTGAAAATACTCGTGTGTCTTACCCAATTTATCACATTGATAATATTGTTAAACCAGTATCTCGTGCTGGTCACGCAACGAAAGTAATTTTCTTAACTGCGGACGCATTCGGTGTATTACCTCCTGTGTCTAAATTGACACCAGAGCAAACTAAATACTACTTCTTATCTGGTTTCACTGCTAAATTAGCTGGTACAGAGCGTGGTATTACTGAACCAACTCCAACCTTCTCAGCATGTTTCGGTGCGGCGTTCTTAACTCTTCACCCAACACAATATGCTCAAGTGTTAGTTAAACGTATGCAAGCTGCTGGTGCAGAAGCTTACTTAGTTAATACTGGTTGGAACGGTACAGGTAAACGTATCTCAATCAAAGATACTCGTGGTATTATCGATGCCATCTTAGATGGTTCTATTGAAAAAGCAGAAATGGGCAAGTTACCAATCTTTGATTTAGCGATTCCAAAAGCATTACCTGGCGTAGATTCTGCGATCTTAGACCCACGTGATACTTATGCGGATAAAGCACAATGGGAAGCAAAAGCGAAAGATCTTGCTGGACGTTTCGTGAAAAACTTCGAAAAATATGCAACTAACGCAGAAGGTAAAGCGCTTATCGCAGCAGGTCCAAAAGCTTAATTAGAGAATATCGTATCTAATTAAACATTTCTAAAAATAACCGCACTTTGATTTGTAAACCAAAGTGCGGTTTTTATATTAAGTTTTTTGCGAGTTATTCTTTTGCTACGGTAAGAATAGACCAAATATAAGCCAATATGACCAATACCGCAGAGACAGAAAACATGATGCTGACCACATCAACGAAAAAGAAACTTTCCAGAATCGGTTTAGTGAAGATGCGTTCCGCATATCTCGCGACAAAAGTGATGATATAAGCCCATAAAGCCCAGGTAACTAGATCTAGTACAAAGCTTTTGGCTTTAATCAGCAAGGGAAGACTGCTACCTTTATTAATAACCATCAATTGTTGTAAAGTGGCGGTTGCCATTATTTAAACTCCTCTGTCAGGGCTTGTCCAGACAGCTAGCTTGGACTTGTTTCTAAAAATCGCTTTTGGGATTCCAACGAGTAACGTTATTGTATTGAGTAACCAATAAACGTAGGGATACCAAATGCAGGAAATTCCATATTGGATCAATCCTTTTTCGTAACGTGAATCAATGTATAAGCTTAAGAGACACTGTAAGAAGAAGGAAAAAAACATGATTGAGATATTTGTTTCAAACAACTCCATGTTTTGAATTCCTATACCTAAGGTAATCTTGCGGTATAGTGCAAGTGCAACCAGTGCAACTAATAAGATTGCCCAAGTTGCAGTAACAAAATATTCGGCATACATTGGCTATAGGCGGCGGTTTCTCCAACGCCAGACCTGAGGGAAATATTTGAGAATGGTTTCAGCACCACCTTGTGCCCAACGTAAACGCTGTTTGTATAAACCATAAAGACGTTCAGGCATTAATACCCAACATAAAGCACGAGGTTCATACATGATGTTGTAACCGGCCGTTTGAATTTTCCAACTAACATCAATGTCTTCGGTGATCATATTGGTGCTCCAGCCACCGATTTCTTCCATTACATCTTTTCGGAATAAACAACATACACCAGATACGGTGAAGATGGTTCCCATCAGGCTTTGAGCACGTTTGATTAAACCGATAATGGAGCTAAACTCAGACACTTGTAAGCGACCTAGGATTGTACTGCGGTTACGTACGCGTGGGTTTCCTGTAACGGCGCCATAAGCACGGTTTAATTCGAGGGATTGCACCATGTAATCGATCGCATCGAAATCCAATACCGCATCGCCATCAATACAGGCCACATATTCACCTTTAGCAACTAACAAGCCATGATTTAATGCGCTGGCTTTACCTTGGTTTTCTTGGTGAAGCGCCACGATGCGTTCGTCAGCTTTTGCCCAACGTTCAATAATTTCACCTGTGTTATCTTTACTGCCATCATTGATAAAGATCAGTTCATAGTTTGGGTATCTGAGTTGGAGCAAGTAAGGAATAGCTTCATCTAGATTGTCCCCTTCGTTGTAGCAAGGCACCATAATGCTGACCATAGGAACGCGTTCTTTGGGCATTTGTTGGAAAGTCGGTTGCCCGAGTTTTCCTTCCATAAACAGGTAATAACACAGACTTGCCGTCACCCAATATATTGCCATCCCGGCAGGATACATGAATACGAAGATACTCACTGCTTCTAAGAATTGTTGGTTCATGATCAATCCTTATTTTTTTCCTGCATTCGTATTTACGGAAAAATACGGTTTCATTTTGTTCATATCCGGTTGGTTTGTTAAAAAGTTATCCGGATAGTAGCCATAGCTATAAATATGATTTTTTTGCAATAGCGTCATCCAATCAATCAATTCGGATTCAGGAATTGGTTTTTGAGTTCGCCAATTCACCGCTTGGAATTCAAATAAGACTTTATCTAATGGTGCTTGAGCTTTCACATTTTCAATAAGAGAAGCAAACCATTGATAGGCTTCTTTTTGTGAAATAGGCTGCTCATTTTCCATATATGGCATCGCCATAATGGCCGTGGTATCGTAATTTTCGGTGAGCGTTTTTAAGTTTTGAGCCAACCATTCTTCTGCATTTGGGGTTGTGATCACTGATGCATAAATATTACGAGCCGTTTTAAGAGAATATGAACCACGCAAGAAATAAGGTTTTAACGCATCAGTGAGTTGATGGGTTAATTGGATTAAATCCTGTGTTTTTTGTTTTGCTTGTGGACTAACCATGCCTTCAGCGTGAGTGCCTTCTGCACCTTCAAAATCGGTTAGGAACGCATCATCGTGGAATAAGATGCCATTAAATTTGGCATAGAATGACAAATCGTTATAAATGGATTTAATGATTTCAACATTCTGGTTGTTATAAGGTGAAAGGCGTAAATAAGCCTTTGTTGAAGGCTTGCCAGTGCGGCTATCAATGACATATTCCGCCTCTTTTACGCCTTTTCGTAAATCAAAGGCGAGTACAGGCATCCAAGCGTAGACTTGTACGCCCGCGCGCGTTTGCAATTGCCAGGCAATTCGGCCAAAAATATCATCTCGTACAGGAAGGTATTTATTTGGGAAATACAAGGCATCCGCTACACCATCCCCATCGGGATCAGAGAAGGCTTGAAGATAAACTGTCGTCACACCATAGCGATAGATGCGGTCGATTAACTTATCAAGGTTTTTGGCTTGCTGAGCTTTATCCGCATCATAGACATAATCCAAATCAACATGTAGCACACGTTGAATTTGCTTGCTTTCATCAATACCATCGAGATAGTTTTTAACGGTATTTAGATCGGTTTCTGCATTAAGTAATAAGCGTCCAATGTGTTTATCGCCAACTTTATTAACAATTTTCTCACCCAATGAGAAATAGTGTGGCATTCCTGCTTGTCGTGCAATTTGCACAGCAACATCATTAAATTGTCCATAAGGCCACACCATTACACGTGGTTTCTTACCGATATGATTGATTAATGTTTGAACGGTGCGGGCGAAATCAGATTTCAATCTATTTTTGTAGGCATCTTCTGTTTCATATTTCCCATTTTTATATTCAGGCGCAATCACAGCAGGCAATTGACCACCAGCTGGGTTAGCATTAATACCGTTATGAAGATTATGTGTATGTGAGGCAACCTCAACGAGCCCGCTCTGTTCCATTTCTTTGACTTGTGCCCAAGTGACAAAAACTGAACGATCCAACATTTTATCGGCATAAGCGATTTTTTGATCTGCCGGCGTATCTAACCAGCCTGTCACTGGCGCAAAAACAGCAGGGTAGTTATAGGCCTTTAATAGAGGAAAGACCACGTTATACATGGTTTCATAGCCATCATCGAAGCTTAGCAATACCGCATTATCAGGTAATGTGCCTTTACCATTTTCAGCATCGATAACTTGCTGCCAACTGATCACGTTGTATCCGTTTTCTTTTAGCCAATTAAAATGTTTAATTAAGGTTTGGGCTGAAATCGTTTGAGGAAAATACTGTTTTTGATTTTCAGCCGCACTTTCATCAACAACGGAGTGATAAGCTAATACGCCATAACGATCTTGCGCAAAGGCAAAAGCTGAAAAAAGGGAAAGCGTGCAAATAATGATTTTTGCAAAATGTTTTAGAGATCTCATAAAGTTATACCGCTTAAGTATTTAATAATAAATAGAGAAGTTTAAATTTCCGAAATTGTTGAATTCAGCACTGCCGTCGTAAATATTCTTTTTACGACCAATTTCATAAGACACGCCAAATTTTTTACCCACACGCCATTGGTGTCCGTAACTAATCGACCACATTTTTTCTCGACTGAGTTCAGCCTGTTTATAAGCACCCACACTGGCTTTCAGGTGATGATTTAAGACTAAGCCATAATTAAGTGGTTGGTAGTAACTTAAATCCGCACCGAATTCCAAGCTTGTCGCTTTTGATGGGTTGTAATATTCAGCGGAATCAATGGTTTTATTTTTGCTGTAATCGACTCTGAAATTATTGGTTAGCGCCCAACGGTCATGTTTAAATGTATTGAGATTCAACCAGAAATTGGCTTCTTTTCTTAAGTTGTCGTCATCAAATTTCATGACGCCACCACCTAGTCCTGCTTGGAAAATATCGGAATAGGAATACGTGGTAGAGAAACCAATATCTTTGGTATACACACCCTTATTGATGGCTTTAACTGGAGTGCCACTACCATTAATATTGGCGTCTAAATTAAATGACCAATGCTGGTTGAGGGTATAATTTGCCTCTGTAGAGAAATAGGCTTTATCATTAAGCTTAATGCCTTTCCCACCTTCCATTTTTACTTGGAGTGGATAGAAATTGAGTTCAGTGCCTACACCGATTCGACGCGAAATAAGACTTTCTTTGTCATAAGGGGAGCGAGTTTCTAAGTAATGAACGTAGAGATCGTGACCATTTGCTGTTTTCGGTGTGTAAATCGCATAATCTTGGCTACTTTCATTGCTATAACTTATTGGTGAGGAGCGATGCTGTAAGCCGACACTCCCTACAACTTTGCCGGAACGCGCTTGTTCATAATGCTTAATAAGGGATTGAGCTGACTGACGTTGTTCTTCATTCATTGCATCAATCGTTTTTGAAACTGTTGGTAAATCATTTTGACTTAAGGCGGTTTCAGCCAGGTTATTATGAGCTTCTTGCTGATCATTTTTACTCAAAAAATAACCGGCTTTTTCCGCCCATAATTTGGCATCATCATAGTTGCCACGATTTCGCTCAAGTTCCGCTTTTTGCAACATAACCCATGGATCACCAGGCGTTTTGTTAAATAGACGATCATCAATAAGTTGCTGAGCTAATTTGCTGTTACCACGCCATAACGCTAAACGAGCTAAACCAAAATAGCGAGAATCGTAGCCTGGATTCAGAATTTTTGATGTTCGGGTATAGTCATTGATATAAATATTTGAATTCATACGCTCTAAATATTGTTGCGCCAATTCAAATTTGCCTGCATCGCTTGCGGTCAGAGAGAGTTTATGAAGTAAGCCATCGCTCACAGGAGTTTATTGTTTAAGGCTTGTTGTTCAATTGATTGATAAATTGCTAATGCTTTGTGTGGTGAGCCTTTTGCTGCCCAATAATCACCAAAGGCTTCTTCTAAATACGCAGGTACATTAGATTGAGCCTGTAATGTATTGAAATCGTCTTCTATTTCATCAAATTTATTCAAGCGAACACCCATCACAAAACGATCTTGCAATGCTTGTTGATACAGAGGATGCTCAGGATTAATTTTGGCCAAAAGTGCGGTCAATTCTTCAAATGATTTTTCTTGTTGTGTAGGCGTTGTCGCATTTTTTGAAGAGGTAATCGTTTTACCATGCTCAAACCACATCATGTCTTTTTGATTGAATTGATCAGGATAGGCTTTTTGTAGTTTCTCTTGTAATGGTTGAAGGTTGTATTTCGATGCTAAACGATACAACTCTCTCATTAAGGTGATATTTTTCGGATTTTGTTCTAACTGACGTTGCCAGCGGCCAAGTTTAGCCATGTCGGGTTCAGTGAAATCAAGCAAATAACTTTCTGCATCAAGATAAGCATTATCTTGTCCAAAACGTTTCTTATAAACATTCAGTGCATTTTTTGCCGCATTGTAGTTTTTGGTTTCAGTGGAGGCTAATGCGCCACCAAGCCATCCATTTGGATTATCAGGGAATTGCTTTTGCAATTGGGAATAGAATGCAACGGCACGGTCGTATTGTTTTTCATTTCGGGCAGCTTTGCCTAAATTTTCCAGTTCATTTTGGGAAAATTGCGCTGGTGCGCAGCTTTCGCAAAGTGAAAGTGCTTTAGCGGATTGATTCGTCCTCAGATAGAGTGTAATTAAATCATCGCGTACTTTAATATCGTTTGTCCTCTTAAATAAGGCCTCAAGTTTTGGAATGGCTTGATTTAATTGGGCTTCTCCTTGACGAGAGAAAATGATGATATTTTCTCGTTCGGTATCAATAGAGGATTTTTGGGCATAGGCAACCTGTACTACTGAGGTGCTGATACCTACTAATAGCACTGCCTTAAAGACATGGGATAGAGACTTCATATTAACTTCTACTATGTTTAATTATAATTATTTATTGTGAACTCCATATTTATGACAATGTAAGGAAAGTGTAAGTTTCGTAAAGTGGTCCGACCTCAAGTTGAGCTATAAAAAGTATTAGTTATGTATAACATCGAGTGTTTTAGGTGAAAAAATAGGCATTTTAGTAAAATAAAACGCCTATTTGATATTTAGAGAAGTGATTGAAAGTTATTTCAAAATAAACATCGGTGTATTACTGATAGGATCACGATAAATGATGACATCCAAATCAAACACATCCTTCAGCAACTCTTCGGTCATGACCTCATCAGGTGTGCCTTGTGCCATTACGGCACCTTTTTTCATGACGATTAAGTAATCGCAATAGCGGCAGGCTTGGTTGAGATCATGCAACACCGTAATCACGGTTTTACCGTTTTGTTGCATTTGTCGCATCATGCCCATGAGTTCTGCTTGGCGGTTTAAATCCAGATAAGTGGTAGGCTCATCGAGTAGCACTAATTCGGCATCTTGCGCAAGAGTCATGGCTAAAAATACCCGTTGTTGTTGACCACCAGATAAATCGGAAACCAGCTGCTCGGCGAGTTCGGCAGTTTGTGTTTGCGCCATCGCCCAATTAACCAATTCTTCATCTTTTTGGCTGAGTTTGCCCCAGAGATTTAAGTAAGGCGAACGCCCGTAAGCGATCAATTCGCGCACTTTAATCCCTTCGGGTACCAAGTGTTGCTGCGGGAGAAAAGCCAATTCTTGGGCATATTCTTTAGGAGTTTTTTGCCAAATGTCCTTGCCTTTATGGGTGATTGAGCCTTGCTTTGGCTTAAGCAAGCGAGCCACCGCTTTTAATGTGGTGGACTTACAGCAACCATTTGGGCCGATTAACGCAATCACTTTATTTTTCGGGAATTTTAGCGACAGATTTTTAACCACGAGTTTATCTTGATAACCTAAAGATAAATTATTGATTTCAATGCTCATTATTTAGTTCTCATCAATAAGTAGAAGAAATATGGCGCACCGATAATTGCGGTCAGAATACCTGCCGGCAGTTCAGTCGGTGGGTCAATTACCCGCGCCAAAATATCCGAAAGTTGTAATAAGAGGGCGCCAATAATCAAGGCCGCCGGTAATAAGGTACGATGTCTGCCACCGACTAAACGACGAGCAAGATGCGGCGCAACCAAGCCTAAAAAGGCAATCGGACCACAAATTGCCACGGCTGTAGTGGAAAGGGCTACCGCTAGCACTAAAACGCTGATTTGCACTTTATTTACGGTCACGCCCAAGGTAGAGGCTTTGTTTTCACCTAAACCAAGGGTGTCGAGATCGCGACAGAAAATAAATGGTAAGGGCAGCAATACCACTAACCATGGTAATACCACATTCAAATAAGACCAGCTGCGCCCCCATAAGCTACCAGTAAGCCATAACATTGCCGTATTGATCTCGACTGGATTGGTGAGCATCAGATAATGACTAATCGCTGCCCATAATGCGGAAAGTGCGACCCCAATGATTGCCATTTTAATAGGGCGGAAGTTAAAACCGCACACGATCCATAAAATGACAAAAGAGAGCACACCGCCTAAAAAGGCAAAAATAGGCATCCAGTAAAATGCTAAGTTTGGCAAGAACATCAATACCGAAACAGCAATTAACCCCGCTGCATTGTTAATCCCTAAAATATCGGGAGAGGCAAGTGGATTACGCACCACGCTTTGTACGAGCACACCAGAAATCGCTAAGGCGCCGCCTAATAAAATCGCTAATACCGCACGGGGTAGGCGATATTCCATCAAGGTAAAATAGTTTTTATCATCAGGCTGAAAGGCCGCCCAAATTTCCTCAAAGGAAAGCGTATAAGTGCCGAGACGAATACTCAATCCAAAGAGTAGTACCATCAGACTAAGCGTGACGACATAAAAGCCGATAGCGCGAAAAGATACATGAGAAGCTCGCATTAGTGTCTTCCTCTGGCAAATAATACAAAGACTGGGGCACCGATTAAGGCAAGCACCGCACCGGCAGGCACTTCGCTAGGGAAATTAACCGCTCGGGCAATGGTATCTGCAGCGAGCATTAAAATTGCACCGAGTAACATTGCCATAGGGAGCGATTTTCGCAAGTCATAACCAATCC
Source organism: Haemophilus sp. SZY H56 (assembly GCF_054332415.1). Lineage (NCBI taxonomy): Bacteria > Pseudomonadati > Pseudomonadota > Gammaproteobacteria > Pasteurellales > Pasteurellaceae > Haemophilus > Haemophilus sp. SZY H56. The sequence continues at coordinate 99,311 of NZ_JBTGNX010000005.1, read as the reverse complement.
AATAGCGAGCAAGATGGGGCACGAGTAAGCCGATAAAGGCAACAGGGCCAGCAACACTCACGCTTGAACCCACAATCAATAATGCCATGATGTTAGCGTACCAGCGTAAACGGAAGAGATTGATGCCTAGTGAACGCGCAGATTCATCACTTAAATTGAGTAAATTTAAACGACTAGCAAAAAACAGACAGAAAAGTGCGGTCAAAATAAAGAACGGAAATAACGTCAATAATTCATTCCAACGCGCATGCGCAATGCCGCCCGCTAGCCAACTCATAATACCGAAGGCATGATCTTCCGCGATAATGAGTACCAATTTCGTGAGCGCGGCACAAAGTAGTGATACGGCAATCCCCGCTAAAATCACTCGGCTACGATCTCCACTATTATCTTTCCAACCATTGCTGATCAACATCACCACAAACCAACTTATACCACCACCTATACTGGCCACTAAGGCAATGCTATAACCAGAAAGAATCAAGGGGCTAAACGCACTGGCGGTTACCATCGCAAGACTAGCTCCCGAGTTCACGCTGAGTAGTGTAGGCGAGGCAAGTGGATTGCGCGTAATGGTTTGTAACAACGCTCCCGCCACTGCAAGATTGGCACCTAAAATCATGCCAACTAATGCGCGCGGTAGGCGTAAATCGGTTACGGTAATTTTTGCAATTTCATCGCCATCGGGGAGAAATGCTTGTAACGCTGCAAGCGGTCGAATTTCGATGGGATAATACAAAAACAGGCTTCCCCATAATAGGAAAGCCAGAATGATAAGGGGAAGTCCCCAACGGAAAGTGGACTTCATCATTATTTTTGTTTCACGAAACCTTCAATTTGTTTTGCCATAATTTTGCTCGCTTCTAAGCCACGACCACGGGCCCACATATCCGAGTCAACGCTGTAAACATGATTTGCTTTTACGGCAGGAATCGCTTTCCAAAGTGGCTCGGCTTCCCATTTCCGGGCAATGCTTTCATCACGATAATGGGCAATGAACAAGTATTCCGGTTTTTCCATCACTAATTGTTCAAGGTTGATTTCTACGAAAGCTTGATCACTATTGAGTTTAGTTGGGGCAAAACCTAATGTCGTTAAGAAACTACCCACGTAGCCATTGTCATTTTGGATATTAAATTTATCTTCTCGGGAAGTACCAAATGAGGCTTTTTTGCCTTGCACACCTAAATTTTTTGCGATATTGGCAATGTAATCATTATGTTCATTGATCTTCGCTTTCATTTCAGCGCTTTTACCCACTAAATCACCAATTTTCTGTGCTGTTTCAAGGTTTTCTTGGTAGCTTTCATGACGGGAATCAAACATCACCGTTGGTGCAATTTTTTTCAATTCTTCAAATACTGCAGTATGGCGAGATGGATCGGCAATAATTAAATCGGGTTTGAGAGAAGCAATCACTTCAAGACTCGGTTGAGAACGCGTACCAACGGATTGCCATGCGGCAATTTTTTCGCGTACTTGCGGCAAAATACGATCGACTTTGTTATCGTCAGCCACACCCACTGGGCTAACACCGACTTGGGCTAAGGCATCCACAAAAGAATATTCCAACGCCACAACACGGCTTGGGGTTTTATCAAGGGTAAATTCACCTTTTGCATCTTTAACCGTCACGGCACTAGCGAATGCAGATGCCATTAATAATGCAGAAGCTAAAGTGGTTTTGAATAATTTTTTCATGTTGTGTCCTCAATAATAAAAAGCATTTGGATTATACATTCAAACAATGTTATTGAGAATAGTTATATTTTATCTATTTGGTCGGATTTCTCTATTTTGCCCGCATTCTAGCAAGCAAGCTGACAGCGATAATGATGACTAATGAACCAATCCAGAAATTCAGACTAGGTACGTTATCCCAAAATAGCCAGTCACAGATACTGGAGAAAATGACGCCAGTAAAAGCAAAAGGCGTGATGACATTGGCGGGGGCGTATTTAAAGGCACGAGTCAGTAATAATTGGAAAATAAGACCAAATCCGCCTACTAAAAGTAACAGCGTAAACCCATGCAGTGTTGGCATTTTCCACTGTGCGATGAAAAAGAGCGGCAACAAAATCGAGCCTAATAAATGAAAGTAAAACACGATATTTTTAGGTGAATTGTGTTTATTGAGTTCTTGTAAACTGATAAATGCCATCGCAGCCAAGACGGCAGCACCTAAGGCATAGCCTACATGGATAGGGTTGATATTCATTGAGCCGTTGGTCAGCATAATGATGGATACACCGAGAAATCCCATAAAGCTGCAAGCTAATACTTTCAATGGTGTTTTGACTTTAAAGAAAAACAGCAATAAAGGCACAAAAAGTGCGGATGTATTCATCAATAAAATTGCAATGGAAATTGGTAAATATTTAATGGCGTAAAAGGTTAACAACATACTGGCAATGCCGGCGAGGTTGCGCAAAACGAGAAATTTCCATTGCGACATATCAACTTTGAAATCTCCATCTTTAATTAAAAAAGGTAGGAGAAACACAAAACCAATAAAAAAACGGGAAAATAAAATTTCACTGGACGGTAATTCATCAGAGGCGTATTTTACAAATACGCCCATTAAGGCAATGCTGATGTAAGCTAACACCATACAAACAACAGCTTTTTGATAATTATTGCGGAGATGTATGTTTGGCATAAAGGTTCCTTGCACAAAGTGCGGTAAAAAATTGCCTTATTTTGTAAGAAAATGGGTTTGTCTTCGTCTAATGAAATGTAAGCTGAAGATATTTTCTATAATAAGGAAAGAAAATGAAATATACAAAAACATTTCTCATATTGGCCGCACTTTTTGGCGGTTTGCAAAGTAGTTTAACGTATGCTGATAATACAACTTCATCAAGGGAGCAAAAAATGACAATGGAAAGCAAACAAGAACAACAAATTATTTATCTTGCCGGTGGCTGTTTTTGGGGATTAGAAGCTTATATGGAACGCATTCAAGGTGTAACTGATGCCGTTTCTGGCTATGCCAATGGAAAAGGCGATACCACGAACTATCAATTATTGCACGCGACAGATCATGCGGAAACGGTGAAAGTGACTTACGATCCAAATAAAATTTCGCTAGATAAATTGCTGCAATATTATTTCCGTGTGATCGATCCAACCAGTATCAATAAGCAAGGCAATGATCGTGGCAGACAATATCGCACCGGCATTTATTATCAAAATGAGCAAGATAAAGCGGTTATTGAAGCGGCATTGAAAACCTTACAAAGTAAATATCAGGCGCCAATTCAAATTGAAGTAGAGCCACTGAAAAATTATGTGGAGGCGGAAGAATATCATCAGGATTATCTCAAGAAAAACCCGAATGGCTATTGTCATATTGACATCAAAAAAGCGGATGAGCCATTAATTGATGATAAAAAATACCCAAAACCAAGTGATATAGAACTAAAGCAAAAATTGACCGCACTTCAATATGATGTGACGCAAGGCAAACATACTGAACGCTCTTTTAGTAACGAATATTGGGATAATTTCGCCCCAGGTATTTATGTGGATATCACCACGGGAGAACCGTTATTTTCTTCGAAAGATAAATTTGAGTCAGGCTGTGGTTGGCCAAGTTTTACTAAGCCGATTGCGGCTGAAGTCGCTGAATATCAAAAAGATACTAGCTTTAATATGACTCGTATTGAGGTGTTAAGTCGCAGTGGTCATGCCCATTTAGGTCATGTGTTTGACGATGGTCCACGTGATAAAGGTGGTTTGCGTTATTGCATCAACAGCGCATCGATTAAGTTTATTCCATTAGATGAAATGGAAAAACAAGGCTATGGTGATTTGATTCCTTTTGTGAAATAAGAGGGCAAAATGAGAAAAATATTGACCGCACTTTTATTTTTTTTGAGTCCATTGAGTTTTGCACAAGAGAAGGTGTCTTTGGCGGATATTTCCTTGAAGATGTTGGATAACCAAACCGTCACCTTATCACAATATCAAGGCAAACCGCTTTATATTAAAATGTGGGCATCTTGGTGTTCAATTTGCTTAGCAGGCTTAGCGGAAATTGATGATCTCAGTGCTGAAAAGAATCTTGATTTTAATGTGATTACGATTGCCTCACCTGGACAAAAGAACGAACAAAATAGTCAAAAATTTATCAATTGGTATAAAGGTCTGGATTACAAAAATATTACGGTATTATTGGATGAAAATGGGGAAATTATTAAACGTGCTAATGTGTTAGGTTATCCATTTAATTTGCTGTTGGATAAGGATTTAAATCTTATCAAAGCACAGCCAGGTCATTTGAATTCAGATCAAATTAAACAATTTGTGAAGGAATAAAAAAGTGTGGTCATTTTTGACCACACTTTCATTGAGATGTTATTAATTGGTTTTCAATTTATTCCAATATTTTTCGTAAATATCCACTGCTTCACCCACATCGCCTTGCATAATACCTTTTTCGATATTTTCAGCAGAGGGGAATAAGGTTGGGTTATTGGCCATTTCAGGTGAAAGCAATGCTTTTACGCCTTCATTTGGCATAGAGAAGCCCATTTTCTCCACTACTAATTTCGCATTTTCAGGACGAAGTAAGAAGTCGATAAATTTATACGCGCCTTCAACATTGTTCGCACCCTTTGGAATCGCATAGTTATCCATCCAGAAAACGGCACCTTCTTTTGGATACACAAATTGGAGGCTTGGGTTTTCTTTGTGTGCTAAATAAGCTGAACCGTTCCATAACATCCCGATAGACGCTTCACCTTGTACATACGGCACTTCTGGCGAATCAGAGTTAAAGGTCACCACATTTGGTAATAATTTCACTAAGCGCTCATAAGCCGCTTTGATCTCTTCTTCATTTGTAGTATTTGGTGATTTTCCGTCTAAGACTAATGCGATATGGAACACTTCACGTGCATCACTGGTTAATAATACTTTGCCTTTATATTCTGGGTTCCATAAATCCGCCCAGCTTGTGATTTTGCTTGGATCAATATCATCTGCATTCACGCCGATACCGGTTAAGCCATAAACATAAGGCAGAGAATATTTGTTATTTGGGTCAAATTCCTTATTTAATAAGTTTGCCGGAATTTGTTTAAAATTACTTAATTTGCTGTGATCAAGCTCTTGTAACATATTTTCTTTCGCCATTTTATTGACGTAATAGCTTGATGGGAAAACTAAATCATAACCGCTGCCTGTACTAGAGGTCAGCTTCAATTTAGCATACATTTCTTCATTACTTTCAAACGTAGAATAAATCACTTCGATGCCCGTTTCTTTGGTAAATTCTGCAACCAAATTGGATGGGACATAGTCAGTCCAGTTGTAAACATACAATTTTTCAGCAGCAAGTGCTGCAGAGGTTGCAGCGAATGCAACTGCTGAAAGGCAAAGTGATTTGATGTATTGAACAGCATTTTTTTTCAATTTATTGACCTCCTCAGGACAATCAAAATAAACCCTAAGTAATTGTTTACTTATATAAACTTTCTGAGTATAGCACCTTTTTTGCAAAAGGTTTGACATATTTTTCTATCAGGGTAAGATTTCCTTTATCTCAATTTTATGTTAATTAATCATCAATTATGCTCGAATTTGCACATCAAGAACACATCAAATCTTATTATCTTGACAGTCGGAATCAAACTTTTGAACTGATGCCTCTCACTCAACAAGAAGAGGCGGATGTTTGTGTCATCGGTGCGGGGTTTTTTGGTTTATCTGCAGCGCTTGAATTGGCGGAAAAAGGTAAAAAAGTGGTTGTCCTAGAAGGTGCGAGAGTCGGATTTGGCGCATCCGGCAGAAGTGGCGGTCAAGCTATCAATGGTTTTGAAGAAGGCATTGATGAATATATTGCTCAAGTGGGCTTTGATAAAGCGAAAAAACTTTGGGATATGTCGCTAGAAGCCATTGATATTATTGACGAACGCATTGCGAAATATGGCATTCAATGTGATTGGAAAAAAGGTTATGCCACATTGGCGTTAAATGAACGTCGTATGGACGATCTCATTGAAATGGAAAAAGCCAGCCATGCGACTTTTGGCTATGACAAAATGCAACTTTGGGATAAAGCCAAACTTAAACAACATCTAGGCAGCGATATTTATGTAGGCGGCTTATACGATAGCAACTCAGGCCACTTACACCCATTAAACTATTGCTTAGGCTTAGCAAAAGCTTGCTTGGATTTAGGCGTGCAGATTTATGAACAATCGCCTGTTGTGGATTTAGTGGAAAAATCAGGCTGCATTGAAGTCAAAACCGATAAAAGTGCGGTTATTTCTCAAGACGTTATTTTAGCCACCAACGCTTATATTGATGCACTACCGAAGTCCATTCATCACGGTATTAATCGCAAAATTTTACCGGTCGAGAGCTTTATTATTGCGACCGAACCTTTAGATCAAGCCTCGGCTGACTCAGTGATCAACAATGGCATGTCTGTTTGCGATAACAATATCTTGCTCGATTACTATCGCTTGAGTGCGGATAACCGTTTGTTATTTGGTAGTGACTCAAGCTCAGAAAAAGATATGGTGCAAATTATGCGTGGCAATATGTTGCATGTTTTCCCACAGTTAGAAAATGTCAAAATTGACTATGGCTGGGCAGGGCCAATTGATATGACAATGAACGCAAGCCCACATTTTGGTCGTATTTCACCGCATATTTACTTTGCACAAGGTTATTCTGGACACGGTGTCGCTCTCACTGGACTTGCAGGACGCATTATTGCAGAAGCAATTTTAGGTAATGACGAACGTTTGAGAATTTTTGAAGGGTTGAAAGTCCCTTCGTTTTACGGTGGAAAATATCTTAAAAACTTAGCCACCAAGATCGGCGTACTCTATTACAAATTCCTCGATCGTTATCGTTAATTAAAAAACAAAAGGCGTGTTAAATACACGCCTTTATTGTTTCGATGACATTTAAGGTTTAATGTCTCGTAAAATAGGATTTTGCATGGAAATCAAGGTTTCCGTCGATTGAATTTCATCAATTAGCTGAATTTTAGTTGCCAGCACGGAATGTAATTCAGCAATCGTATGTGTCATCACTTTAATAAAAATCGAATAGTTACCCGTGGTATAATAGGCTTCCACCACTTCATCAAAAGTGTCTAGCTTTTTAATCACTTTTTCATAATCTTTTGCACTTTTCAAAATAATGCCAATAAAGCAACACACATCGTAACCCAACTTACGCTCATCAATAATCGCTTTTGTCCCTTCAATCAGGCCAGACTGACGCATTTTCTCTACACGAACATGAATTGTACCCGGGCTTACACCAAAGTTTTTGGCCATTTCTGCATAGGGTGTACGAGCATCTTTTGTCAGTACTCGGAGAATTTGTCGATCAAGCGTATCGATATTGTGCATAAAACACCCCCAGTTAGATCTTTTTTAAAATATCTTCTTTATTTTTGATAATATTCAACATTTAAAACAATGTAAAGAAATTACTTGAAACAAATTGCAATTTTATTAAATAATACACAACAAATCTTACCAGTTATTATAAAAAAGAAGGATAAATATGAAAAAGACGTTTATTTTACAACAACAAGAAATTAGCTTTGTGAAGAACACCTTTACTCAAAATTTAATTGAACAATTTGGCATCATTGAAGTGCAAGGTCCAATCCTGAGTGAAGTTGGCAATGGTATGCAAGATAACTTATCAGGCATTGAGAAAGCGGTTCAAGTAAACGTGAAATGCATCCCAAATGCGGTTTATGAAGTGGTTCACTCATTAGCAAAATGGAAACGTCACACTTTAGCACGTTTCCACTTTAAAGAAGGCGAAGGCTTATTTGTGCACATGAAAGCATTACGTCCAGATGAAGATTCATTGGATCAAACTCACTCTGTTTATGTGGATCAATGGGACTGGGAAAAAGTGATTCCTGAAGGTCGTCGTAACTTTGCTTATTTAAAAGAAACGGTACGTTCTATCTATCGTGCAATCCGTTTAACTGAATTAGCAGTAGAAGCGCGTTTTGATATCCCATCAAGTTTGCCAAAAGAAATCACCTTCGTTCACAGTGAAGATTTAGTGAAACGCTACCCAGAGCTTTCAAGCAAAGAGCGTGAAAATGCGATTTGTAAAGAATATGGCGCCGTGTTCTTAATTGGTATTGGTGGCAAATTATCAGACGGTAAACCACATGATGGTCGTGCACCAGACTATGATGACTGGACAACTGAATCTGAAAACGGCTACAAAGGCTTAAACGGTGATATTTTGGTGTGGAACGCTGAGTTAGGTAAAGCGTTTGAGCTTTCTTCAATGGGTATTCGTGTGGATGAATCCGCATTACGTTTACAAGTTGGCTTAACCGGTGATGAAGATCGCTTAAAAATGGATTGGCACCAAGATTTATTAAACGGCAAATTACCTCTCACCATCGGTGGTGGTATCGGTCAATCTCGCTTGGCAATGTTGTTGCTTCACAAAAAACACATTGGTGAAGTGCAATCAAGCGTATGGCCAAAAGAGATGTTAGAACAATACCAACATATTCTTTAGTTAATATCGAATATAAGCCTACTAGCAGCCATTTAGAGATGGTAAAGTAATCTCTGAATGGCTAACTAAGCGAGTAGTTTCTTTTATTGAAGATTTGGCTGGTCATTTAGCCGTCTATCATCGAATTGAGACTGAATAAAGAATCATTTGTGGCATATAGAGAAGTAAATGGTTTCGATAATCAATGGTGATCTAAATTGCGATGATGGCCGATCAATTTAATTAAAATCAAAAGAAAAGGACGTCGTCTAATATATCGACGTCAGTCCTTAAGTGAATGGTGTAGCTTTTAGGTGAGATCAAAATAGAAATTTTGATCTCATTTTATTATCAGTCAGAAAAGATTATTCCGCATCTTCTTTTGCCCATTCTAATGAGCGTTTAACGGCTTTTTTCCAACCTTTATACCGACGTTGACGTTTTTCATCATCGTTATCAGGCGTAAAAGTTCGTTCTACACGTGCTTTGTCGTGAAGTTCATCGAGGTCTTTCCAGAAACCAACTGCAAGACCGGCAAGGTAAGCTGCACCAAGTGCGGTCACTTCTTTTACGACAGGTCGTTCAACATTCACATCTAAAATATCCGCTTGGAATTGCATTAAGAAGCTATTGTTGGTTGCGCCGCCATCAACACGTAAATATTGTAAGCGTTGACCAGAGTCAGATTGCATTGCTTCTAATACGTCACGAGTTTGGTAAGCGATAGATTCAAGGGTTGCGCGTACAATATGGTTACGGTTAGAACCTCGAGAAAGACCAAAAATTGCACCGCGTGCATACGGATCCCAATATGGTGCACCTAAACCGGTGAAGGCTGGAACAACATATACCCCGTTGCTATCAGGGACTTTCTGTGCGAAGTATTCGGAGTCGTGGCTGTCATGAACGATTTTGAGTTCATCACGTAACCATTGGATTGAAGCGCCTGCAATAAATACAGAACCTTCAAGTGCGTATTCAGGTTCACTTTTGGCGTTACAAGCGATGGTGGTTAATAGGCCATTTTTAGAGGTAATAGCTTTATCACCGGTGTGGAGCAACATAAAGCAGCCTGTACCATAGGTATTTTTCGCTTGGCCTGCGCGTGTGCATAGATGGCCGTAAAGTGCCGCTTGTTGGTCGCCCGCGATACCTGCAACTGGAATACGTACGCCGCCTTTACCCCCGATGTTGGTTTGGCCATACACTTCAGAAGAATTACGCACTTCAGGTAACATAGAGCGTGGAATATTTAATAATTCCAACATTTTGTCATCCCATTTTTTCGTATGGATGTTAAATAACATGGTACGGGATGCGTTGGTGTAATCCGTTACGTGAACACGACCTTGGGTTAATTTCCACACAAGCCAGGTATCTACAGTACCGAATAAAAGCTCGCCACGTTCCGCTTTTTCGCGAGCGCCTTCTACATTGTCTAAAATCCATTTCACTTTTGTACCAGAGAAATAGGGGTCCACCACTAAACCCGTGGTGTTGCGGATATATTCCTCATGACCATCCGCTTTAAGTTTGTCTGTAATATCTGCAGTACGACGACATTGCCACACAATCGCGTTATAAACCGGTGTACCGGTTGCTTTTTCCCATACGATGGTGGTTTCACGTTGGTTAGTAATACCAATTGCCGCAACTTCATCAGAGGTAATGCCTGCTTTTGCAACCACTTCGTTTAATGTTGAACTTTGTGTTGCCCAAATTTCCATTGGATTATGTTCCACCCAGCCTGCACGTGGATAAATTTGTGTAAATTCACGTTGAGCGATTTCGACAACATTCGCATTGTGATCTAATAATACTGCACGAGAGCTTGTGGTACCTTGGTCCAACGCAATGATGTATTTCTTGTCTGTCATGGTTCTATTCCTTAGAGTGTTTGGCACTCTCATTAAATGAATGAAGAAATTTTGAGCTTAAACGAACAAATTGCGAACCTAACTTAATTGAATTCGAACTTAATTGGAATAAGCAATATTTGATTTTGTGACTGTGATCACAAATTTTTTCCTGAAAATATGTAAACGATTGCGTTAACGCACAAAATAATGTGATCGCTCTCTCATTTTTAGAAAATAGATCGGTTTCATCTATTGAATTAATTGGTTAAAACTAGATAATGAAGCCACTCACTTTGAGTATCTCAATATTTGATCAAACAACGAAACGAATTGCAAAGCAAGATTTCTTTAATGAAATCATTAAGTTAATCATTATTTGGAGATTTTCTTATGAATGCCTATTTTGCAGAATTTTTTGGCACAGCACTTCTCATCCTGTTAGGTAACGGTGTAGTGGCCAACGTATGCTTAAATAAAACGAAAGGGCAAAGTTCTGGTTGGATTGTGATCACTACCGCATGGGCATTTGCGGTGTATGTGGCGGTTGTTGTAACGGGACCTTACAGTGGGGCACACTTAAATCCTGCGGTAACACTTGGTGTAGCAATGAAAGGTGCATTTGCTTGGGAATTGGTGCCGGGCTACATCGCGGCACAAGTGGTGGGTGGCATGGTTGGTGCGTTGTTGGTTTACATTATGTATAAAGATCACTTTGCAGCGACTGAAGAAGAGGGCTTAAAACGCGCTTGTTTCTGTACTGAACCAGCAATTCGTAACTATCCAATCAACTTAGTGAACGAAATCGTTGGTACCTTCGTACTCGTCTTCGTGATTTTCTATCTTGCAGGTGCAAACATCACTTTACCTGGCACAGCAGAAAGCACGCCAATTGGTTTAGGTTCTATCGGGGCATTACCAGTCGCGATTTTAGTTTGGGCAATTGGTTTAAGTTTAGGTGGAACAACCGGTTATGCGATCAACCCAGCTCGAGATCTTGGTCCGCGCTTAACTTTAGGTCTTTTACTTGGTGGTACATTAAAAACTAAAGCTGACTGGGGATACAGTTGGGTTCCGGTTGTAGGTCCATTTATCGGGGCGGCTTTAGCAGCGGTATTCTATAACGCCATTATGTAATTTATTCTAATAGAAAGAGCGGTCAAAATTCATGATGTTTTTTGACCGCTCTTTTTGTATTTAGGGGGATTAAATACAATAATCTTCGAATTCCATCGGCATTTTAGCTTGCAATAAGAATTGTTTGGTGCGCTCTTGCTGTGGATGACTGAAGAATTCAGCTGCGGTATTTTGTTCAACAATATGACCATTTTCCATAAGAATCACACGATCTGCCACATCTTTGGCAAAATTCAACTCATGGGTGACGATAATCATTGTCCAGCCTTCTTGTGCGAGCATTTTGAGTGCCTGTAACACTTCACCAACGAGTTCCGGGTCAAGAGCGGAAGTGGGCTCATCTAACAAGATAATATCGGGTTTAACCGCTAAAGCTCGGGCGATCCCGACACGTTGCTGTTGACCACCAGAAAGTTGAGAGGGATATAAATCCGCTTTTGCTTTTAAACCGACTTTTTCCAATAATGCCAAGGCTTTTTCACGAGCAGTCTCTTTTGGTTGTTTTTGCACAACCACCATCCCTTCCATCACATTCTCAAGAGCCGTGCGGTGAGGAAATAGGTTGTATTGTTGGAACACCATTGAGGAACGACGACGCAATTTTAGTTCATCGGATTTGCTGATCTTCTTGCTGAAATCAATAGTTAAGCTTCCATCGGTAAATGCTAATACCCCTTTTTCTGGGCGTTCGAGCAAATTTAAACAGCGTAAAAAGGTCGTTTTGCCTGAACCTGATGGGCCCAGAATGGCAACCACTTCACCTTTATTAATTTCAAAATCAATGCTTTTTAATACATGGTGGCCATTAAAACTTTTCTGAATATTCGTGACTTTTAACATAACCAGTCCTTATAAATGGCGAGAAAGGCGTTTTTCTAAGCGGGTTTGCCCTATCGACAGCACAAAACAGAATACCCAATAAATAAGGGCTGCTTCACTATAAATTAAAATAAACTCATAGTTTTCAGCCGTGATGTTTTGCGCTACACGGAATAATTCAGCGATCCAAACGAGTGAAGCAAGAGAAGTATCTTTCACCGTGCTAATGAAAGTGTTTGATAGCGAAGGGACGGAAATACGTAAAGCTTGCGGCATAATGGTACGCACGAAAGCTTGTGTGTAATTCATGCCTATCGCATAAGAGGCTTCCCATTGACCTTTAGGAATCGCAAGAATGGAGGCCCTTACCGTTTCTGCCGCATAAGCACCAATGTTAATGGAGAACGCAATAATTGCGGTTGGAAAAGGTTCTAGCTTGATACCAATTTCAGGTAAACCGTAGAAGATAATGAAGATCTGCACCAACATTGGCGTGCCACGAATAATTGAAATATAAGTGCGGCAAATGCCCTGCAGAATTTTGGTCATTAAATTGGGATGCGGTAATGTGCAAATCACAGCCACAATAACAGCAATGAATAAACCGCAAAAGAAGGAAATTACCGCTAGGGGAATCGTATATAAAATTGCCCCTTCCATCATAGGCCAAAACGAGCTGATTACATAATCAGCTCGTTCTGCGGTCATAAATGGAAGGCTTGCTAACCAATTATTGAGTAATGTCATCGCCAAACCATTTGATTGAAATTTGTTTTAACGTTCCGTCTTTGCGTAGTTCTTCAAGTGCTTGGTTTACTTTCGCAATAAGCGGTTCTTCACCTTTCAAGAAAGCAAAACTGGTCGGGATTTTTTTATCACTTTCTACAGCAATTTTTAAGCCTGCATTAGGTTGTTTTTTGAAGTAATCTAACACCGCGAGTTTATCATTTACAGTTGCGTCAACACGACCTTGTTTTACTGCTTCAAGGTTTTGCGCCAAGCTATCAACGGTTACAATAATTGCACCATTAGCACGAGCATCTTTGCTCCAGTTACTAGTTGCAGATTGTGCAGATTTTTTACCTTTTAAATCAGGGAATGATTTAATGCTATCGTTATCAGCTTTCGTCACGATTACGCCAGCAGAGTAGTTATAAGGTGCACTGTAATCATATTTTTTTAAACGTTCTGGGCTTGGATTGGTTTGGTTTGCAATAACATCAAAGCGTTTTGCGTTTAAACCTGCATACATACCGTCCCAAGCGGTTTCTTTGAATTCGACTTTCCAACCTAATTTTTGTGCGACATTTTCGATAATTTCCACATCAAAACCCGTTAACTTGCCATCTTTGTCGTGGAAAGTGAATGGTGCGTAAGTTCCCTCAGTACCGACTAATAAGGTTTTAGTTTGTTCAACGCGATCAGCAATTTCACCTGCGTTAGCAAAAGTAGAAAGAGCTAATCCAGCCGCTAAAAGTGCGGTGCTAAAAAATGATTTTTTCATAAGTGTTCCTTTATTTACATCTAAAAGTGAAATAGTGAGGCTTAATCACTAAGCCTCAATTCCTTCAAATAACGCCGTACTTAAATAACGTTCTGATGCAGAAGGTAAGATCGCGACGATTAATTTATCTTGGAATTCTGGTAGTTTTGCTAAGCGGTCAGCTACTGCCACAGCGGCTCCAGAGGAAATACCCGCAAGAATCCCTTCTTCAGCCATTAAACGGCGAGCGGTAGCAATCGCAGTATCGCTATCTACAGTTTCCACGCGATCAATTAATGATAAATCTAAGTTTTTCGGAATGAAGCCCGCACCGATACCTTGAATTTTGTGTGGACCTGGTTTTACTTCTTGGCCTGCAAGGGTTTGGCTAATAACAGGTGATTCTGTTGGTTCAACCGCCACAGAGGTAATTTTTTTACCGTGATCGAGTTTGATCGCACGAGAAATACCGGTAATTGTACCACCGGTACCCACACCAGCAACCACAACATCGACTTTACCTTCCGTATCTTTCCAAATTTCTTCACCAGTAGTTTGACGGTGAATGTCAGGGTTAGCCGGGTTTTCAAATTGTTTTAGCATCACATAATGATTTGGATTAGACGCCACAATTTCTTCTGCTTTAGCGATTGCACCTTTCATCCCTTTTGAGCCTTCAGTGAGCACAAGATTGACGCCTAAACCACGTAATAAACGTTTACGTTCAAGACTCATGGTTTCAGGCATGGTTAAGGTGATTTTATAACCGCGTGCGGCAGCCACATAGGCTAAAGCGATACCGGTGTTACCACTAGTCGCATCTACTATTTCTTTACCAGCCGTTAAAATGCCATCTTTTTCCGCTTGCCAGATCATGTTGGCACCAATACGGCATTTCACGCTAAAGCTAGGGTTACGACCTTCAATTTTTACGACAACGTTACCATTGTGTCCGAAATGTTTTAAACGAACTAATGGCGTATTACCGATTGAGTATGAGTTATCTGCATAAATTGTCATTTTACTGTCCTTTTATATTTTGGAATAATTTGATGCAATAGTTATAACACCAGCTTTTAAATTCAAAAAATAGTTAATCGCTATATTTTATAACTAAATGCTATTTATTCACGATGCTGTTTCCCGAAGGCTTAATTTCCGTACTTGTAGAACGTGTCACAATTTGTGTTGAACCTGAAGTGCGGTCAAAATTCATATCAAATTTTAATTGTGAGCGATAATTTTCGACCCACATTATGGTCGCACCACAGACTGCAACGGGAATAACGACTAAATTCACAATCGGTAATGCGGTACAAAGGGTGATTAATGCTCCGAATGTCAGGCTTTGTATGCGTCTTTCGCCTAATGCGTTTTTCATAATGCCAAAAGAAATTTTATGATTATCAAATGGGTAATCACAATATTGAATTGCCATCATCCAGAAAGTAAATAAGAAGGTCAGTACCGGAATAATGGTTTGTCCGATAACAGGGATAAAACTCAATAGGAATAAGCCTACGAATTTCGGTAAGCTGTACCACAGTTTTTGCCATTCACGATTTAGCATACGTGGCACATCTTTCATAATTTCGGCAAAACCATCATCATTAACGGCTTCACCAGTTAGCATTTTTTCGACTTTTTCTGCTAATAATCCATTAAACGGTGCGGCAATAAAGCCTGAAAGCGTTGTAAAGGCAAAATAGAAAAATAAGAGAATTGAGCCAATAGACAACACAAGCAAAATCACGCTTAAAAAGCTTAGCCAATCTGGAATAAAGCTCATCACCCAGTCAATCATCGTGGAGATTTGTGAAACGAATAGCCAAAATAAGCCTGTAAGTAGAACGACGTTAAGTAAAATTGGCATAATCACAAAACGGCGGAGTCCTTTTTGCGTAATAAAATGCCAACCCATTACGAAATGATTGAAAGCAGATTTTATTTCATTTTGATCGATCATCATTGTTCCTTTGAATTGAAAAGTAAAAAGCACAAAATCTCACAGAAAGACAATGTTTTTTGAGAAAAATTCCATTTTGTTCCTTTTAATATCTTGTTTGTATCCCTATTTTTTCACTTGGTGAAATGTGATAGGATTAGCAAAAATTATTGCGTCAAGGAGCAACAAGAATGGATTTGAATACCATTTTGATCATTTTAGGAGTGATCGCTTTAATTGCCCTAGTGGTACACGGATTATGGTCAAATCGTCGAGAGAAATCAAAGTATTTTAAAAATGCGAATGCATTTAATCGCACTTTTAAAAGTGAGGAGGTCAATCCTTTTTCGCAAGCGGCCGATGTCAATGCGGATATCTCTTTAACGCATAGTGCAGAGAGCGTACAAACAGTACAGCAAACTACCGATCGATTCAATGTTATGCCACAGGTGGTGAGCCAGGTTGAAGAGCAACGAACCCAAGAGGATGCTCGTCAAACAGAAAAAAGTGTCGATGATATAAAAATCTCCTTACCAAATCAGTCTGTTTATGAAATCGAGTCTGTTCAATCACCTTCAGCATCGCAATCCGAGTCTGCAGCTTCTCTTGACGCTAATGAGCAGTCGAAGCGTCGTGTAGTAGAAATGACAATCGAAGAATTAGAAGCGCAAAGCAATGATTTTGACGGTGTGAATTCTTCTTCGCCTGAATTGCGTGAGCAGTTAGCGGAAATGTCATTAAGTTCACAGAATGCTACACATGACAATGTGCATTTTAATTATCACGAACCTGTCGAAGTAGAGAAACCAAAACAAACCTCTGGTTTTGTTCAACTTTATGTGATTTCGAATCAAAATCGTGACTTTTATGGACCGCAATTATCACAATCTTTGGAAAATCTTGGTTTTATTTTTGGTGAACATCAAATGTATCATCGCCATTTAGATTTGAGTGTAGCGAGTCCTGTATTATTTAGCGTAGCGAATATTGAACAGCCAGGTACGTTTGATTATTACAATATGGCTGAGTTTTCAACCATTGGGATTGTGTTCTTTATGCAATTGCCATCGCCAGGTAATAATTTGGCCAACTTACGTACCATGATTCGCGCAGCGAAAACTATTGCAGAAGATTTAGATGGTGTAGTGCTGACTGAACAACAAGAAATTTTTGATGATGTAGCAGAGCAGGATTATTTATCTCGTATCGCATAAAAACGCACGAAAAATAACCGCACTTTGGGCGAGCCGCGATGGTTCGCCCATTTTAATTCAATGAACAAACTGTTAGAGAACATTATGAGCCTTCAGCAACAAATTGATAAATTACGTCAGGATCTTCGTCGTTATGAATATGAATATCATGTATTGGATAACCCAACGATTCCTGATGCAGAATATGACCGTTTATTTCATCAACTTAAAGCCTTAGAAGCCGCCCATCCGGAACGCATTACGGCAGATTCACCTACTCAACGTGTAGGCGCCAAACCGCTTTCTGGTTTTGCTCAAATTCGTCATGAAATTCCAATGCTGTCTTTGGATAATGCCTTTTCAAACGAGGAATTCTATGCATTCGTAAAACGTATTGAAGATCGTCTTATTCGTTTGCCTGAACCTCTTACTTTCTGCTGTGAGCCGAAATTAGATGGTTTAGCGGTGAGTATTTTGTATGTGAATGGCGTACTGACTCAAGCCGCAACCCGTGGTGATGGGGCAACAGGGGAGGATATTACCGCGAATATCCGTACAATTCGAAATATTCCCTTGCAACTTTTAATGGACAATCCACCTGCACGTTTAGAAGTGCGTGGTGAAGTGTTTATGCCACATGAAGGCTTTGAGCGTTTAAATCAACAGGCTTTAGAGAAAGGCGAGAAAACCTTTGCTAATCCACGTAATGCAGCAGCAGGTTCGTTGCGACAGCTCGATCCAAAAATTACGAGTAAGCGTCCATTGGTATTGAATGCTTATGGTATTGGTATTGCAGAAGGGGTGGATTTACCAAATACGCATTATGATCGTTTGCAATGGTTGAAGTCTATTGGGATTCCGGTAAACCCAGAAATCCGTTTATGTAACGGCACAGATGAAGTGTTGGATTTTTATCGTGATATTCAAAATAAACGCAGTTCCCTTGGCTATGATATTGATGGTACCGTGCTGAAAATTAATGATATTGCGTTACAAGAGAAATTAGGTTTTATCTCCAAGGCGCCACGTTGGGCGATTGCTTATAAATTCCCTGCGCAAGAAGAATTAACTCGCTTAAATGACGTGGAATTCCAAGTAGGCAGAACGGGTGCAATTACCCCAGTAGCAAAATTAGAGCCGGTATTTGTGGCAGGGGTAACGGTAAGTAATGCCACATTGCATAATGGTGATGAAATTGAACGTTTGGATATTGCGATTGGTGATACGGTAGTGATTCGCCGTGCGGGGGATGTGATCCCACAAATTATCGGCGTATTGCACGATCGTCGCCCAGCGGATACAAGACCAATTGTTTTCCCAGAAACTTGTCCTGTATGTGATTCAGCCATTGTTCGTATTGAAGGTGAAGCGGTAGCGCGTTGTACGGGCGGTTTGTTCTGTGCAGCACAGCGTAAAGAAGCGCTTAAACATTTCGTTTCTCGCAAGGCCATGGATATTGATGGCGTAGGGGGCAAATTGATCGAGCAGTTAGTGGATCGTGAATTAATTCATACGCCAGCCGATTTATTCAAGTTAGATTTAACCACGCTAACCCGTTTGGAAAGAATGGGCGTAAAATCTGCTGAAAATGCCTTAGCCAGCCTTGAAAAAGCAAAAAATACGACGTTAGCACGTTTTATTTTTGCTCTAGGGATTCGTGAAGTGGGTGAAGCAACGGCATTGAATTTAGCAAATCATTTCAAAACCCTAGAAGCGTTACAAAATGCAGATTTAGAAGCCTTACAACAAGTACCGGATGTAGGAGAAGTGGTGGCAAATCGTATTTTAGCGTTTTGGCACGAGCCACATAACGTGTCTGTGGTGAATGATTTGATCGCTCAAGGCGTACATTGGGAAACAGTGGAAACTAAAGAAGTAACAGAAAATCGTTTTAAAGGCAAAACGGTTGTGTTAACCGGAGCCTTAACTCAAATGGGACGCAATGAAGCTAAAGCCTTATTACAAGACATGGGCGCGAAAGTGAGCGGCTCGGTTTCAGCAAAAACGGATTTTGTGATTGCCGGTGATGCGGCGGGTTCTAAGCTCACAAAAGCACAAGAATTAGGTGTTACTGTGCTAACGGAAGAAGAGTTCATTGCAGAAATTCAGTCATAGTTAAACGGTTAGAAAACAAAATGGGGCGCAGATGAATACGCCCCATTTTTTATCTCAAAAATACGCTCAAAATTGACCGCACTTCATCTCATCTCAAGATTAAGTGCGGTCATTTTGTTACTTATTTTTTGATGATTTGTTTCACATCAATATCTGTTTTATTCCATTCTTTATCGACTTTACCGATAATTTGAATGTTATCTTGAGGTGCTATCGTTTGACCATTCCATGCTTTTTTGCTGACTTCAATTTGGATTTCTTTTCCACTTGCATCTTTAAATAAGAAATCCTTTTTACCAATTTGTTTTACAATTTGTCCGTCTAAACGAACTGGAGTGTTATCATTGGCATTTAATGCATCAGCGACGGTTTTCACAATGACGCTTTCATCTACAAAACCTTGTTGAGTGACTTGATTCTTTCCATCATTAAATCCTTGCGCCATTGCGGTGTTATATACGGCAACAGAAGATAATGCGATAGCTGCAACAGTAAGTAATTTTTTCATAGTTTGTTCTCCTAAATAAGATAATCATAAAGTAAGTTGAAAGTTTTGCTTTCAAATTTATTTATCGATTGGGTTGTTTACCTTCGATGAGTGTATTTAAACAAGAGAATCTTAAGGAAAGATTAAGAGAGATAAAAAAATGAAAACTTTTTGAAAATAAAAAAATAGGGCGTTTAAGCCCTACTTTTTATAAGAAAAATGCCTTGAAAATCTACCGCACTTTAGCCTGCCACAGCCGGTAGGTAACCCGCTTGAATTAAGAATGGCACGATCATAATTGCTACACCAATGATTAACGCAATCACTAAAGTCACATTACCACCGATTACACGATAAGGCAGATTCGGATTCGCTTGACGGGTTTTCCATGCCAGTCCGATAGGCAAAATCAAGCAATAGAACGCACAGAGTAAGCCAGCATAGCTTAATGCGGCGATAAAACCTTCAGGATAATACAAGGCGAACGCAAGTGGTGGTGTGAAGGCGGCAACCGTCAGTGTTAAACGGTTGTGTGGTAATTTGTAACGTTTGAATAAATCGCCTAAACCTTCAAATACCCCTAGCATCACACCAAGGAAAGAGGTGATTAATGCAAGTGCTGAGAATACACGCACGATTTCGCCCATGATGTGGGAATTCGTGATTTGACGCGTCGCGTTCACTAATCCGTTAAGTGTTGGATCCGCTTGGAGTACTTGCACGAATTCATTTTGACTTAATACGCCGTGAGTCGCTAATTGCCACACTAAATAAGCGACGAGTGGAATCGCTGTACCAATTAAAATCGCTTTACGGAATTGAGTAACACTACCATCTAAATAGCTGTTTACGCTGCCCATGATGATGTGGAAGCCAAAGGAGGTAAAGAAAATTGGCGCTGCAGAGATCACGAAAGCATAATTTAAAGGTAAGGCCATCAGGTTATCGACAGATACTTTGGGTAACATCATGAACAACACAAAAGCAAAGGCAATTAATTTACCGATGAACAGAATACGGGTGGCACCATCAACACCTCTTGTACCTACAACCACAAAGGCACCGAGTACGACAGTAAATATAATAATTGAAAGTTCGGAGGAAAGACTTTCGAAACCAAAAGCGGTTGGTAAACCCGATAATAATGAACCACCACCAGTGATGTAGGCTGCAGAAAGGGCATAAAGTAAAATAAGCAAACTAAAGGTGGCTAAGACACGCCCAGTGATGCCAAAGTATTTCTCCGCGAGAGTCGCCACGCCATCATTCAAGCGATCGGCAGTTTGATACACTTCAACAAAAAGCAAACCACTGTAAACTAAAAGTGCCCATAAGCCGACCAATAAGAAAACGGTGTAACCAAAACCAATACCAGCAGAGGTTAATGGCATCGCGAGCATTCCCGCCCCGATGGTTGTGCCTGCAATGATTAAGGCACTGCCGAATGTTTTGTTTTTTAGCATAAAATTGTCCTCCGAGTATAAAATTGAAAAATGAGGTTAAAGCTGACCGCACTTTTCTTTGTAATGATAGCGGCAAACCGAAAGATAGGAGTCGTTTCCACCAATTTGGATTTGTTCCCCTTCCTTAATGACTTCACCTTGTTCATTTAAACGTAAAACGAAATTGGCTTTACGCCCACAATAACAGATTGTTTTTAATTCTTCTAGTTGATCTGCCCAAGCAAGTAAATACTTGCTACCTTCAAATAGCTCAGCTTGGAAGTCTGTGCGTAAGCCATAACAAAGCACAGGAATCTTCAGTTTATCTACGACATCACTTAATTGATAGACTTGTTGTTTCGTTAAAAACTGGGCTTCATCAACCAAAACACAATGAATTTTTTCTTGTTGTAAATGTTGGCTCACTTCGGCAAAAAGGTCACTCGTTGACGTAAATAAATTGGCATCTTCATGAATACCAATACGTGACGTGACTTTGCCTAATCCAAAACGGTCATCAATGGCAGCCGTATAAACCATGGTGTTCATATTGCGTTCACGGTAGTTATAGGAAGATTGCAGCAACGTGGTTGATTTGCCCGCATTCATCGTAGAGTAGTAAAAATAGAGTTTTGCCATTATTTAATCACCCATTTCCAGAAATAATAGGCAATAAATCCTGCAACAGGTGGACAGGCTGCTAGCATAAAGGTACCGTAAGTTGCACCACCGCCAACCATTTTTCCGGCAGCTGAAAGCGCGCTAACGATATCGCCACTTGGTGTGGTAAAAATCCATGCGCCAATAATCGCGAGCACTAAAAAACAAGCGATACCGGCTGCACGCATAGCTCTCACTTTAATCATATTTTCCATATTTTTTCCTTAAATTGCAGGGAGTTCAGTCATTGCCCAACGTGGTTTAACATCAATGGCGAGATCGCTATTCTGACCTTGTTTTAAGCGCAAAAAGCCTGTGTAGGCAATCATGGCACCATTATCGGTACAAAATTGAGGTTGCGGGTAAAATACTTCACCACCAAGATTTTTCATCATAGCGCCAAGGGTTTCACGTAATTTTTTGTTTGCACTCACCCCGCCAGCAATCACTAAACGTTTATAGCCGGTTTCTTTTAAGGCACGTTTACATTTAATGGCGAGCGTATCCACGACGGAATCTTGGAAGGCAAAGGCAATATCGGCTTTGGTTTGGTCGGTTAATTCCCCTTCTTGTTTGAGCGCTTGATTAATGGTGTTAGCCGCTGAGGTTTTTAAACCTGAAAAGCTAAAATCAAGGCCTGGTCGATCTGTCATTGGACGTGGAAATACAAAACGATCCGGCGATCCTTTTTCGGCTAAATGTGAAAGTGCTGCACCACCAGGGTAATCTAACCCTAATAATTTTGCGGTTTTATCAAAGGCTTCACCTGCCGCATCATCAATAGATTCGCCAATGACTTCATATTTACCCACACCATCAACGCGCACTAATTGCGTATGTCCACCTGAAACTAAGAGGGCAATAAATGGAAAGTGCGGTCGATTTTCATCAAGCATTGGCGCAAGTAGATGACCTTCCATGTGGTGTACGCCAATAGCGGGCACATTCCAGGCATAAGCCAGTGAACGTGCGATTGTTGCGCCCACTAATAATGCCCCCACTAAACCTGGGCCACTTGTATAGGCGATACCATCAATTTGATCAGCGGTTAAATTAGCTTCTTCTAATGCTGCTTTAATTAATGGTGCTGTTTTGCGAATGTGATCGCGAGAAGCCAGTTCTGGCACCACACCGCCGTAATCCGCATGCAAGGCAATTTGCGTGTAGAGTTGATTAGCAATTAAGCCTTTGTCTTCATCATAAATCGCGACACCTGTTTCATCACAGGAGGTTTCGATCCCTAAAATACGCATTTTCTTCTCATTTTATTAAAAAAATTGGCAAAGATTTTACCTTGTTTAGCCCGCTTAAACCAGTTCAAACGCCAAATTTTCAGCAAATAGGCGATCTTTCCTTTGCTTTTGCAGGGAAGATCGATTAGAATTGCGTCCTTTATTGAATTTGCCGTTCATTCGGCAGTAATAAAAATTTAAAATTGCAATTAAATTAAACTCATTGAGGTGATTGGCTTATGCCTGTAATTAAAGTACGTGAAAACGAATCATTCGACGTAGCTTTACGTCGTTTCAAACGCTCTTGCGAAAAAGCTGGTATTTTAGCAGAAGTTCGCGCTCGTGAATTCTATGAAAAACCAACTACAATCCGTAAACGTGAAAAAGCAACACTTGCTAAACGTCACGCTAAACGTAATGCTCGCGAAAATGCGCGCAATACCCGTTTATACTAATTTGTAGTATTTTCTAACTCGAGTTAAGACAAACCGTGAAACCTTTTGGGTATCACGGTTTTGTTGCTTTAAACTCATCAAAAAAATCACGCAAAATCAACCGCACTTTTGCATCGTATTCAAGGAGGCAAGGCAATGAAAGGCTCTATTCCACGCCAATTTATTGATGATCTGCTCACAAAATCGAATATTGTCGATGTGATTAATGCGCGTGTGAAACTCAAAAAAGCGGGACGAGATTATCAAGCTTGTTGTCCGTTTCATCACGAAAAAACACCCTCCTTTACGGTAAGTGAAAAAAAACAATTCTATTATTGCTTCGGCTGTGGCGCGAAAGGTAATGCCATTTCATTTTTAATGGATTATGACAAATTAGAATTTGTTGAAGCCGTTGAAGAACTTGCCGCTTCGGCAGGGCTTGAAGTGCCTTATGAAAAACGTGCAAACCAATTCGGCAATAAACCTGATGTGAGCTATCAGACAAAACGTAATTTATACGATTTGATGCAAGAGATTGCGTCGTTTTATCAAGCTCAACTACCGCTAAATATTCCTGCTCAAAGCTATCTTCAGCAACGTGGTTTATCGCCAGAAATTATTGCTCGT
Source organism: Haemophilus sp. SZY H56 (assembly GCF_054332415.1). NCBI lineage: Bacteria > Pseudomonadati > Pseudomonadota > Gammaproteobacteria > Pasteurellales > Pasteurellaceae > Haemophilus > Haemophilus sp. SZY H56. Next base: position 75,376 of record NZ_JBTGNX010000005.1, on the reverse strand, counting down.
TTTCAAATCGGTTATGTGCCCAATGCGATGGATACGGTGTTGCGTCAATTCGGCAAAAATCGAGAAGAACAGAAAAAACTGTTTGATTTAGGTATGCTTTCTCGAAACGATCGTGGCAATGTGTACGATAAATTCCGTAATCGTATTATGTTTCCGATTCGGGATAAACGTGGTCGTACGGTTGCCTTTGGTGGACGCGTTTTAACGGATGAAAAACCCAAATATCTAAACTCACCCGAAACTATTACATACCATAAAGGAAATGAGCTTTATGGCTTGTATGAAGCCTTACAAATTAATGATGAGCCAGAAAAATTACTGGTGGTTGAAGGCTACATGGACGTGGTGGCATTGGCGCAATTTGGTGTCAATTATGCGGTGGCTTCTCTTGGGACATCAACGACATCGGAGCAAATTCAATTATTGTTTCGTTCAACAGAGCAAGTTATTTGCTGCTATGATGGTGATAGAGCAGGGCGTGATGCCGCTTGGCGTGCCCTTGAAAATGCCCTGCCCTATCTGGAAGATGGACGACAAATTAAGTTTATTTTCCTACCCGATGGAGAAGACCCAGATACTTATATTCGCCAATATGGTAAAGAAAAGTTTGAAGAATATATTGATCAAGCTCAGTCCCTCACAGAATTTTTATTTGCGCATTTAAGTCCACAAGTAGATTTCTCGACGCAAGAAGGACGAGGCAAATTAGTGGCACTCGCAGCGCCTTTAATTCGTCAAATCCCTGGTGATATGTTGCGTCTATCATTGCGGAATATGTTGGCGCAAAAGCTCGGAATCTTTGATCAATCACAGCTTGAAAGCTTAATACCAAATCAAATAGACAAGGCTGAACCCAAACCTAAAACGCCACAAAAAACTATTAAGAAAACACCAATGCGTGTGGTGATTTCGCTGTTATTACAGAATTCACAATTAGTGAATCGTATTTCGGATGTGGGTTTACAAGCCTTAAAGCATGAGGCGGGTTACGAATTACTCGAAAAATTGACCGCACTTTGTCGTGAACGAGAAGGCATTACAACAGGGCAAATCTTAGAGTATTTTCGTGATACAGAATTCAGCAAGCCCCTTGAAATATTAGCCTCTTGGGATCATCTATTAGACGACTTAGAAATCATTAATGCATTCTCTCAAAACTATCGTCGATTGAATATTCAAGCAATTGAACGTGATATTGAGATGCTTATCGCCAAAGAAAGGGCGGAAGGCTTAACTGATCAAGAACGAGCAATTTTAGTGAATTTGCTCAAGGGAAAAGAAGAGCAGAAAAAACAGTTAGTTAATCCGTCATAACAATGGTAAAATCTCCTGTTCAAAACAAGGGCTTTTATCTTCCAAAAATAACGCAAAACGGGAATAAAAATGGAACAAAATCAACAATCTACCGCCGAGCAATATTCAGAACAAATTGAACAGCTTATGGAATTGGGTCGTACGCAAGGTTATTTAACTTATGCGGAGATCAATGACTTGCTTCCAGAAGATTTGATCGATCCAGAATATTACGATAAGTTGTTGCAAACTTTACAGCATGATGCTGGTATTCCGGTTCTGGATGAAGCACCGGAAAGTGACGAAATGATGTTGAATGACACGATTCCAGATGAAGATGCTGTGGAAGAAGCAACGCAAATTTTATCAAATGTGGAATCTGAAATCGGTCGTACAACCGACCCTGTGCGTATGTATATGCGTGAAATGGGAACGGTTGATCTTCTTACCCGTGAAGATGAAATCAGCATTGCAAAACGTATTGAGGAAGGAATTGACGAAGTTCAAACCGCCATTGCGGCGTACCCAGAAGCGTTAACCGAATTATTAGATAATTATGATCAAGTAGAAGCGGGTAATTATCGTTTAGCTGATTTAATTACCGGATTTGTGGATCCAAATATTGCCGCAGAGGAAGCAGCAAATATTGATGAGAATTTTGCTAACGAAGAGGAAAGTGTTGAAGTCGCTGCAGAAGTTGATGATGAGAGCGATGAGGAAGATGAAAGCGATAGCAGCTCAAGTTCTGATGACAGCGATTCTGATAATAGCATCGATCCTGAAGTAGCGCGTGAAAGATTTTCGGCATTAAGAGAGCAACACACTAAAACATTAGCATCTATTGCAAAACACGGACGCAGTGGTAAACGCGCAAAAGATCAAATTGCTTTACTCGCAGATATTTTTAAACAATTCCGTTTAGTGCCTAAACAATTCGATACGCTTGTTTTATCAATGAAGAATATGATGAAACGTGTACGTGCAGAAGAGCGTCAACTACAAAAAGTATTAGTTGATATTGCAGGTATGCCAAAAGATGAATTTGAGGCGCTTATTGTTGCGAATGGCAGCAGTGATGCATGGGTAGCAAAAGCATTAAAATCAACGAAAGCTTGGGCAAAACGTTTACCAAAATATGAAGAACGTATCCGTTTATCTTTAGGTAACTTAGCGAATATTGAGCAAAATACCAATCTTACCATCCAACAAATGCGTGAGATTTGTGATGCGGTATCTCGTGGTGAACAAAAAGCTCGCCGTGCAAAAAAAGAAATGGTTGAAGCCAACTTACGTTTGGTGATTTCTATTGCGAAAAAATATACAAACCGAGGTTTACAATTCTTGGATTTAATTCAAGAAGGGAATATCGGTTTGATGAAAGCGGTAGATAAATTTGAATACCGTCGTGGTTATAAATTCTCCACCTATGCAACCTGGTGGATTCGTCAGGCAATTACGCGTTCCATTGCAGACCAAGCGCGCACAATCCGTATTCCTGTTCATATGATTGAAACGATTAATAAATTAAATCGTATTTCTCGTCAAATGTTACAAGAGATGGGACGTGAAGCGACGCCAGAAGAGCTTGCTGAACGCATGGGAATGCCAGAAGATAAAATCCGTAAAGTGCTTAAAATTGCGAAAGAGCCAATTTCAATGGAAACCCCAATCGGTGATGACGATGATTCACATTTAGGTGACTTCATTGAGGATTCAACCCTTGAATTGCCATTAGATTCAGCAACCGCACAAAGCTTAAAAGTGGCAACTCATGAAGTGTTAGAAGGTTTAACTCCTCGTGAAGCGAAAGTGTTACGTATGCGTTTTGGTATTGATATGAATACCGACCATACACTTGAAGAAGTGGGTAAACAATTTGATGTAACCCGTGAGCGTATTCGTCAGATTGAAGCGAAAGCATTACGTAAACTACGTCATCCAAGTCGTTCAGAAACATTGAGAAGTTTCTTAGATGAGTAATTATTCATTTATGTAAAAAAGAAAAGGCAGAAATATCTGCCTTTTTTATTTGATTAAATTTGGTTATTTACCGCGAAATCACATTCCTTTAAAATACGCAACTTTCGTCATTTAAAAACAAAAAAGGAACTTTATGGAAGAATCTCAAGAACTAGAAAAGCTGCCTCGAGTAGTGACAGGTGTATTAAAAGTAGTATTAAGCTTTTCGCTTATCGCGTTGGCTTTAGTGTTGATTATTGCTTTAGCTAAAATCACGTACACTTTAGCGATTATGGTATTTAATACATCAAGCGTTGTGCCTTATGAAGTCGCTGAACAAGCCGTGATGTTTTTCTTATACTTCGGTTTTATTGGCCTTATTGTGCAATATTTTAAAAGTGGCTATCACTTTCCTTTACGCTATTTTATTTACGCAGGGATTACGGCCATGTTGCGTTTGATTATTGTGAATCATGAAAGCTCAGTTGATACCATCTTATTCGCAGGCGCGATTTTAATTATGGTTATTGCACTTTGTTTAGTGTTGTATTCCAATAAAATTAAAATTTAAAAGTGCGGTCATTTTGACCAAGGTTTTGGAATGGATTATTCCGGCACAATCCATTCCACTGTCCAACTTCCTGTACCTTCAGGGACGAGCGTTTGGGTCAAATAAGGCAAAATAGCTTTCATTTGCTGTTCTAATTGCCAAGGTGGATTAATCACCACCATTCCACTCGCGGTCATACCACGTTGATCACTATCAGGGCGAACAGCCAATTCAATTTTCAGAATTTTACGAATCCCTGTCGCTTCTAATCCTTTAAAAATGCGTTTTGTCTGCTGGCGAAGTACCACGGGATACCAAATCGCATAAGTGCCTGTCGCAAAGCGCTTATAACCCTCTTCTATAGCTTTCACCACCAAATCATAATCTTCTTTTAATTCATAAGGTGGATCAATAAGCACCAAACCTCTGCGTTCTTTGGGTGGAAGTGTGGCTTTGAGTTGTTGGAAACCATTTTCTGATTTTGTTGTGATATTCTTAAACTCTTTAAAATTATTGCGTAATAATGGAAAATCGCTTGGGTGTAATTCTGTCAGTAATGCACGATCTTGAGGACGCAATAATTGTGCAGCAATCATTGGTGAACCCGCATAATAGCGTAATTCTTTACCCCCATAATTGATCTTTTTAATGAGATCCACGTAGCGAGCAATCTCTTCGGGTAAATCTGTTCTTTCCCAAAGTCTTCCAATTCCCTCTTTGTATTCGCCGGTTTTTTCTGATTCGTTAGAACTTAAGCGATAACGGCCAACACCTGAATGGGTGTCGAGATAGTAGAAACCTTTTTCTTTTAGTGAAAGATCTTCTAGAATCAGCATTAGTACAATGTGCTTAAGCACATCGGCGTGGTTGCCAGCATGAAAACTGTGGCGATAACTTAACATAGTTTCTCCTTTATGATGAGAAAAGTACGCTCAAGATTGATGGTATAACTTTTCTGTAGAAAAAATATTATCACTTGAAACACTAAAACCTTTGAAGAGCTTTGAATTCAAGGGGATATTCATGATGTCAGAAATTTTTATAATCCGGCAAGCAACTTATGGAAAAGCAAATTAAAGGACTAATAATATATTATATGCTTATAGAGAATCTAGTTTTTTATTATAAATACTTTTGTTGTCTTATTTTACAAGGTAAGGAGTCATTTCTAGAACGTTGAATATAACACTTGAAAAGTGAGTCTATAATTTAACTTATTATTTTCATTACTTAAATTGACTCCTGAGGACTAAACAAAAAAATCTAAACTAAAGTTAATATCATTTCCTATTGTTTTATTCTTAATTGCGATATAAAATTATTTCAAATTTTAGTCGGGGTGCCACAAGGTGGCTGAGATGATACCCGTGAACCTGAAACAGTTAGTACTGACGTAGGAAACTAATATGCCAAAATATTTTCTCATTCTTCATACCTATTTTTACTCCTTTTCTGCCGTTACCTTTGGTTATTAATCCTTAGGTTAATGCTATGGTGAATATTCAGGATCTTAGTCTTGCTTTTGGAGAGCAAGTACTATTTGAACACCTTGATTTAACGCTTTTGCCTAATGAGTGGGTCAGTTTACTTGGCTGCTCTGGTGTAGGTAAATCAACGCTTTTGAGATTAATTGCAGGGCTTGAAATACCAGGAAAAGTTCAAGGCAATATCACCTCCCATCCTCATATTCGAGTGGCATGGTTACCGCAAAAAGATACCCTTTATCCTTGGCTTTCAATTGTTGATAACGTCCAATTAGAAAACGTACTATTTGGAAATAAATCTGCAAAAACCACTATTCGAGCCAAAGTATTACTTGAACAAGTGGGTATGTCAGAGCATCTGCATAAAAACAGTGCTCAATTATCTGGAGGGCAAAAACAAAGAGTGGCGCTCGCTCGAGTATTAATGCAAAACGCTGATTTAGTTTTACTTGATGAACCATTCTCTGCCCTTGATGCGATTAGTCGTTACCAATTACAAAACTTGGCCTATGAACTATTAAAAAATAAATCAGTATTATTAGTTACCCATGATCCTCAAGAAGCATTACGCTTAAGCCAACGTATTTTTGTATTACGTTCACCGCAGCCTAATCAATCAGCATTATCCGATGTTATAAAACCTGAAGGTAAAGCACCACGAGATCTAAACCAAAATAATTTGTGGATGCTCCAACAGCAATTATTGAACGAGTTATTAGAGGGAAAAAGATGAAACTTAACCTTCTTAAACCGCTCTTTATTGGAGTTATATTGCTTTGTCTATGGCAACTTATTGGTGTATTCGGTGATTTTCCCCATTACATATTTCCTTCTCCACAAGCTGTATGGTTGCAATTAACTTCTCATTCAGAACTACTTTGGCAACATACACTAATCACCTTAATTGAAATTGGCTTAGGGCTGCTACTGGGTTTTCTTTTTGGATTGTCATCAGCCCTATTGCTCTCTTTTTCGCCTAAAATATCGTCCTTACTGTTACCGGTTTTAGTGATTTCTCAAGCAATTCCTGTTTTTGCTATCGCTCCGATACTCGTACTTTGGCTAGGTTATGGCATGCCGTCAAAAATTGTTATGGCTATTCTCATTATCTATTTCCCTGTAACTGCAGCTTGTTACGATGGCTTACGCAATACACCTAAAGCTTGGATTGATCTCGCCAAAACATTCAAGCCATCCCCTTGGCGTTTATTACTTAAAGTACGTTTACCAGCTGCTTTACCCGCATTTGCATCAGGCTTTCGCATTGCTGTTTCAGTCGCACCAATTGGCGCTGTAATTGGAGAATGGGTGGGTTCATCAGAAGGGCTTGGCTATTTGATGATTCATGCCAACGCCCGTATGCAGGTAGATTTAATGTTTGCCGCATTGCTGATCTTAGTGGCAATTTCACTTTGTTTATATTTCAGCATTGATTGGCTACTACGCCGTTTTATTTGGAACGTTTAACACTTCATGACAAAAGGAGACAAAAATGAAGAAAATCATCCGTTATTTCAGTCTTTTAATTGGACTCACCGCCAGCTTTTCCAGCTTAGCAAAAGAGAAAATCAGCTTAATGCTTGATTGGTATGTAAATCCTGATCACGCCGCAATCATTGTCGCGCAACAAAAAGGCTTTTTTGAAAAAAATAACTTAGACGTCGACATTATCGAACCCGCCGATCCATCATTACCGCCTAAATTAGTTGCCGCAGGAAAAGTGGACTTAGCTATTAATTATCAACCTCAACTTTATCAACAAGTTGCTGAAGGATTACCTTTAGTACGTGTAGGCTCTCTGATTTCCAGCCCATTAAATAGCGTAGTGGTTCTAAAAAATAGCAATATCAAAACGCTTGCCGATCTGAAAGGGAAAAAAGTAGGCTATTCAGTCAGTGGCTTTGAAGATGTGTTGCTCGATACCATGCTCCATTCCATCGGACTCAGCAACCAAGACGTAAAATTAGTGAATGTGAATTGGTCACTTTCCCCTTCTCTTTTAACCGGACAAGTCGATGCGGTCATCGGGGCATTTCGTAATTTCGAACTGAATCAGATCCATTTAGAAAAACAAGAAGGCGTGGCATTTTTCCCAGAACAATATGGTGTGCCAGCTTATGATGAATTGATTTTAGTGGCGAACAGAAACAATCTTGCCTCTAAAAAAATTTCCGCTTTTTTGACCGCACTTGAACAAGCCACAACCTATCTACAAAGCCATCCAGATGAAGCATGGCAAGCATTTGTGAGCTATAAGCCAAAAGAACTTAATACAGAATTAAATCAATTAGCATGGAAAGATACCCTACCTTTATTAGCAACGAAACCCCGTCAATTGGATGCTAAACGTTATCAACAAATGGCGGAATTTATGCATCAGAAAGGGTTGATTACAAAAGCACTTGAATTGAAAGACTATGCTGTCGAATTACAATAAGGGAAAATGATGATTAATCAACTCATTCAGCAAGCGCAACCTTATTGGAAGCAATATGTTGAGCATGAATTTGTGCAACAACTTGCAAAAGGCACCTTGCCAAAAGCTTGTTTTCAACACTATTTAAAACAAGATTACATCTATCTTTTCCATTACAGCCGAGCTTTTGCCTTGGGCGTATTCAAGGCAAAAAATTTTGCCGAGATGGACATGCCACGTAAAACGCTCGATATTCTTTGCCAAGAAATCCAATTACATTTGGATTACTGCCGACAATGGGAAATTAGTGAACAGGAAATATTCCAAACACCCGAAAGTGCGGCATGTATTTCCTATACACGTTATCTGCTTGATTGTGGAATGACGGGCGGTTTACCTGAACTATATGCCGCCGTTACGCCTTGTGCTTTAGGTTACGCACAAGTCGCCCGTTACATCACAGAAAATTATCCCAAACAACCAAGCAATCCTTATCAAGCATGGATTGACGCATACTCTGCACCAGAATATCAACAAGCGGCACAAGAAACAGTTGATTTTCTTACCGCACTTTGTGAACCACTTAATGATGCCCAATTCGCTCATATCCAACAAATTTTTACTACGGCTACCCGAATGGAAATCGGATTTTGGCAAATGGGATTAGATTTAGCATAAAAATAAAGGTGTGAAATGAAATCTATTTATTTATCAAAAATTCGTGAACAAAACCCGCTTATTCATAACATTACCAACATTGTCGCGGCAAATTTTAGTGCCAATGGCTTACTTGCATTAGGTGCGTCACCATTGATGTCAGCCAACATAGAGGAAATGGTTGAGGTGCCGAAAATCAGCCAAGCATTAGTCATCAATATCGGTACTCTCATAGGTAAAGAACGAGAGGCTATGTTATTAGCGGGTAAAACGGCTAATTCTATAGGCATTCCTGTCGTGCTTGACCCGGTTGGAGTGGGCGCCACTCGTTACCGACAAGAAACAGTCCGTCAGTTATTGGCGGAAGTAAAATTTGCCTTAATTCGTGGTAATGCTGGTGAGCTAGCTGCAATTGCAGGTGAAGACTGGCAAGCAAAAGGCGTGGATGCGGGACAAGGTAAAACGAATCTACAAGAAGTCGCTAAACATGTTGCACAACGCTATAACTGTACGGTGTTGATTAGTGGAGAAGTCGATATTATCAGTGATGGTCAGCAAACTGCTACCATCCATAACGGTACGCCGCTATTTCCAAAAGTCACCGCATCGGGGTGTTTATTAAGTGCAGTATGCACAGCATTTTTAGCCGTTGATGAAGGTAAACATTTTTCTGCAACAGTCGAAGCCTGTGCCGCTTACACCGTTGCAGGGGAGCTTGCGGCTAAAAACTTAACCACGCAAGTCGGTCAATTCCAAATTCGCTTACTTGATGAATTGGCAGACTTAACACCTGATTTAATAGAACAAAATGCGGAGGTGAAATATGTCTAACATTCCACAAACATTGACTATTGCTGGTTCTGACTGCGGCGGTGGTGCGGGAATTCAAGCAGATTTGAAAACCTTTCAAATGCAAGGCGTATTTGGGACTTCAGTGATTACAGCTGTCACCGCACAAAACACACTTGGCGTATTTGATATTCACCCTATTCCGCTGAACACGATTCAAGCACAACTTGAAGCGGTTAAAAATGACTTTCAAATTGCAAGTGCCAAAATTGGCATGCTTGGCACGGCAGATATTATTGAATGCGTTGCTGATTTCTTAAAATATCGACCATTCGGCACATTAGTTCTTGATCCCGTCATGATTGCGAAAGGTGGGGCACCTTTATTGCAACAACAAGCTATTTCCGCACTAAGCAAATATTTATTGCCACTTGCCGATGTGATTACGCCAAATATTCCTGAGGCAGAAGCTTTAACTAGTTTTAAGATTTCTGATACAGCCAGCATTCAACAAGCCGCGTTAGACTTGCAAAAACAAGGCGCAAAGAATGTGATTATTAAGGGCGGACATTCACTCAATTCACAAAGTCAGCAATGCCAAGATTGGATCCTTTTACAAAATGGTGAACATTTTGTTTTGGAAAGTCCACGTTTCAATACACCACATACTCATGGCACAGGTTGTACTTTTTCAGCTTGCTTAACGGCAGAATTAGCCAAAGGGGCACCTCTAGAAAGTGCGGTCAAAACAGCCAAAGATTTTATTACGGCAGCTATTTCTCACCCATTGAATATTGGTCATGGACATGGACCAACGAATCATTGGGCTTACAGTCGCCTTTAAGGATTGAAAGATGAAAAATATTCAAGAAATTTTACCGATCTATTTTGTAGCAGGCACACAAGATTGCCGACATTTAGGTGATAATCCAGCAGATAACTTGCTTTCTGTTCTTAAACAAGCTTTAGAAGGTGGCATTACCTGTTTTCAATTTCGCGATAAAGGCAAATTCTCATTAGAAAATTCTCCAACAGAACAACGAGTCTTAGCCATTAAGTGCAGAGACTTATGTCGTCAATATAATGTGCCATTTATTGTCGATGATAACGTTGATTTAGCTTTAGAAATTGAAGCGGATGGTATTCACGTTGGGCAAAGTGATACGCCTGTAAAAACGATTCGAGCAAAAACCAATAAACCACTGATTATTGGTTGGTCAGTAAACCGTTTAGACGAAGCCAAAATCGGAGAGGAATTATCTGAAATCGATTATTTCGGTATTGGTCCAATTTTTCCGACTCAGTCAAAAGAAAATCCTAAACCTACTCTAGGAATGACGTTCATTCAAACATTGAGAGAAGCAGGAATCACCAAACCACTTGTAGCTATTGGTGGCGTAAAACGAGAACATGTAAAAACCTTACTGAAATATGGTGCTGATGGTGTTGCAGTTATAACGGCTATAACTCAAGCGAATGATATAAAAGTAGCCACTCAAGCCTTAAAGGAAGAAAGTAATGCAAGCAACCAATAATCCAAATAGCTTAAAACGAGTCGCAATAGCAACAATGATTGGCACCGCTATTGAATATTTCGATAACTATATTTATGCCATGGCTGCGGTGCTCGTTTTCAATCATCAATTTTTCCATGCAGCCGATCCGCTTTCAGGCCAAATCGCTGCGCTTTCTACGCTAGCACTGACTTTTATTGCTCGTCCTCTGGGGGCGGTATTATTCGGACATTTTGGCGATCGCTTAGGAAGAAAAAATACCTTTGTTATGAGCCTGTTAGTAATGGGAATCTCAACCGTAGTGATCGGCTTATTACCGACTTACGACAGTATCGGAATATGGGCAACCATCTTACTTTGCTTATGCCGTATCGGGCAAGGTATTGGTTTAGGTGGCGAATGGGGCGGCGCTGCATTAGTGGCAATCGAAAATGCACCTGAAGGAAAACGTGGTTGGTATGGCACTTTTCCACAATTAGGCGCACCTCTAGGGTTACTACTTGCCAATGGTATCTTTCTACTCATTACCACGCTTTTTGGACAAGCAGCAATGATTGACTGGGCATGGCGAATTCCATTTCTTTCCTCTTTTGTATTAGTTGCAATTGGTTTGTATGTTCGATTAAAACTTACGGAAGCACCAATATTTATTGCTGTACTTAACAAGCCTAAACCTAAAGCTTTACCGATGATAGAAGTAATCGTTACTCATTTCAAACCGTTCTTCTTAGGCATGATGATCTGCATTGCAGGCTATGTGCTCTTTTATATTATGATCGCTTTCAGCCAAATTTATGCAAAATCTGCCCCAACCGTATCAGAAGCTGGCTACGCAATGGGATTAGGTTTCTCACCACAAATTTTTACTGCTTTACTAATGTGCAGTGCGATTTCATTAGCTATTACAATTGCTATTTCAGGCAAATATATCGATATTGTTGGACGAAGAATTTGGTTAATTTGGACAACCTTTGGCGTGGCTATTTTTGGCTTAGCCTTGCCATATTTTCTCGATAATGGAACAACTACCAGTTTATTTTGGTTCTTGATGATAGGAATGGGGTTAATTGGCATGGGTTATGGCCCGCTTGCGAGTTTCTTACCTGAATTATTTCCAACACATGCTCGTTATTCCGGTGCATCGTTGACCTACAATATTTCAGGCTTATTCGGTGCCAGTGTAGCAGCAATTATTGCGTTACCACTGAATGCAAATTATGGCTTAAAAAGTGTTGGAATTTATCTAACCTTAAATGCCGTATTAAGTTTGATTGGACTTTGGTTTATTACGGAAACAAGAGATAGGCAACTGCGCTAGATAAATTTATCAAACTTAAAATTTAACTAATATTGAAAATATTTTGAGTAAAAGAATGCCTTTCACAAATTGAGATCGGAAAGGCATTTAAAATTAACTACACTTTTAGTATTTTAATCAGTACTAGAATAATTCTTCTGGTTGCGTTGCTGGAATGGCATCTTTAGTTTTACCTGTTCCACCGTTTAGACGTTGTTGTAACTCTGGTGGAACATAATAACCACGCTCTTGCATTTCCGCAATGTAAGTACGTTTAGGCTCAGTACCGACGATAAAGTATTCTTTGCGACCACCACCTTCAGAAAGTAAACCAGAGTTACTATCAATGGTTTTTTCCATGATGTTTGGAGGAAGCTCAAGTTGACGTTCTGGAACATCAGAAAGTGCAGCTTTCATATAAGCGACCCACGCCGGCATTGCAGTTTTTGCACCCGCTTCACCTTTACCTAATATGCGTTTGTTATCATCGAAACCAACATAGGTTGTGGTGACTAAGTTTGCGCCAAAACCTGCGTACCAAGCTACTTTCGCACTATTAGTGGTACCGGTTTTACCACCGATATCACTACGTTTAATGCTTTGAGCAATACGCCAGCTGGTACCTTTCCAACTAAGTCCTTGCTCACCATAAATCGCCGTATTTAATGCACTACGAATTAAGAAGGCTAATTCACCACTAATCACACGAGGTGCGTATTCTTGTTTTGCTGCACCGTCTTTCGCATCCGCCATTAAATCAACAGAACCGTCATTTAATGCGGATGTTTGAAGCTCTGGCAAGTCTGGTACATTCTCAGGTTGCTGATCGCCCTCACCTTCATCTGTATCGGTGTTGCTATTACCTTTAGCGGATTTTAGGTTATCAGGGTTAGCCACTTCTGCGACATCTTTAAAGCCATCAATTTTATCTTTGGTTTCACCATAAATCACAGGAATGTCATTACAGGTAATACAAGCAATTTTAGGGTTCGCAATAAATAAATCTTTACCGGTATTATCTTGAATTTTTTCGATAAGGTAAGGATCAATTAAGAAACCACCATTATCAAAAACTGCGTAAGCACGCGCCATTTCCAATGGCGTGAAGGATGCAGCACCTAATGCAAGCGCTTCACTCGCAAAATATTGGTCACGTTTGAATCCAAAACGTTGTAAGAAGTCAGCAGTGAAGCCAACACCTGCGGTTTGTAGTGCTCGGATTGCAATCATGTTTTTAGATTGACCTAAACCTACACGTAAACGCATCGGACCGTCATAACGATCAGGTGAGTTTTTCGGTTGCCACAAAGGTTGTCCTGGTTTTTGGATAGAGATAGGACTGTCTTGCAATACGCTTGAAAGCGTTAAACCTTTTTCTAACGCAGCGGCATAGATAAATGGTTTAATTGAAGAACCGACTTGCACTAAAGATTGGGTTGCACGATTAAATTTACTTTGTTCGTAACTAAAGCCACCCACCATGGCTTCAATTGCACCATTATCGGAGTTTAATGAAACTAATGCAGAGTTAGCGGCTGGGATTTGACCTAAAATCCATTCACCGTTATCACGTTTACGAATCCAAATTTGTTCGCCCACTTTAACCGGTGATCTACCTGCCCAACGCATTGCGTTAGAAGAGAGCGTCATCGTTTCATTATTGGCTAAAAGTAATTCTGCACCATTCTTACCTAATGCGGTCACTGCTGCTGGAATGAATGGTTCTGAATCAGGTAATTTTTTCAAGAAAGCGACAATACGTTCATTATCCCATGGGGCTTCACCTTTTTTCCAAAGTGGTGCACCGCCACGCCAGCCATGACGCATATCATAATCAATCAGGTTATTACGAACGGCTTTTTGTGCTTCTGCTTGATCTTTTGAGAGTACAGTCGTGAAGACTTTATAACCTTTGGTATAAGCATCTTCTTCACCAAAACGTTTTACCATTTCTTGACGAACCATTTCTGTCACATAGTCTGCACGGAACTCAAATTTAGCACCGTGATAGCTTGCGACGATTGGCTCTTTAATCGCTGCATCATATTCTGCTTTGGTGATTTTATTCTCATCAAGCATTCGACTTAAAACCACATTTCGACGTTCTTCCGCACGTTTTGGCGAATAGAGTGGATTCATGGTAGAAGGCGCTTTTGGCAAGCCAGCAATGATCGCCATTTCAGAAAGCGTTAATTCATCTAAGTTTTTACCAAAGTAGGTTTGAGCGGCGGCTGCAACGCCATAAGAACGATACCCTAAGAAAATTTTATTTAAATAGAGTTCTAAAATTTCTTGTTTGCTTAAGGCATTTTCAATTTCAATGGCCAATACCGCTTCGCGAGCTTTACGAATAATGGTTTTTTCTGGCGTTAAGAAGAAGTTACGCGCAAGCTGTTGCGTAATGGTACTTGCCCCTTGAGATGCACCACCATTGTTGACGGCAACAAAAATCGCACGAGCAATACCGACAGGGTCTAAACCGTGATGTTCATAAAAACGGCTATCTTCTGTTGCTAAGAAGGCATCTTGCAGGCGTTGAGGCACATTTTCTAATTTTACTGGAATACGGCGTTGTTCACCGACTTCACCGATTAATTTGCCATCAGCCGTATAGATTTGCATTGGTTGTTGCAACTCAACGGTTTTTAGGCTCTCAACCGATGGTAAGGAGGATTTTAAGTGAAAATACAGTACACCACCGGCGACTAACCCCAGTATACATATCGTAAATAGGGTACTTAATATTAATTTTGCGATCCGCATCGTAAAATTCTCTCTGGTTTAATGAATATTCAAAAAATCAAAATTATGATTTTGGCTGCTAAGTATAAAAGATTAATCCCTTAAAGAATAGGAAAGAATATGGGAATTGTTCCTAGAAAGCAGCTAAAACAAAAAATTGGTGTGAGTAAACAACAAGATAACCTCTATTTTGTTTGGCTAGATGAATTCTACAAAGTTCAATCTATTTGCTTAAATGGACAACAAAAGGACATTTTTCCCCAGTTATTACCTCATTTACCTCAAAAAGCGAACCAATGTTGTTTTATTGGTTCCATTTCCCCCCATTTGACTTGGTCTAAAACGCTTATTTTACCGCAAACACTCAATGCTCAGGAGTGTGAACAACAATGTCGTTTTATTTTGCAAAAAGAATTGCCGATTCCGTTGGATGAATTATGGTTTGATTATCTTGCCATGCCATTAAAACAAGGTTTCCGTTTGGATATCACGGCGATTCGACAAGAAAGCGCCAATGCAGAATTAGAAAAATATTTGCCGCTAAAATTGACCGCACTTGATTCACTGAATCACAGTATTTTACGTGCATTTTATGCCATTTTAGGTCAAGAGCCGATTAACACTTTATTTTTATATCAAGATCAACAAGGATGTCTCGCCGTTTGTGAACGCTTACAACAACGACAAGTTTTGCAATCTCAAGGTGATTTATCCGAACTTTATCAACAATTTACCCAGCGTTTTCCTGAAACCATAGAACAGATTTATATGTATCAAACGCCCGATATATTAAATTCACACACAATCGAATTACTGTCTCAGGATTGGCAGCGTATCGAAACAGATTTTCCTTTCATCGCCTTAGGTAATGCACTTTGGCAAACCGATTTAAAGCTAGTGGATTTATCTTTAAAACCAGCCGCACTTTTGCCTTTAGTTAATCGGGAGAGTGGTGATGTTAAGCCTTAATTTATTGCCTTGGCGTTTAGAACAACATCAAAAGGCCTTTCGTCGTTTTATGTGGCAAGGTTTCATTTGGCTAGCTTGTTCAGTTTTGATTGTCATTGGATTGAACCAACTCAATGAACAACAAGGGCAAGCCCTAAATCAGACAAAAGAAAAACTGACACAAATAACTCATCAAGTCCATCAGAAGCGCATTCAAGTTCAGCAACTACAAAGTAACTTAAAAGAAATGAATGAGTTGACTGAGATGGATACGGAATATGTGTATCGCCTGCTTAATTTATTAAGTGAGCTGCCATTACAACAGGGTGAGTTAGATGAATTTACGCTCAATGCGAAGCAAATTGTCCTTTCAGGCATGACAGAAAGCCAACAAGAGTTTGAAGAGATACATCAATTTCTCAAACGCCATTTTACAGAGGTTAACTTAACTAAGTTTCAGCCAGTGCAACAGCAGTTATTTTTTCAATTTGATATTCATTTATCGGAGTCTATGCAATGAGGAACTTTATCAATGAGCTAGTTCAAAAAAGTGCGCAAAGTTGGTTTGGGAGATGGCTTCGATTACCTCAAATGGTCCATGCTGCCTTTTGGTTGAGTGCATTAAGTGCAGTCATCTTTTTACCTGTTTTTCGTTACGTTGAAAATAGCAACGAACTACATCGACTTGACGCAGAATTGAGTTTGCAGCAGCAAGAGTGGGATAAACAGGAAAAGATTTTACAAACCTTAAGGCAAAAGTCAGACAGCCGACAACTTTCTCCTGAATTGGCTAACTCTGTGTTGCCGATTAATCAGCATGTACAGGCGCTGTTAAATGGGCGACTTCGAGCGTTGGATTTACGTTGGGATTTTTCTCAACATACTTTGTTGCATTTGTCGTTACAAGGCTATTTTGTCGATTTACAGCAATTTTTGACCGCACTTTTAAACGATGTTCCTACACTTTCTTTAACTCAATTAAACATTAAGAAATTAGATGAAGAGGAAAATGCTTCTATTACATGCGAGTTAATTTTCCAACTAAATAAGGACAAATAATGAAAAAGCTTTTCTTAATCTTGATAGCGTTTTTTTCTGTGTCAGCATTTTCGCAAGATCCTTTTGATCGTAAACAAAGAGAACAAACCGAATATCCAAAAGAGGGGCTTACCCTACCGCCAGTGTCGACTTGCGTGTATTCAGAGCTGAGACTGGCGGAGGAACGCCCATTGGCTCAGCTAGATATTGTGGGAGTCGTGCAATATGGTAAACAGGCAGAAGTATTATTTAATGATGATGGGCATATTCTTTCCGTTCAAGTCGGGCAGCGAATTGGAAAAGAAGGTTATTTAATTGAAAAAGTAAGTAAAAATGGCGTGACGCTTCAAAGTTATAAACCGGGGCAATGTGAACAAACGACCTCAATCATAATGAGATTTTAAAATGATAAAGCAGAAAATAAAAACAAAGTGCGGTCAGTTTTTAATGTGTTTTTTGATCCTATGGACAACTTACTCGGCGGCAGAAAATCGCGTATTTTCACTTCGCTTAAAACAAGCTCCCATGGTGGCGACACTCCAGCAACTTGCTCTTGAGCAAAATGCCAATTTAATGATTGATGATGAGTTAGAAGGAACGCTTTCATTGCAATTAGAGAACGTAGATTTTGATCGTTTATTGCGTTCTGTGGCAAAAATCAAAAGGCTCTCTTTTTATCAAGAAAATGATATTTATTATTTGGGTAAGCCTTCTCAACATGAACAATATGCAGAGAAAATGACAGAACCTATGGCGATTAGCGGAGAAAGTTTGCCTAGTGAAACACCACTTGTGAGTACAACGGTTAAACTGCATTTTGCTAAGGCCTCTGATGTGATGAAATCTTTAACAACTGGTAGTGGTTCTTTGCTTTCACCTAGCGGCACAATTACCTTTGATGATCGAAGCAATGTATTACTGATTCAGGATGATGCACGTTCTATCAAAAATATCAAAAAATTGATTGCAGAGCTGGATAAACCCATTGAACAAATTGTCATCGAAGCACGTATTGTGACGATTACTGATGAAAGCCTGAAAGAGTTAGGTGTACGTTGGGGTATTTTTAATCCGACTGAGGCTGCCCATCGAGTGAGTGGCAGTCTAGATGCGAATGGTTTTAGCAATATCAGTAATAATTTAAATGTGAATTTTGCGACAACGGTCACGCCAGCTGGCTCATTAGCATTTCAAGTCGCTAAAATTAATGGCCGATTATTAGACTTAGAATTGACTGCACTTGAACGTGAAAATAACGTAGAAATTATTGCGAGCCCTCGCTTACTCACGACCAATAAGAAAAGTGCAAGTATCAAACAAGGGACGGAAATTCCTTATGTAGTGACGAACGGGAAAAATGACACCCAATCAGTGGAGTTTCGAGAAGCTGTGTTGGGATTGGAAGTCACACCGCATATTTCAAAGGATAATAATATCTTATTGGATTTATTAGTCAGTCAAAATTCCCCGGGAAACCGTGTGGCTTATGGGCAAGGTAACGAAGTCGTGTCTATTGATAAACAAGAAATTAATACACAAGTTTTTGCTAAAGATGGGGAAACGATTGTATTAGGTGGTGTATTCCACGATACGATCACAAAAGGAATTGATAAAGTGCCGCTATTGGGTGATATTCCAGGTATTAAGCGCTTATTTAGTAAGGAAAGTGAACGTCATCAAAAGCGAGAGCTTGTAATTTTTGTGACTCCTCATATTTTAAAACAAGGTGAAAGAATGGAAATGGCTAAGAAAGAAAAGCATTTTAAGCAAATTGAAAAAGCGAAAAAATAAAGTGCGGTCAATTTCTCTGATGTTTTCTCATTTTTTTCAATTTAGCTGTGTGTATTGCAAGCGATCTATTCATCTTGGTCGAAATGGATTGTGCAGTCGATGTCAGAAGCAAATTAAAACTTTCCCTTATTGTGGGCGATGTGGTTCACCCTTGCAGCATTATGCAATGGGCTGTGGACATTGTTTGAGAAATGAACCCGCTTGGGATCGTATTGTGATTATTGGGCATTACCTCGAACCGCTTTCTTCACTTATTCATCGTTTTAAATTTCAAAAACAGTCTTGGTTAGATCGCAGTTTATCGCGTTTGCTTTATCTTGCGGTGCGAGAGGCGAGACGAACGCATGGACTCTCACTGCCACAGGCGATTATCCCTGTGCCGTTATATCATTTTCGGCAATGGCAACGAGGCTACAACCAGGCTGATTTATTAGCGAACTGGTTGAGCCGTTGGTGTGATGTGCCTAACTGTCATCATGTGGTGAAACGAATTAAACACACCCACACTCAGCGAGGTTTAAGTGCGAAAGATCGACGATATAATCTACAAAATGCTTTTACAGTGAATACCAAAAAGTCTTTTCCTTATGAACGTGTTGCGTTGGTGGATGATGTGATTACAACCGGCTCAACGTTGGCAGAGATAGCCAAACAGCTTCGAAAATTAGGCGTAAAAGAAATTCAAGTGTGGGGCTTAGCGAGAGCCTAAATTTTTAAAGATAGGATTTATCTATATTTATAAAAATAGGAATAAATATAGAAAAAATTACCATATAGGAGTATCATTCTTGATATATTGCATCAAGTATTAGGATTTTATTTATGGAACAAATTTTTATTTCAGATGCTGCACAAGCACATTTTCGGAAACTTTTAGATACACAAGAAGAAGGTACCAATATCCGTATTTTTGTTGTGAATCCGGGTACACCTGGAGCAGAATGTGGCGTGTCTTATTGCCCGCCAAATTCAGTTGAAGCGACTGATACTGAAATGAAGTACGATACGTTCTCTGCATTTGTGGATGAAATCAGCTTACCGTTTTTAGAAGATGCGGAAATTGATTATGTAACAGAAGAGCTTGGGGCTCAACTGACTTTAAAAGCGCCTAACGCAAAAATGCGTAAAGTTGCGGATGATGCGCCTTTAATTGAGCGCGTAGAGTATGTGATTCAAACACAAATCAACCCACAATTAGCCAGTCATGGCGGTAAAATCACGTTAATTGAAATTACTGATGACGGTTATGCAGTTTTACAATTTGGTGGTGGCTGTAACGGTTGTTCAATGGTGGATGTCACCTTAAAAGATGGGGTAGAGAAACAGTTAGTTTCGCTCTTCCCAAATGAATTAAAAGGTGCAAGAGACGTAACCGAACACCAACGTGGTGAACATTCTTATTACTAAGAATAGAAGATAAAAAAGGGCGAATGATTCGCCCTTTTATTTTTTAAGCGGCAGATAATTTCTGTAGCAATCGATCCATGGCTCGATATCCGAGCGCTTCAGCTAAATGGGGTTGCTGTATTTCTTTTTCGTCATTTAAATCAGCAATCGTGCGTGAGACTTTTAAAATCCGATGATAGGCTCTTACTGAAAGTCCTAGCTTATTGAGTGCATTCTCAAGGAATAGCGAGTCTTTATCTTGTAATTTACAATCCCGTTCAATTTCTTTGCTTGAAAGATACGCATTGATTTTACCGGCTCGGGCAAGTTGAATTTCTCTCACTTTTAACACTTTTTCTCGTACTTGCTGGCTTGTCTCACCTCTATCCCCTGTATTCTGTAAGCTACCTTGTGGCAGAAGAGGTACTTCAATAGATAAATCAAAGCGATCTAAAAATGGCCCTGAAAGTCGGCTTAAATAACGCATCACTTGCTGCGGCGAGGTGCGATTATGTGTTCCCGTATAATGCCCGGTTGGACTTGGATTCATCGCGGCAACGAGTTGAAAGCGAGCGGGGAATTGGATTTTTGCATTGGCACGCGAAATAATAATTTCTCCACTTTCTAAGGGCTGTCGAAGTGCATCAAGCACTTTACGCTCAAACTCAGGCAATTCATCAAGAAAAAGTACGCCGTTATGTGCGAGTGATATTTCGCCTGGTTTTGGAATGGTTCCCCTGTCAAAGTTACAAATAAGTGGCATAATAGGCAACAAATGGAACGGTAGAATAAGGCTTAAGCCTATTTTTTTACCTTAAAAAGATACTATTTAATGGCACTATTTACACAAATAACTGTCAAAATCTTTAAAAAGATACTAATAAAAGTCAAATTATCTATGAAAACAGAACAAATTTTTAAACAAGTTCGTAAGATTAAACCAACACGCCTTAGTGTATCAGGTTATCTTCCTTTCAAGAAAGGCATTAGCGTACCTTACGAATCTACGCTTGAGCGTGACCTATTGCTCTATTTTACTTATATGTCTGCGGTAGAGGAAATCGTTTCTCAGCCTGCTCGCATTTTGTTTGTAAAAAATGGGCTAACCTATCCTTACACACCAGATTTCCTCATTCGTTTCAATGATGGGCGACCGTCCTTGTTAATTGAAGTGAAACCAAAATCAAAATGGCAAGAACATTGGCGGGATTGGAAAGAGAAATGGAAAGCTGCAATGAAATTTGCGAAGAAGAATGATTGCATCTTTCATATTTATGATGAAGATAAAATTCGTCATCTTGCTTTATTCAATATCAATACTGTACAGCGATATAAGAGATTACAGTGCGATCCTGAAGATATTAAAGCGGTACTCTCTCAAGTGGAATTGCTTGGTGGCACCACAATAGATTATCTACTTTCTCGTTTCTTTACAGGTTCTTTGTATCGCACGAAAGGATTACAAATTATCTATCACTTGTTGGCAACCAAACAACTAACTTGTAATTGGTTTGAGCCACTTTCTGAATTTACTGAAGTTTGGGGATATTCAAATGACTAATTCAAATGAAAAAGGATTTATTCACCTACGTTATCATGGCAAGTTAGAGCGTGGTCGTATTATTCTTCAAAAGGGTAATATTTATGTAAATCGTGAAGATGGCGAACAATATGAGTTACTTGAATATCTTGATGAAGATGCTCAGGTCATGATTCGACATATTCATACTCGCCAAAGTAAGATTGCCAGTATTCATCAGTTAGATAATTTGAAAATCAACGAACGTGAAGATGTATCAGTTGATTTAAGTGCAATCAGTGATGATTATTGGGAAAAGGCATTGAAAAAATACGAAATGATTAAACCGTTACTTAACTATGAGCAACATAGTCCAGCTTCGGTAAGAGCTCGAGCGGAAGAAGTTGGCGTAAGTGAACGCAGTTTATACCGATGGTTGCAATCCTATAATTCACTAGGCTCTATCGCAGGGTTGGTTAGTCGTAAACGTGGTTGGGCTGAAGGTAATTCTCGTTTAACTAAAGAACAAGATGAATTAGTTACATTAGTCATTAATGAGTTTTACCTGCACAAGCAACGTCCTTCTATTGAGCAGACGATTCGTGAAGTACAACGTGTAGCGAGTCAAAAAGGCATTGATAGCCCTAGTCGTAGAACAATTCGACAACGTATTTTACGTATTTCGGAAGAAGAAAGGTTACGTAAACGTGGACAAAAAGAAAAAGCGAAGAATAAATTTACACCTAAACCAAATAGTTTTCCAAATGCTGATTCTCCGCTAAGTGTGATTCAAATTGACCATACACCTGTTGATTTAATTATCGTAGATAATCAGTATCGCAAGCCGATTGGCAGACCATATTTAACGTTAGCAATGGATGTGTATAGCCGAATGATTACAGGTTATTACCTTTCGCTTGATGCACCATCTGTTACTTCTGTCGCAATGTGTATTGCTCGCAGTATTTTGCCCAAAGAGCGTTTATTACTAGACCATAATATCAAAGGTGAATGGGCTGTATTTGGTTATCCAAATAAAATTCACGTAGATAACGGTGCAGATTTCCGTTCACTTGATTTATCAAAATCTTGTGAAGCACACGGTATTGCTTTGGAATTTCGCCCAGTCGGTCGTCCTGAATTTGGCGGACATATTGAACGTGTGATTGGTACATTTATGAAAGAGGTTCATGGTTTGAGTGGTACAACTTTCTCTAATACGAAAGAAAAAGATACTTATCAATCCGAAGCCGAAGCTGTAATGACGTTAGATGAATTTGAATCTTGGCTAATTAACTACATTGTGAATGTGTACCATAAACGTACGCACTCTGCTTTAGGAATGTCGCCTGTTCAAAAATGGCGTTTAGGTATTTTTGGTGATAAAGACCATGTGGGCTGCGGTTATCCGCAGATGCCTGTTGATGAACAAACATTATTACTCGATTTTTTACCAAGTGAAAAACGCACGATTCAACATAATGGCGTAACGATAGATGGCTTACGTTACTATGATGTTGCTCTCAATATGTACATTAATGATTCGGATGAAAACGGTAAAAGCAAGGAATTTTTATTTCGTCGAGATCCACGTAATATTGGCAAAATTTGGTTTTACGATCCAAGATTAAAACGTTATTTCCCTATTCCGTTTGCAGATCAATCATTACCTGATATGAGTATTTGGGAATATAAACAAGTTCGTCAATTCTTGAAAGACAAAGATGAAAAATTGATTCATTCACAACAAATTAATGATGCTTTAACAGAAATGCGTGAAATGGTTGAGCAATCAGCTCATAGAACGAAGAAAGCTCGCCGACAAGCACAACGACAGAAAGTCCATGCAAAAAGTGATGTAGTAATACCGACTAATGTAATCGAGAAAACACAACATGAAATAGTAAAAGCACCAGCTTCTAGCTTGCTTTCAGATGATGAATTCACATTTGGGGATATTGAATAATGGAAAAGAAATATGAGTATGTTCATGAGAAATTTCGTCATTTAGTTACCGCAAATAATCAAGAACGGATTGAGTTTTTAGATGAACCTCGTTGGGTGGGTTATTCTGTTGCAAATCAAATCATTGACAATCTAGTTTCACTGATGAATAAACCGAAAAGACCAAGAATGTTTAATTTGTTGGTAGTAGGTGATTCTAATAATGGTAAAACAACGTTAATTCGCCATTTCTATGATTTGTACGGACAATCTTATATTGATAGCCGATCGGATGGTGTTCGCCCTATTATTTTGGCAGAAGCACCGCCGAGTGCAAATGAGAAAGAACTTTATATTTCATTGTTAGAGCGTTTTTATGTACCTTATCGTGCAACAGATAGTGTAGCAAAGTTACGTTATCAAACGATTCATTTGTTTCGTGAATACAAAGTAAAAATGTTAGTTATTGATGAATTTCATTCTTTACTTGTGGGTACGCCACGTTTGCAACGTCAGGTGATGAATGCGATTAAAATGTTATGTAATGAACTGCAAATTCCTATTGTTGGTGTAGGTACAAGAGATGCAATTCGTGTACTACACACTGACCCACAACACGCCAGCCGTTTTGACGTTGCTGAATTGCCAACGTGGAAATTGGATAAGGACTTTCAAAAGTTACTTTTCCAATTTCAGGGTGTTTTGCCATTGAAGAAATGCTCTAACCTACAATTGCCTGAACTCGCTACTAAAATTCATACGATTTCAGGTGGAAATCTAGGGAATGTACATCGTTTATTGACTGCGTGTGCAGTAGAAGCAATTACATCAGGTACTGAGCAAATTACGTTAGACATTATTGAGAAAAACTCATGGGTACAACCGACGCAGGGCTTCCGAAAAATTATCGGATAAAATCAGGTACGATTAGAACGCCAATACAACCAAATGAAAGCATTAGTTCGTGGTTAATTCGTGCAGCATTAGATTGCGGCACTGACCCATTAACGTTCACAGGATTTTATTGGGATAAATTGCGGTTATGGACGTATGATTTAGATAGGGGATTTGAACCTATTCAGCAGCAAATCTATTCTGATATTTGTGACTTATCTCTGAATGGAATGGTAAACCTAGAAGCTCACTCTCTTTATTCTGCATTAAAACGGATTAACGGTGAACAGACCCTAATGAAAGGTCAAGCGAAGTGGGTACTGCCAAGAAGCTCTCGTAATCGCTCACATCATAGTGGTCAGCATTATTGCTCATGCTGTTTAGATGAAGCACCATATTTACGGAATGAATGGCGTTTTGCATGGTATTTTGGTTGTCTGAAACATCAAACATTACTTGATGCAAAATGCTCTTGTTGTGGTGAGCTATATCAACCGCATTTACTGTCTGCGGATAAAAGACAACTCAATTATTGTCATCAATGTGGTGAGATGTTGAGTCATCACTCTGATTTATTAAGTGAAACGGAAATTGAAACACTACAAATACTAGATGCTGTTTTTACAAGTGATTTAGGTATATGTTTTCAGAAACAAGTTAATTCTCAAGAGTATTTTATTATTTTACGTTATTTTATTAATCTCATTCGTCGTGGAGCAATAGTAAAATCTTCTCACGCTATTGCAAGGTTTCTTGAACAGTTAGGCATATCACAAGGTAATCTATGTCAACCTAAAACAGCATTAGCATTTGAATTGCTACCGATAGAGGAACGTAAAAATCTTTTGGTGAATGCTGTAAAAATTCTTCAGTTATCTTCCGAAGCAATTATTTATACGATTCAACAAAGTGAGATTACACAAAAAGCCTTTGCTTTTGAAAATTACCCTTCTGAGCTTGATTCACTATTCAAGCATGCAAGAGAAGGTAGAGAAGTTAATCGAAAAACAATAGTAAATAAGCCTAAAATTAATTCTAATTTAAGTCTTAACCGTCAATGGGAACGACTAAAACGACAATTACAAATTGCAGTATGAAGATAACCCAAATTCGTTCGCAAAGTAGTTGTTCTATTTGTGGAAAAACACCAGTTACACGCAAATTCCGAGAGGAATACTATTGTGCGAATTGTTACGCTCAATGGTTTAAAAAGAAAACCTGTAAGTCATGTGGTCAATTAAAGCGTATTCACCGTGATGGCGAATTTTGCCTTGAGTGCGAACGTTTGACGGATTGTGTTCGTTGTGGAAAAGAAGCTGGTACATTTAATGTAGGAATGGTGACGAATTACGGAGCTGTATGTTCATCATGTGTTCGTTACTTCCGTGAAGAACAAATGTGTTCAGAATGTGGCAATATGACCCGAGATAGGTATCGTTCACCAATCACAAAAGAATCTATATGCCTTTCTTGCTATCGACGATATACTTTTGCAACGTGTAAGAATTGTAGCCGTTATCGCAAAATTCATAATCAAGAGAAGCAGTTATGCAAAAAATGTGATGAACAGTTACTTTCAACTTGCCCTAAGTGCAAAACGGAAATGGCTTCAGGTTATGGAAATATTTGTCCTGACTGTGCAAGACGAACCTTATTATTCAATATGATTCGCTTAAATGTGCATATCTTTCGCCATAAGACAATTAAAACAGCCTATAAGAAATTTATTTTTTGGTACATGAGAAAATGCGGGATTAGCGTTGCTTTACATAAAGGTTCAGACTTTATGAGATTTTTTATTGATTGTGATGATATTTGGCAGAAAATCCCTGATTATGAAAAGTTGGTTATTCATTTTAAACCAAATGGCTTGCGTGCAAATTTAACTGTATTACGCTGGTTACTTGATACGAATCAAGTAGTTGTAGATGAAGCTTTAAAAGACGATTTAGCTGAAATGCAACGCATACAATCCCTTTTTAATAAACTTAAAGAATCTGTACCTTGTATAGCAAGTTACTATAAACTTTTACAAAGACGATATGATGATGGTAAAACTTCACTAAAATCTGTTCGGTTAGCTTTACAGCCAGCTATCGACTTAATAAGCTCTAACGACATTACTGATTATCCAACACAGGAACAGTTAAATGACTATCTTACTGATAAATCAGGACAAGTGGCGTCAATTACAGGCTTTGTCAATCACCTAAAATCGGCATATCACTGCGAGTTAGACATTGACCGCAAACTTATTCAACAGATGAAAGCTAAACGGCTTAAAAAGCATTATTCGAAACGTTTAGTTGAACTCTACAAACAGACCGAATTAATGGATGATGAACAGATGGAATTAGTATCCGTTGTCCTATATAGCTTACACGGTATTGAAATCAAAAAGCCAAAACCTGATGCCATTTTACTGCTAGATGGTGTGGCTTATTACCGCGATAAGACGAAGGATTATTTCCTTCCTCAAGATATTTATCTGCGCATAAAACTGCAATTTTGACGAGAAAAATGTTATTTTTTCGAGCGAGATCGAAAAATTGAAACATATTTCTAGACAGAAATCGCCCGACTGTTAAAGTTACATCCAGTTATTAACCATCAATACTAATTGGAGAGCAGTTATGAACAGTACAACAAACTTAACCTTAAAAGCTCAATTTAAACAATGGCTTGAAGAGGAACAGAAAAACGATGAAATGATTGTTATCGGCACTATTCCGCATATATTAAGACGGTTTGATAAGCGATTAGCTATCATTAAAGGAAATCGGTTCGAGAAATATTATCTAAGCAAATGGCGAAGATTATTTCGTATAGATAAAGAGATTTATAAGTGAATTTAATATTATAATGAATTCTAGATACTATCTATACATTTCTATTTTTAGGATAATTAGGTATGAAACGACAAGAAAATTCTTTTCCCTTTGATCGAATCATTCAGCCATTTCATGAAATGGCTGCTTATGAAGCACTATGGAAAAAATATAATACATTTAAAACAGTAGCAGATTTGTTTAGGGAGTATCCACACTCTAGACCCTCTGAATTCGTACCCCCTAAAGAAATTGATGAAATGAAAGAGTTTATAAAAAATCAATTTCAAAACAAGGGAATTGATCGAGTTGGTATTCGTGTAAATGGATGTTTCGATTATCCCGAAAGATTACGAGATGCTCGAAATCCTATTGAGGCTTTTTATTTTAGAGGTAATTGGGAATTAATTGAGCATCCCAAACGAATAGCTATTGTTGGTTCCAGAAATGTTAGTAATGATGGTATCAAGAGAACTAGAAAGCTAACAAAATTACTTGTAGAAAATGGATATACAATTGTATCAGGTTTAGCCAAAGGAGTGGATACCATTGCTCATTTAACAGCAATAGAATGTTCAGGCAGGACAGTTGCCGTTATAGGTACGCCTATTACAGAGAGTTATCCTCTAGAGAATAAACATTTACAAGATAAAATTGCAAGAGATTATCTTCTAATTAGTCAAATTCCAATTTGGAAATATAATCAGCATGATTATAGAACTAATAGACAGTATTTCCCAGAGAGAAATGTCACAATGTCAGCTCTGACTCAGGCAACAATAATTGTTGAGGCTAGTGAAACATCTGGAACATTAATCCAAGCTAGGGCAGCTCTTGCTCAAGGGAGAAAATTATTTATCTTAGATAATTGTTTTCTAAATCCTAATATTAGATGGCCTCAAAAATTTCTAAATAAAGGTGCTATTAGGGTAAAGAAAATAGAAGATATTTTAAATAATTTGGAAGGGTGATATGAAATCTTTTATTAAAACTTTGGAAGAAGAAAATCTCTCTGATTGCTATTATCTAGAAAAAGGCGATGTTTGCTTTTACTTTGGTGATTACACTCCACGAGGTGGATATGATTGTAGTGATGTAAATCGATTAATCGCAAATTTAAAGAAAGGTATTGATAGAAAAGATAGAGGAGATTATAAATATAAGAATTTAGCTATAGAACAGTGTGTATCAATGGTTAAATCTGTTCTAAATGATGTATTAGAACAGACAAAAGACCCTATTGTAATTATTCCTATACCGCCGTCAAAATCTAAAGAACATCAATTATATGATGACAGAATGCTTAGAATAGCAACCCAAGCTAGTTTAAATGAAGAAAGGATAAATGTAATAGAATTTGTAGAGCAAATTCACTCAACAGATGCTTTTCATTTGTCTGAAAGCTCTAGACCAACCCCGAACCAATTACAAAATAACTATCGTATATTAAAGCAAATTCCACAAAATTCTGAAGTGGTTTTGATTTTTGACGATGTCTTAACTACAGGTAGCCATTTTAAAGCTATAAAGAACTTGTTATTAGAGCAGTATCCTTATTTAGAAGGTAAAATATATGGGTTATTTATTGCTAAAGTGGTTAGGACATAAAATAAAACGGCATAATAATTTTTCTGTGTGATGTTAAGTAGCTTAGATAGTTTGCATGAGATGTGGAGAGTTGGAGGCGTAAGTCCTTTTTCATTTTTGTTCAACCAGTAAGTAAATTCTCTCTTATCTTTACGATAAGCCCTATTTCTCTAAAAAACTGGTTGAACAAAATAAAAACGGGTGATTCCCAAAAAAGCAAATCGAGAATATTTGCCTAAATTCAACATCATTCTAAATCAAGTTTTAGGCATATTGCAAGTATTAGCAACTAATTTTATTGTATATAGAAATAAAAAATCGTCATCACAGGCGATTTTAAAACTCAATAATAGTTACAACCTGACATGATTTATTTCTCTATACTCATGTTGCCCCAATACCCCAACTCAAATACAAGCGGTAGATTTACTGCTAGAACTTGCAAAATCTTAATCATAAACAACCGCTTGTATTATCCCTGTGTTCTATGTGGAATATTTAGCCATAATTTCATCAAAAGATTTTAGGCTATCTAAAAACTCCTCAAAATTATTTGCCACAGGAAAAAGCAGCATCTTTCCTGTTTCTTCATCATATTCATCATGAATTACAATACAAATCTTTGGTTCATCTCCGTTTGGATCCTCTCGATAATCAAAACAGATAAAGTCCCCATTTCCTGTACGAGCAAATGAATACACAGCTTCATAACCATAAGTTGGATCATCATAAATATATTGTCTACAGATATTTTGAGGATCTGGGTTCTGTTCAGTTTCAAAGCTATCAAAACCAATAGCAGCCATACCATCTTCTTTATTATAGCTATCATAATAAGTAATATAACTAGGTTCTACCGAAAGATTATTATGTTTCGATATCAATTCAACATATAACTTAGGAAACTTGATATTAAAAATATTTTCAACGTCTTTAATGATTGAAATATCAACTGTGCCATTATCATATGTAATTTCTAAATTTCTAAATTTCATATTATCTCCCCTCACTTAAAGATGCTTCGCCAATATGCTTCACTGCATCATGAATATTTGTAGGTAATAATTGCATATTATTAGGGCTACTTTGAGCATTATGATGCCATGTATATTTATCAATTTGAGCTTTACCTGAATAAATATCTTCTAGCTGCCTTTGAGTAAATAGATTTTTATTGACTTTACCTTGCTCTATTTCTTGCTTTAATGCTAGAGTTGCATTTTTCATTTCAAGCTCTCTCCTTACTTTACTAGATAAATTTTGATAATTTTTAGGCTTCTCAATTTTTGTGGTAAATGTCGCCACATCATCAAAAACAGGTAAACCTCTCGTATCATACGGAATATTTGCGAGCAGTTTTGTATTACCAAATTCATCAGGTTTAGAATGAACTTGAATTGCTTTGCCACCTTCTGATTGAATAATCTGAACACTTTCTCCCGTTTTTAAGGTTCGTTCTGTAACGGTAGAACGTGCATTTTGAACAACCGTGGTCGATTTTACATTATGCTCTCCAAATTTATCTTCAATTTTTGCTCTTGTTTGTTTTGGATTATAAATAGCTTTTTTATTGGAGGTATTGTTTATATCCTCTTTCGCAAACAAATGCGCAGCATTCATGGCTAATTCTATGCCTTTTTCAAAATCAGTTTGCTGAGCTTTTAATGCCTCAATCGTTTTCGCATTTTCTTCTTCAACTAACTGATAGAATTTTGTTTGCTCATCTAACGGTAAGCCATTCAACCAGCTATGCAATATACCTGATAATTCATCTGCAAAACCAACAGCACCCAATAATTCATTCGGTACCGTTGCTCTACATTCAATATCACAATTAGCAAGCAATTCAGCTCGTTGTTTTTCACTTAATTCTTTAAATCTCTGATGAACTTCCCCAACACTTTTACCATTTTGAATAGCTGCTTTTAATGATTTTTGGTATTGATAAACATCTTTAAGGGAAAGAGCATTATTCTCCACCGCTCTTTTCCCAATCTCCGCCCCAGCCACAAAACTGCCTGTGCTGTCGCCAACTAAACCACCGCTTAAACCAGCTGCGATTTGACTTAAATTCGCCACGTTTTGTTTTTGGCTGTCGGTTAGGTTTTCCGGTTTTTCCGTGCCGTAAAGCGTTTGCATAATCAAGGGAGCTGCTGCCTCTGCGGTTAATGCACCCACTGCACCGGCTGCGGCGTTGTTGCCTGTGAAATGCGCTTCTACTGCACCTAATACGGCGTGAGCAATTAAGTTGGCTTCTTTATTATCGCCGGTTTGCTCTTTAATCAGCTTGTTCAGATATGGCGAAGCTGCGCCCACTGCCGCTTGGTTTACGCTGCCTGTTGCCAAGCCTTGTAGAGCAGCGGTGGCTGCTCGAACACCCATTTGTAAGTTGCTGCCTAAGCCGTATTCCGCTTCAATCGCTTGTGCTTGGGCTTTGAGCTCGGAGGATTTTGTTGGGTTGTCTTTCTCGATAGCGTCCGCTTCTTGGCGTTTTTTATCGGCTTCTTTGAGCTTATCGCCCACCGCAAACTGCAACCAGTCTTCCGAAATCTGCCCAATGGTTTGTGCCATTTCTTGGCGTTCTTTCGCTTTGGTTAAGTCTTGCTTCTCCAGTTTTTGGTTCGCATTTGCTACATCTCGATTTAGGCTTTGCAAGGTTTCTTCAGCAGTTTTGCCCGTTTTCTGTTTTTGGGCTTCGCTGTCGGTAATTTGTACATTGATATTCGAGCTAATCGCGGCTTGTGTTTGGCTGCGTTCACTTTCGTTTGTGTTACCTAAAGCACTTAATGCCGCACCCATTGCCATCGTTGCCATTTGCGACATATCCGTGCTTGCCCCTGCGGTTACGGTGCTGACTTTAATATCGCTACGGTTTTCAATGTTTTCTGTCGTGAGCGTGCCTGTGGTTAAGCGGTGGTTTTCTTTTTTTCCTTCCGCATTGATAACGCCGCCTTTTAAGTGGGTGTTTTCGGCTACGTTGATAGCCGAGCTTTCTTTAATATTAAAGCCAGATTGTTGAGTAACCTGCGCATAATCCACATTGGCTTTGGTGCGGCTACCTTGAGCCGATACGCTCGAGCCACTTCCATAAATAGCGACTGAAGCACTTACACCACCTTGCGTTTGCTTGCTGTCATATTTTTCAATATCTTGCACGCTTTCAATATGCAGATTTTTGGTATCAAGTGCTAAGTGGTTGATATTCGCCGTCGCGCCTTTTAAGGCTGTGGTTTCGTTTGCTTTAATTGTTAAACGGTCGGCGTTGATTTCGGTGTGGTTTTGCACCTGCGAGTCGCTGTTTGAATGCCCTTTGCCTACGCTTGCGGCTCCTTCAATACCTAAACCGGTCGAACCGCCCGATTTGCCCACAAACACGCCCAGGCTCCAACTGCCGCTCTTGTTGTCGCTGCGGTTGGTTTGGCTGTCGGTGGTGCCGAGTAGTGTAACGTTGTTGCCTTCCAAGGTCGCTTCTTTGGCGTTGATTTTTGAGCCAACAATCGTGTTATCGCCCTCAGTGGCACGAACTGTAACCGAGCCGGCACTTAACTCACTACCTTGATGGGTAGTTTGTTGGGTGTGGCTGGTGGAGACGGATTTACTTGCGCCCACACTCACCGAGACTTTCGCATCGCTATTGGCTAGCGCTTCGCTGACACTGTCCGCTTTTTGTATTGCGTCAATCGCTTGGCCGGCTTTTTCTGCCATCTCAATGGCTTCGTTCGCTGCTTTCACTTTCAGCAATTTATCAAGTCTTTCGTCTTTGACTTGCTCCGAACGTTTTAAGCTGCTTTGCACTGCCATTGCCGCATCGGTTACTGCAGAACTGAAAGATACCGTTAAGCCTGACTGTTTATACTCGTGGCGTTCTTTTGAACTTAACTCATCTTGGCTTGCACCAATGTAAGTTGATTTACCTTCAATCGTAATGGCTTTGTCGAGTTCTTTAGAAGCAATTAAATCTGTGCCTGAAAGATGGGCGTGATTGCCTGCTTTCACACTCACATTGCCCGACACACTGCCCAGCGTACTGCGTGCTTGACTTTGTTGCCAGCCTTCCGCTTCGCTTTCGTGGGTTTCCGATTTTTTGCCAAAAGTAATGCCAATGCCACCACCCGAGAACACACCCGATTTTGATTTTTGCTCAAAATGGGTTTCTTTAAAGTAGTTCGTATCGGCAGAAATGCTGACATTATTGACCGCTTGTAAGCTTAAATCCTTATCGGCAATCGCTTGAAGGTTTTGGGCTTTTAGGTCATTGCCGGCAGAAACCAATATCTCGCCACCGCCCAATGTCGTGCCGACTTGGGTTTTGTCTTGATAGGTATCTAAGGTCGTTTTCTTCGAACTGCCGAATGCCCCACCGCTTTTCGTGTGGTGGTATTCCGCATAATCACTTGAGGTACTCGCCGTTCCCAACACCACATCATTTTCCGCTAACAAGGCTAAACGTTGTTTTGCTTCCAGTTGTGCCGCTTCGCTATAAATGTTTTGACCGCTTAGCACCACATCACCCTTGCCTTGCACACGGCTGACTTCAACACTTTGTACCGCTTCATTACGATAGTGGTTGCCGCCGCCCATCTTCTCATCAAAGCCCACCGATAAAGCGGTCAGATTTAAGTTGTTTTTTGCAGAAAGATAGGTTTGACCTTGCCCGTCATTGATGATGTCTGCACCGGCAAGAGTGATGTTGTTCGCTTGGATTTGCAGCGTACCGTTCTCGCCTTTGACGTGTAACAAGCCTTTACGACCAATGGTGGTGTCGGTGCGTTGGTAGCCTTGTTCATTCACGGAAGTCGTATGCGTTTGGCTTGTGTGGTTAAAGTTGCCGGCAACGTTCAGCAATATCGCGCGGTCGGCTTCTATTGTGCCGCCCACGTTCTCCATATCGCCACTTACCTTGCCCACAATCGCACCACCGCTGATGTTGCCGCTGTTGCGAATGCTCTCGCTGTCAAACTGCACCAGTTCACGACCGGCAACGGTGCCACTATTAATAAACTCGCCACCTTTGTGAATCACTTTATTACCCGAAAGCAACGTGCCATTGCCCGTGATGTCGCCTTTTTTCGCCAAGGCATACACTTTCGGCACTAACACGTTTTCCACTTTGCCGTTTGGTAAAGTAACCTGCTCGCTCTCCAACCACACAATATCTGCCGTCAGCTGTGCCACTTGGTTTGGTGAAAGGGCAATCCCCGGGCGTAAGTTGAATTTTTGGGCAAAGGTGATACCCGCATCCATCAAGCCACGATATTGGCTGTCAAAATCCGTATAATTCCCGACAAAATTTCTGCCCGTTAAACGGTTAATTTGCTCACGCACTAAACGCTGCTCATAAAAACCGTCGCCTAAGCGTTTTTGCACCGCATTCGGCTCATAGCGTAAAGCATTGAACATATAATCCGAACTTAACCAACGTTTTTGATTAGTAAAATCCGGGTCGGTTTCAACAAGTACACGGTTGGTCGGATTTGCATTAACCCGATACCACACATTCTGCGGAATCACTAAATTCGGCTGAATACTCCGCACTTCTTGCTGTTCGTTCAGGGCAATGCGTACCAGTGGGCGAGCTGAGGTATTGGCATTGTTCTTCGCCACCGTGGTCGGCTTAAAGGCTTCATCACGCAAGGTTTGGAAGGCATCTTGCTTCCCTGTCGGCGTTTGAACATCTACAGTCGCCCCATTGCCCGACCAAGCACCTAATACATCCATCTGATGCGCCATTCCGCCCAGTGAGGTAAACGAAGCCGAGCCGAGCGAGTTTAATCCCCCCAGCGTTTTGTTCCCTTGTGCAGAAAGTGCGTCATTCTGTACGCTCACATTGCTTAACGAAAGTTGATGAAGCGTTTTGTTTTTGAGTGAATCATCGGTTTGTTTGTTGTCAGCATAATTTACATTTTTTTCTGTTCTAACCACCTGCATATTAAATGGTGTTTCGATAATGCGGGTGTAATCATTTTCACCGTCCCATTTACGCTGATGATAACGTCTAAATCCTCCACGCCAACGGCTGTAAGTGTATTCACTTTTACCTGTATCTGTTATGCGATGTCTGCCCTCTTCATCTTCATTTTTAATTTTATTTTCGAGCAACATATCTTGACCGGCAATCACCACACTGCGATTATTCACAAAAGACTGACTATTGGCTTCTAAATTTCCGCCGGCAATAATTTGCCCTGCAACGGTCGTCAAGACTTTACTTTCATCTTCACGATGATGGGTTAATTTAATATCCCAAAAACGACGATAATAAGGTAATTTGAGTTTATCGATACGATCTTGGTTATGTTTTTGTATACCCTCATCTACTTTTGTCAAAGCCTCCTTATATTTATTTTCCCATATCGTATAAGGTTCAATATGCGTACGATAGAAATCCCATTTTTCTTTTGCTAATGTATATGCAGCAAGTTGATTTTCATATTCCTCAACTCTTTTCTGATAAGCCTCTTCTTTCTCAAAAAAACGTTTTCTAGGCTTGCTTGGCGCACTACCCGGATCTTCCTGTACTTTAAAGGTATCAAATTCTTTTGTGCTATCATCAAGTGAGAACCAATCGGCTTCTTTGTACCAAGGCTGAGCCTCTAATTTATCAAATGGAAATAATGGTGCAGCCTCAGCTGGAGCTGTTGCATTAAAATGTGCCCAAATTGGACTATCTATCCCATATTGACCCGCTGGATCGTAGTTACATTTTGCCTTCTCTCCACCATATTCATCGCAGTTCATTTGGTTGCGAACAGCAAGCACCATATCAGGTGTAATCTTATCTCCTGCTTTTAATTCTACAGGTTTCGTACCATCACTTTGGTAAACTAATTGTCCTGCTCGGCTCCAACCAACCCATTTGAGATATTTCATAGGGATAAACGGACTATTAGAAAGTGCGCCTTTCTCTTCTTTCAAGGTGTTGATGAACGTTGCAGGTAATTTATCATAGCCATCTTTAGGAATGATATAGTGCTCATTGATTGGTTTTGTTTTATCTTGTAATAACGTAATATCCTTATTGGGTTTACCTTCTTCAACATGCTCCACTGTAAAGTGTGTATTATTGTTATAAACCTTATCCACCCCAAAACGAATACGGCTTTCTGACTCAATCACACTACTGTTATTACGCAACACATCTGCTTTGCCTTCTGCTTGATGATGCTCATTTAAGATGCGACCAAAGCTCATATCGCCCA
Organism: Haemophilus sp. SZY H56; assembly: GCF_054332415.1. Lineage (NCBI taxonomy): Bacteria > Pseudomonadati > Pseudomonadota > Gammaproteobacteria > Pasteurellales > Pasteurellaceae > Haemophilus > Haemophilus sp. SZY H56. The sequence continues at coordinate 39,541 of NZ_JBTGNX010000005.1, read as the reverse complement.
CGCTGAAAAGCGTTGCGCCTACTTGGTTATCCGAAAGGTAATAGCCGGTATTATTCTCAATTTCTCGTGCGCCAATATCTAAACGCCCACGTGCAGCCACTACCGCAGAGAGAATTTCGCCATTGCCGTAATCTTTATCGCGGTTTTCAAACTTATCCGCTTGCAGGGCAATATTATCGCCATAAATGCGTCCTTTGCCCGTGTTGGTTAAACGACCACCCACCTTAATCACGGTTTGGGCATTTTCATCGGCACTCACGCTGTTGATTAACCCTTCATTGGTTAAATCGCCTTTTGCAGTAATGTGCGTGTTAGCACTACTGATGCGTCCATCAATACGGTTGGTAATATGGTTGGCATTTAAGGTAACTTGCTCATCGGCATATAAGTTATGCTGATTGGTCAGATTACCTGCCGTGCTAATGGATAAGCTTCGGTCGGCATTGATGTGGTTATTCGTCACAAAATCTTTTTGCTGGCGAATCGTAATATCTCGCCCTTCAATATGCCCGTTGGTCGTCACTTCATCTGCAAAAAGGGAAAGCGAATCCACCGCTTGCAAACGCCCGTTTTGGTTGTTAAGCGTCAGTGCTTTACCCTGAATCGCGACATTGCCACCGCCGGTTATTTCGCCTTGCTGATTATTCAGGTTCGATTGTATCTGTAAATCGCCTTGCACACGGCTATGGATTTTCCCTTGTTGGTTATCCAGCACCTGCGCTGAAATCGTTAGCGCTGAGGCTAAAATCCCTTGGGTCATCTTTTCATTCGTGGCTTTGGTCTGGCTGTTATTCAGTTGTGCGGTCTGGATGGATAAGACATTACCACTTTCAATAAATGAGCCGGTGTTACTCACTTTTTGGTTGTTGATATCCGCCGTTGCATTCAGCACCAGTTTATGTTGGGTGCGGATTTCGCCACCTCGGTTATCAATTTGGTTCGCTTGAATCGCCATTTCGCCCAAACCGTGGATTTTGCCCAGCTGTCGGTTATCCAATAAACCATTGACGTGAATGTTGCCTTGGTTTTCGGCATAAAGTGTGCCTTGTTGATTGTTTAATGAATCACTTTTGAGCACAAATGTATCTTTGCTGATCACGCTGCCGTTTGCATTATCAAGAGCTTGCTTCAGGTTGAGATGGAGTAAACCTTGCTCGTTGTACACTAAACCTTGTTGATTGTTTAAGGCAGTCGCTTCAATAGTGGCTTGTTGTTTGGCTGTGATATTGCCAAGTGTATTATCTAGTGTTGATAACCCAGAAAGTGATAGCGTCCCCTCCGTTGCACGCACTTGCCCTTCACGATTATTGACTTCATTCGCTTTTATATTGAGCGTTTCTTTGGATTTCACTTGTCCTTTCACATTGTTCAGATTGCCTTGCACTTGGACAGTGAGAGCTTGGCTCCCTTGCAATAATCCAGATTGGTTATCAATGGCTTGGGCAGTAAGAGCGGCTGACTCACCACTGATTCTGCCTTGGCGATTAGTGATATTTTCACGTGCCGAGACCTTTTGTCCGCCCAGCGAAGCCAATACCCCCGAGTCATTTTCAAGGTTGCGTGTGTTCAAGGTTTGTGCCTGTTGGCTTAATAAATAACCTTGTTGGTTCAGGAAATTTTGTGTTGTTAAAGCTAACTCGCCTAGCGCAATAATGCCTTTATTTTGTGCAGAGACTTGCGTTTGTTGGTTATTCAAATTGCCTTGATGCGTATGAATCGTCATATTTTGGCGACTTTGAATTAAACCGGCAGTGTTGTCTAAATCGCCACTTTCAAGCGTCAAATTCGCCCCGGCACTTAACTTACCTTGCTGGTTTGTTAAGGCTTGTTGGTGGGTGGTAATCTCAAGATTGCCTTGCTCTGCCACAATCGCTGCATCATTGTTATTGAGCTGTCCGCTGTTAAGCGTTGCATGGTTTTTAGCAATGATTTCACTTTGCTGATTATCAAGCTGACCGGCAACTGTAATGTGCAGATTTTCGCCCTGTATTAAGCTGCGATTGGTAGAAGAAATTGGACCGCTTGCCGTTAAATTGAGCGATTGATTCGCTTGAATCACGCCCCCTTCTTGTTCAAGAGTAATGAGATCCGCTTGCAGATTTTTTGCATCCACCACACCTTGATGGTTACGCACGATACCGGCATTTAAACGTAAATCCGCTTCAGACTTCATCACACCCAATGCGTTATGCAATGTCGCACGCCCCAAATGAATGTCGGCTTGTTGCGTAGATTGAATATGACCTTGCTGATTATTTAACTCACCGGCGGCAATCGTTAAGGCTTGCTGGCTGATAATTTTGCCTAAGGTGTTATCCAACGATTGCTGGTGCGTATTTAAACTGACACCGGTTTTCCCTTGCACCAAGCCGTTTTGGTTATTTAATGCGCCACTTTCAACTTGTAGTTGTTGGTTGGCAACCACTTTACCGTACTGATTATTGATCTGCTGTTGTTGGCTGTTAAGCGTTAAATTGCCTTGCTCGGCAAGCAACAAACCTCGTTGGTTATCTAGTGCTTGGCTTGTTATCGCAAGATGATGAGTCGCAGAGATTTCACTGTCTGTATTAGTTAATGCCTGCTGAACCGTTAAGGTGGCATTATCTGCCGCGATCACACTTTTTTCTGTTGATTGGAGTGAGCCGGCATTAAGGGTTAATTCGCCTGCACCAATTTGACCTGCCGTTTGTTGTAAGCTCTCTGCAACCGTTAAGGTCACCTTTTTTGCACCTGAAATGATCCCTTGGCTGTTCTCAAGATGTTGAGTCGTCAGCGATAAATCTTCATTACTTTGTAAGCGCCCTAAGCGATTGGTTAATGCCGTGCTATTCAATTGCACAGATTTAGCTGAAATCACGCCTTGGGTATTCTCTAATTTCCCTGAATTTATCGTTAAATTACCTGGCGTTAAAATTCCCTGATTTTGACCTTGGGTTTGTTGGTTGTTTAACGTTTTTCCATGCGTGTTAATCGTGATCTCTTGTTCGCCATAAAGCAAACCTGCCTGATTCTGCAATTCGCCTGAATTGACCGTCAGTTTACCTTTCGCCGTGATTTGACCTTGAGTGTTATTCAACTGCTGTTGTTGGGTCTGAATAGTGATATTCCCTCCAACGCTATTGATAACCCCAAGTAGATTGTTTAAGCCCTGGCTTTGAACAGTGAGATCCCCAACCGTATTTAAACGGCTTTGTTGATGACTGAACGGCCCTGAGACTTGAATATCTGCCTTCGTTGCCGAGATCAAACTGCCCTCTTCGCTCGTTAAACGCGCTGCATTTAACCACAGTGTATCCGCCCCAAGCTGCCCTGCTGTTTGTGAAAAATGATCAGCGACAGAAATATTAGCAACCGTCTTCCCTGAAATAATCCCTTCCTTGTTTTCAACCGACTGTGCAACAAACGTCAATGCCTGATTTGCTTTGATTAAACCTTGCGTGTTATCAACTGCGTTAGCCTCTAGCGTTTGTGCTTCTCGGCTTGCAATATAACCTTGTTGATTAACCAAATCTGCGCTTTTTAGCGTCAATTTACCCAATGCCACAATCCCTTGTTCTGATGAAAGGGTATTCTGGTTGGTTAATGTTTGATGATGGGTATCAAGCCAAATATCACTTTCGCTATGAATTGCACCTTGGGTGTTATCTAATTTTCCGCTATTTAACGTCAGCGTAGATTTTGAGCGAATTTTACCGGCGGTATTATCAAGCGTTTGTTGATGGGTATTGATATCAGCACGACCTTGTAAACTCTGAATGTCCCCTTTTGTATTATTTAATGCTTGGCTTGAAATCGTTAAAGCCGCCGTTTTCGCTTGAATCAAGCTGTTGCTGTTATCTAACTGATTCGCCAGCGTTAAATCCGTTTGATTTGCCACAATACGGCTATGCTCACGGCTGTGCAGATTTTGAGCCGAAAGCGTGATACGCTCCGCCTCAACCATGCCTGCCGTTTGGCTTAAATTTCCGGTCAGTGCCAAGGTTGCCTGTTGGGTGGCATTGAGCGTGCCGTGGTGGTTCGTCAGGTTTTGTGCGTTTAAGGCGAGGTTTTGTTGGGTATAAACCAAACCTTGGTCGTTATTGACGTTCGTGGCAGTAAGCTGTTGATTGCCACCGCTAACCACTCGCCCTTGTTGGTTGGAAAAATTGGACGACTGAATATTTAATTGCCCCAATGCCACAATGCCTTTGTCTTGTGTTGCCGTGAGCGTTTGTTGATTCGAAAGTGTTTGCCCATGGGTATTTATCGTCACATTTTGATGAGACTGAATTAAACCGCCGTCATTAAGCCATTCGCCCGACTTAATCACAACGTCTTTCTCCGCCACCAACATGCCTTGCGTAGCATCAACCTTACCTTGAGCAACATTAACCGTCAGCTTGCCTTTCGCCAACAAACGCCCTTGTTGGTTATCCATTCCCTGTGCATTAACCGTTAAATCCCCTTGGGTTTTAAAAGTACCGCCACGATTTTGCAGTTTATCGGCAACATTGAGCTTTAATTCGCTGCTGCCGGTTTGCTCCCAAATGGCACCGTTGGTATTCAGTGAGCGTTGTTGGGTCGTCAGTGTTTCCGCCTTCAGCACGCTGTTTTGCGTTTGGAGTTGGGCTGGCGTAGTGAGATTGAGCGTTTTTTCTGCCATCAGCACGGCATTATCCGCTTGAATGTTGCCCGCTTTTGCTTGCACATTCAGCGCATAGGCGTGGATTTGGCTGTTATCAAAGTTCGCCTCAGCAGCATTGACTTGGACATTCGACGCCAACACCTTGCCTTGCAGCGTACTTTTTCCGGTCGTGTTTACTACAATCGATTGCCCTTGGGCACTTGCTTTTTCAAGGGTACGGGTTTCGCCGTTTGGAGTGTCTTGAATCTCTACACCGGCGGCAATTAAGGAAGACGTTGAAGCGGTAACCTTGGGTGCCTTGTAGGTAATACGCCCTTTTGCCACCGTTTCACCTTGCTGGTGAATGGCTTGGTTTGCCGTTTGATGAATTTGACCGCCACGTGCGACTACAGAGCCATCTTGTTGAATATCGGCTGCCGTGTTAAAGGTCATGTCGCCTTGGCGGTTTTCGATTTTACCTCGGTTTTCAATGCCTTTTGTGCCTGCTAGTTGAACGGCGTGATTGGCGTTTAAAGTTCCGGTATTGACAATGCGACCTTCGCTGTCAATTTTGAGAGTTTCCGCACTCGCCCCAATATGTCCGGCATTGTGCACGCCCACGCCTTTTTCCGTGCCGATAAGATGAATTTTGCCCGAGTACATGCCACCCAACTCGCCAACATCCACCGCCACCTGTGGGCGTGGTTCATCCGCAAGCGGTTGATTGTTGTGAATAATTTGTAAATCTGTCGAAGTTTCCAACCGCTTGACCGTATTCTTACCGGTAATCACTTTAGCTTCTTTTTTAGACCAAACACCGGCATTGACTTGCGTTTCTCGAGCAATAATCTCGGTGTAATCTACTCGGCTGTTATCCAACCCCTTGCCCGATACTTTGACCTTACCCTTTTCCACCACAAAGCTTTCTAAGTTGCCGTTTTTAATCTGTGGTTTACCGGTTGTGAGCGTCGCACGGTTAGAGTTGATAATCCCACACCCTTCGCAATGAATACCGGACGGATTGGCAATAATCACATCCGCCTTTTTGCCTGCTACTTCCACATAGCCTTTTAACACTGAGGGGTCGGAGGAATTGACTTCATTTAAAATGACCTTGGCTTCCCCTCTCGCCAAATAAGGATTGCCCGTAATCAAACCGCCTTGCTGTGTTTGCACATTGGTGCGGCTGTTGTTCAAAATCGCCCCCTTGGTATCAACATCAAATTTGGCATATTTATTATGTGAAAGCCCTTTGTCGTTCGGGGTTTGAATATTGACTTGCGGTAAACCGTTCGCTGTTTGTAGTACTATCGGTTGTTGATTTTTCGGGGCGGATTTATCGGCTTGAATAATCAGATTGGCTAATGCCGAATTAGAGAATGCTACAAAGCCTAATGCACAATAAAGGCTAAAGGTAAGCGGTCGGATTTGGGCAAAAATGTGCGATAAGCCAAAAGCGGACGACTCCGTAGATTTACCTTCTGATTTTGCTAATTCAGAGGTTACCACCAAACGCTGAAGCGTTTTGCTGAAAATCACACGGAAACATTTTTTATTCATTTTTTAATCCTTATTTCAAAATTTTTTATTCAAAATCATGTAGGGTGGATGTAAATCCACATTACCCCACAAAAACCTTGCTCCCTCCGTAAACGGAGGGAGCAAAGTGATGTCATTTTTTATTAGAAACTATAACCCACATTAAAGCCTGCTACGGCGTTAGAGGTTTTAAAACCTTGTGGTTTGCTGATTGGCTTACCGACAAAAACATCGTAATAAAAGCCTTGCCAGCCACCTTTAATGCCCATCGCCATTCCCATTAAATGATGACCTAATTGCGATTCGGTTGCCCAGCCCATCACTCGTCCACCATCTAAAGCAAAATAAAGCTGTTGCCCTTTGCCATTCACATTCCAAGCCAATTCATTCCGCCATAACCAGCCCCGCTCACCAGAAAGCGTTAATTCGCCATCAAATCCTCGCACCGTATAACGCCCACCAATGCTAAAACGGTCTTGGGCAATCAATGGTGTTTTGTTCCATTGTGCATTCCAACCGGTTTGATATTGCCAAGGTTGTTCGCCTAACATAAATGGTTGGGTAAAATCGATTGAAGCCGAGATGATTTGTGGACGAGATGTCCCTTCGCCCCAAAGCTCTTCCGGTGCAGATAAAGCACCTCTTGCGCCTGTTCCTCGTTTATAATTCGCTGATAATTCAAGTGTGGCACTGCCCAAATATTCTTTATGTGAAAGCCCGGCTTCCCAACCTGCCATTCTGCGTTGTTGAACTTCAACTTCCGCCCCATCAACATAGTTATGTGATTGACGAGACCAAAAACTTCCCGAAATGGACGTTTTGCGTTTGCTATCTCGATAGAGTAGATAAGAAAGTGTTGCTTTGGTGGTATTGCTCTCACCGGCATACAGGTAGTTATTGTCAAAGGCTCCGAAGACTTCTTGATGATAACGGCTATAAGTTTGTGAAGCAGAAAGTGTCCAATAACCAAAAGGAATTGAATAATAGAAGGTTAGATTTTTGCTGGCACGGTTGCCTTTATCATCATTATGCGTTTTTAAACTATGCGTGAAAGCCGTATAAAATAGGTCATTTGCCGAGAACATATTATCAAACGACAACGTTCCGCTGGCTTGAAATTTCCCCGTAGAGGTTGAACCGGCATCATCTAAACCAATATTCAGCCGAAAAGGAAAAGCTTGTGCATAACTGATTTTTAAATCGCTCTCGCCAAGCTGTGCTTGTTCGCTTTCACTCGGTAAGATCTCAATGTTCGCCTCTGCGCTCGGAATGCGTTTCAAGTTTTCCAAAGACTGCTCAATATCACGCACATTTAACAAGTCGCCTTTAGAAAAAGTAAACCCCGTTAACGCATGTAAACGCGTAAAACGAGGTACTACACCGCTATCAGCTACAATGGTATTGCCAATCCGCCCAGGGATAACCGTTAAATGTAACTGCCCACCACGTAAATCCTGCTCAGGAGTTACCACACGGGTTGTCACATAACCTTTTTCAATAATTCGATTTTGAATTTGCTTCATTAAAATACCTAAACCTTCCCCACCAAAACAGTGCGGCAAGGTTAGTTTTAAATCTCGGGCGGCTTGTTCAAATGCCCATTGGAATTGGCTTTTAGAGGAAGTGGGCGTAGTGGAGTAATCGATGATACTAATACGATGGATGGGGTAACAAGGCATTTCGTGGTTTGATAATGTCAACCTTTCCTTATTGGTGGTATCTAAACGTACATCAGATTGAGGTTGCAATATTTTATCTTGTGCTTGTTGAATGTGTTGCTGTCGTTGTTGCTGCGTAGCATCAATTTGATTTAAGCGAGAGAAGTTTTCAGTTTGATTAGCAAAAAGAGAATTAGGAAGGCAGGCAAATATCATTACCGAATAAATATGCTGATAAACTACTTTCATATTTTTACTCAAGATGACGAAATTCATGTCGTTAATTTTATGCTATTTATAATTTATAATCAAATACTCATTGAATTTAAAATACTTCAATTAAACAACTTTATTTTAAATATTAAATTAAAAAATAAAGCAACCCATTGCTGAGTTGCTTATGAACTGTGATTCTAAAAAATGGATATATAACAAGTTAATCAACGCTAACCTGATTACCATTAATGCTCACAATATAGTTATGTGTAGTATAGTCTGCACTACCTGATAATCTGTTACCAATAGAATTAGCCATAATTCTACACTTCTTCACACCGTTGTTATCAGATATTTCTTTAGATTCAAAAGAAGAAAATGCAATATAATTCTGCATTCTTGTTGTACCTTCAGCAATACTTCCTGCACCTTCCATTGCTCGACCAAACATATCCCAGAGTGGATTAGAGCGGTCTAACCCTTGCGTAGCGTGCCCTACAAAAAATTGAGCGAGTTTATTTGCTTGAACATTTTGAGCTCGAATTCCTTCGTTAATGAATCTGCGGACTGTTTCTTCAACAACATAATCATCGCACTCAATTTCCTTTTGAAAGGTAGGTACTAGTTGTAAAGGCGATATACTAGGCACTAAAACATCTATACTAAATGCAGTAGCAATCACTGGAAAAATATATTTTCTAAACTTAGAAAAAGCCATTTTATTCTCCTTGTTGTTTTTCAGGATTTTCAGACTCTTTTTTCTTTAAACTAGATATTTTGCTAAATAACTCTTTAGGATATGTACATACTATTTTCAGGTATGTTTTTAGAAATTCAGTTGAATTAGCATCAAGATGAGATGTTCTACGATGTGCAATGTAGCAACCGACAATAAGATAGAAATAGATCAACTCTTTCATAATGGTTTCCTTCTGTAATAAGATGATTGATTTTTGGGATTAAACTAAAATAGATAAACTCTATTGTTCAAAGTTTTCATTACCATATTCTTTGACTGTTTTATCAAAACCTAAACGCTTGCAAGCTGGCTTGCTGTTAAACATAATCAAATTTGTTGAAGAATTAGCAGAACCACTTCCCATATCTTCAGCTAAATAGAGTGATTTCCCATTCTTAATAGAAAGTTTGTAAAGTGGAACAATTCTTCGATAAGCAGAACAATGTTGTTTTAATTGACTTATCGAAACATCATTTGGATTAAGATTGAATATCTGATAAAAATTTGATTTAGATAAACTTAGAACGTGGCTGAATCCAAAGCTAATATATTCAATTTTATTGTTCTTCGTTTCTTGTAAATAGCTTACTCTATTATTGAAGGAATAATCATCATTTGGGGTAAACCAACCAAATGTAGATTGATTCACTAAACTAGGTGAAAATAAAAATACTTGTTCATTTTGCCCATCTATCGATATCGTTGTTAGGTGTTTCTCTAAAATCGTCAATACTACTTTAGCGTTATTCATTTCGCTAAATTTCTCATAAAACTCATAAGAAGGCATTGTATTGCTAGGTTGTAATGCATTTGCAAATGAAGCTAATTCCTCACAAGATGTCAGTGATAAAGCAAGTGTTGTTGCAATAAAGACTTTTTTCATATCTTAATTTCCCTATCTGATATATTTCATTATTGATTTCTTATAACTATCGCCTTCTGCTGTAATAAAGTCAGAAACCAAACATTGATTATTCTTATTACAATCTAGGCTAAATTTAATGGTCACTTTCTCATCAAAAAATAAGAACGTGGCATATACCTTATCTTTAACTAATTTGAATTTAGGGTTAATTGAATCAGGAACATCTTGTGCAGATGGACCATCAATCCAAGATTCGTGTCCTACACAATCATCACAAGGCGTGGATTTATCGTATTTTGCCTTTTTAGCTAACAATTTCTGAAAATCAGGAGTGGCGTATTTATACAAATTTCCTGTTTGATAAACCTTTGCAACCGTATTTAATTTGGCTTGATCAAGTGTGGATGTGGCTGTGGCGTTAGCTGAAAATACAACTATTCCGAGTAAGAGAAGTAGCTTCTTCATTGTGATAACCCTTTGTGATGTTTTAATTTATGTTTACATTCTAAATACACCGTTATTAGGTAATTTAGGTTATATGTACTATATCAGATGTTCTTTTACTAGTAAATAATCCCGAAAATATCAATAAAAGATAAGTAAGGAATTTAGATCGATGTCAAAGTTATCCGTTACAGATGTAGATAGATTTATTGGTAAACGTATTCAGCAACGTAGAAAAGAATTGGGGCTTACTGCATCAGCACTTTCGGAACAAATTGGTATTGCTCAACAACAACTTTCTCGCTATGAGCGTGGGGATAACAAAATTAATGTTTCCCATTTAGTTGAAATTGCAACTGCACTTGATACATCTATTGGTTGGTTCTTTATTGATTGTTTAGCGGAAGATGGTAAGACAACGCATACAAGAAAATTTATACCTGTTGGCGAAGATGAAGTGAGAGAACGTTTAACTTATCACATGGATCAACTAAGTGCGGATGAAAGACGTGGGCTATTAGTCTTTTTAGATAGCTTATCAAATTTCAGAAAATAACTATAAACTATAAGAGCTTCTGATTTTTCATACCTGTATTTTAAATCAGAAGCTCTTATTTTATCTATAATCTTTCTATAACATCTTCAAGAAAATCTCGGAATACTGCTTTTATTATCTGTTTATCTATATGGTCATTCTCTGACTTGGTTGAATCCCAAATAAACTCTCTTACTTGCGGAAATAATATCATTAAATTTATTTCATCAATTTTTACTATCCCTTTAATTACTCCTAGTTTATTAGTAAACTTAGAGCCATAAAAAATCCCCGCAATCAGAAAATGCATTACGAGGATTTTAGTAATTTTAAGTGGTTAGTACTTGTTCATTTGCGACATAATGGCGAAGAATTTAATCTTGTTCATAAGAGTACCCTAAATCAGTATAAATTTTATCCATTATATTACCCGAGAATGGATGCCAATCTTTTCTTCTTCGATTTTTATAAACAAGGAAATAAATTAATAGGATGATAGGTTGAGAAAATTCAATAAAATGCGATTGTTTATCCTTGATTTGTTCAAGAATAAATTTTTTTGATTCAAGAAAAATATTAAAATCTTCTTCTGATAAGTTTTTATTGTCATCAATGATACTTCGAATTTTATTTAAAATAAAGTATGCCGTTTTTTCACTATCTAATATTTGCTTCTCTGTAAAGTTTAAATGCGATTTAAATATTTCATTAGATTTCTTTATAAGAGGATAACTAGGATCTTTATAATTAATTTTCTCAATTTTTTCCTTAGCATTACATAGAAGTTCATCTGTTGTTTCAAGTAGTGCCATGCTTTTAGCTAGGTATCTTAAAACTTCAGGTGGTTTATTTAAATTTCCTTTATAAATTGTATCATGCCCAAATTCAGAATAAGTATGTTGCAATAGCGTTCTTAGTTGAACTTCACAAGGTGTACCAATTTGAATCTCTGTACTTTTATATACTAATTTTTGTTTAGCTATGAGAACATAATGAATAGATTGATAGCTAAAAACCTCAGGTTTTTCTTCCCAATCATTTAATGTTCGATCTTTAGAAAAAGACCAATATTCACTATTTTCAATAATTTTGCAAAAAGTTTCTAATTGTTCTGTAAGCAAAACTACCCATCTTAATCCAACTTTATCTTGAACGTCTTCGTATGGATTTTTATATTTATCCCTTTTTCTAATAAAAACTTTTTCAAGAATAGATTGGTTGTCTTTAAGACGATATGATACGGGGATTTTTACAGAATGTTGCTCAAATCCCTCTGGTAAGTGTTTACGAATTTCAGCAATAATAAACTGCGCCCATGCTTCTAACATGGGTTTGTCTTGTTCATATTTAGCTATAAATTCTTCTCTTATCATTGCTCAGATAAAGTGCCTTTAATACGAATAATCGTTGATTGTGTTCTGTCAATTAGCGAGATTTCTTCATCAGTAGAAATTATTTTCACTAGATCGCTTTCACTTGGTGAGATTATTTTTACCCCACTAGAAAAATGATAATGTCTTAATTTTAGCACATTTTCAATTAATGATATATCTTTTGTGAACGATCTATCTGGAATATTTGCATCAGACATAACTGATAAATAATTATCTTGCTCATTTCCATCTAGATAATTTTCTGCAAAGGTTGCCGTTGAAATAATTGAAGATTTATTGGTTTTTAATTCTGTATAGAGTGCATTCTGTAACTCGATCTTTTTTTCTGAAGGAATTTGCATATTATTAATAAATTTCCGAGTTTCTTCATAAAACTTTTGAGTTATAATTTTATCATTTTCAGGGATTGATAATCCTAAAAATAGTGAGTAGAAATACTTTGCTGCATTTTTTAAATCTCTAGTGAAATTTGAATCATATAAAAAGGCATTGTAATATTTTACTCTTTCCGATAAACTAATATCTTTATTTTCTATATTATTCCCAATAAAAACACCAACTTTATAGAGCTTACTTTGAGGAGTTAAGAATAAATCATTAAGTAAGTTTAAAGAAATAGACTGCGTGTTTTCATCTATTATTTTTTGAAATGCACTTTGCTCTTCTGCCTTTATCACAATTATACAATCTAAATTATCAGCGGTTACAGTAGCATAAATTAAAATAAGTAATCCACTTGGATATTTTCTATCAGAATTTTGTATGGCTGCAAGCTTATTAGCGATGTTTTGAGATTGCTCTATAAAATTACTTCTATTATTTATTAAAGCCCTGTTTATATAATCAAAGCAACTACCTGCTTGAGTATCAGATATTTGCATTTCAACAGATTTAGAATCACTTCCTAAGACTTTTACCAGTCGCTCAGTTAAAAGGCTTTTTGCAAGTGTATCTAAACTAATTAGCTCTTGACTAATGATAGGTGGGATGGAATTTCCTGCATAATCAGGTTGATGAATAAAGTGTGAAATAACTTTTTTACTTGTAAATTTTCAAAATTCATATTATCGCTCATTTATTAGGGTTAATATTTGCTAGATTCACTATTAATTGGGTTATGATCTGCTCTACTGTAAAATGGTCCTTTATTATTTATTTAAATTTTGGAGTGTTAATTTACTTATAGCGTTATATACCCAATTACTACTTTCTGCTGTTGGATGTTTGAATGTTGAAATCTTCATTTCTTTCTCGTTCTGTTGTGAAATATACTCAGTAGGTAGTTGCTCTGAAAGTATCACTTCACAAATTATTTCCATTAATTTACTGCTTTGAGTGTTATCTAATGAAATGAAGTCTTCATCGTCGCTTTCTTTATAAGCAATACCGCTCATTGAAATGTCATGTGATTTTTGAGAAAAATCTATAATGTAGAATTTTTCATCGTCTAGGATGATACGAATTACCAATGCGATTTCAGGGTAGGCAATAGAATTATCTTGATCTAATGATATGAACACCAAATCATTGTCATCTCTGAATCCTAATTTGGGAGTGAACCAGTGGACCTGTCCGCCATTCTTTAAAACAAAGTCTTTTGCCATATCCCAAAGTCGAAATAGCTTTATATCTTTATTTTCACTTGTATCATCTAGGAAACAAGCCGCTAAGCCTATATTACCTTCTGCACCATAATGGTCTCCGAATCCAAGCTCATCAGCCTCTTTGGGTTGTATTCCTTTAGTTTGATGTAAATTGTTATTTTGGTGTTGAACATGAACCGTATTCATGATTCTTTTTTGCCCTAGTTCTTCAAATTTTTTTCTGATACTTTGAGATGTTCTATTATTAGGCTCGCTATCTGTAATTTTTGTGCTGAGATATTCTGTATTTACTTCTCGTTTATACTTTTTGATGGCAGGTTTTTCATTTCCGTTTGATTGGATATTTTTTTCTTCTTCCTTTTTATTGCGATGTAATACAAGAGTAATATCATCGCCGATAGGTTGATTTATACCTACAATTTCTGCACATAAAATAACTCCATTTAACTCAATACCACGAATTTTTAGTTGCACTTTTTGGTCGTGCCAAAATTGAACTTTTATCGGCTTTGGATTCTCATCTGAAATCTTAATTTCATTATTAAGCGTTTTTGTTCGTTCTAGTGTTACTGCTTTATCATATTTGAGATGGTAAAGGAAAATTGCATCTTTCTTCACAAAATACTTTGATACAACAACGTGTTTTTCATGATATAAAGATGGCTCATTTATATCTAAATAAAACCGTTTTTTGACTTCATTCCAATCGTAGGTTGTTAAAATTCTCTTAATATCTGCTGACATTCCATAATGAGCACAGAAAAGATGTAATGGATGAATAATGAAATCTATACCATCTTGCTGAATTTTGATTAGTTGATTTTTATCATACTTATAGTTGTTACAGTCTGATTCAATAGTGTATAAATTTGGTGAGAATGGCTCGTTGTATTTATGGTTTTCTTTATCATAGAAAGGTTGATAATTTACGTTATCTCTGTTTCCTTCAAATGCTTGATTAGCTGTAACAAGATATTCTTTGAGTTTTATCTGTTTTATTGCCTTACCATCTTTCCAAACACTACCAATAAAGAAGTAATGAAGAATATTAATAGGTACAGAAATATACAGAATGCTTAAATAAGTGACACCTTCCTTTTTATAGGTAGGATTCTTTAGGTTTACCAACTTAACTTTAATGTGTGATTGAGTGTTTTTTCTTTGAAAAATCAAGCTACTATCGTACCAAACAACGATATATTCATAAGAAGGAAAATACCAACTACTACCTTTAATTGGTGGGCGTGGGTTTAATTCAGCATGGTTTTCTAGATATTTCATTTTATTAAAGAATACTGAAAAATCAGGACAGAAACTATCATAGGATTCATAAGTGAATTCTTTTCCAATAAGTTCATCTACGAAAGACATAATCCACATCCTTTCTATTATTTCAAGAGATATGTAGATTATAAATGATGTGGTAGCTATGTGACAATTATTTGTATCGTTTGCCAATTATTTGTAACTTTAACATCCCCCACCTACTAAGGCCGGTAATGAGGCACTATGATGTGGCGCTCGAAACGGACGTTGTTTCCAGTTATGAAAATTTAATTCATTTTGTACTAAGCTCGTAACCGAAGCGGTTTCAATGGCTTCTAAATCGGTCATTTCAGGTAGCAATGCAGTAAGACGGCTTGCCAACATGGTTTTACCCGTCCCTGGTGGCCCTAAAAAGAGTAGGTTGTGCTGACCTGCTGCCGCTATCGTTAGTGCTCGTTTAGCATGTTGTTGACCAATAATATCGGTCAAATCTAAGTGATTTTTAGCTGAAAATCCGACCGCACTTTCTTGTGCGAGTAATGAGGCTAAAGGTAATTTTTCTTGATTATTTAAGAATTGTACGACGTCTAACAGGTTTTTAGCAAAATAAGTCTCTTGTTCTGAAACAAGCGAAGCTTCATTAGCATTTTGATAAGCGATAATGGGGGCGCGTTTCGCTTTTTGTGCCGCTAAAATGGCAGGAATGACACCGTGTACACCACGTAATTCACCTGTTAATGCGAGCTCACCTACGAATTCAAACTGTTTTAAACGGCTGCCATCAAGTTGATCTGATGCGGCTAAAATACCGATTGCAATAGGTAAATCAAATCGTCCCCCTTCTTTGGGTAAATCGGCTGGTGCAAGGTTAACGGTGATGCGTTTGGCCGGATATTTGAACTGGGCATTTATTAATGCACTTCTGACACGATCTTGCGCTTCTTTTACTGTTTTTTCAGGTAGGCCAACTAAGGTAAATCCAGGCTTTCCGTTACTTAAGTGCACCTCAATGGTGACAAGGGGGGCTTGTACCCCCATTGAGGCACGGCTATAAACAATGGCAAGAGACATTCAGATTCCTTAAAGTGCAGTCAAAAATAATTAGATTTTCGCACTATAAAAAAAGCACAGAATGAAATCATGCATTCTGTGCTTTTTTTGCGATCTTGATCGCAGAAATGACTTTTTCTTGATAAAAAACTACACGAAAAGTGGCGCAAACCAACTATCTAACTTAGTTGCTAATTTATCAATACCAATTTTGTTTTGTGCAGAAAAAGCCTCAACTTGAATATCACCTTGGAAGGGTAAAATAGCTTCACGTACCATTTTGACCTGTTTGCTACGCGCACTTTGACTGAGCTTATCTGCTTTAGTTAAAAGTAACATAACCGGTAAATCAGCAGAAACAGCCCATTCGATCATTTGTTGGTCGAGATCTTTTAAAGGATGGCGAATATCCATTAAAACAACAAGCCCGCCTAAACATTCGCGTTTTTGCAAATATTCCCCGAGGGATTTTTGCCATTCGATTTTCATTTTTTCAGGAACAGCAGCATAACCATAGCCGGGTAAATCCACTAGTTTACAATTCGGCTCCACCTCAAAAAGGTTGATGAGCTGTGTACGACCAGGTGTTTTAGAAGTTCGAGCTAAGCTTTTTTGATTGGTTAATGCATTAAGTGCGGTTGATTTTCCAGCATTTGAGCGTCCCGCAAAAGCAATTTCAATTCCTGTATCTTCTGGGATAGAACGAATATTGGGGGCGCTCGTAAGAAAATGCGTTTTATGATAATTCAGTTTAATTTCAGACATAATAGTTCCTTTCATCAATTGATCCTAGCATATCACAAATAGAAAAATTGCTGAAATGATGAGAGAATGCGGACTTTGTATGATTTAAACATTTTTAATTAGGTATTCCACAAGAATATCAAAATAAATCTCGTTTTATCCAAAATTCTCATATGTTGTAGAATTTGTAATTTAAATTCGATTGTGTAGTGTTTACCCATAAAAAATCTGCACCTCAATTGTTGGTTTGTTGAGTCCAACTTTTGGGGTGCAGATCAATTTTAACCGCACTTTTTGTTTTATAAGACTTTTAAACAAGCCACAAAATGGCTGTTGTTTTGGCTGGTGAAAGGTGGTTTTTGTTTCGCACAATTTTCATCAGCTTTCAGGCAGCGGGTACGGAACACGCAACCAGACGGCGGATTAATTGGCGAAGGCAAATCACCTTCAAGCAATTCGATGGATTTATTGCGTTCCAATTTTGGATCGGGAATCGGAACTGCAGACATTAAGGCTTTGGTATAAGGATGTTTGGTATTGTTATATACCTCCTCATCACTGCCTAATTCCATGGCATTGCCTAAATACATGACTAATACGCGGTCAGAAATGTGTTTTACCACCGCTAAGTCATGGGCGATAAAAATTAAGGAAAGCCCCATTTCTTTTTGTAGGGATTTTAATAAATTTACCACTTGAGCTTGAATCGATACATCCAATGCAGAAACCGGCTCATCACAAATGATCATTTTCGGCTCAATGATTAACGCACGAGCAATACCGATACGCTGACATTGGCCACCAGAAAACTCATGCGGATAGCGGTTAATCAAGTTTGGTAAAAGCCCAACTTTCAACATCATTGCTTGTACTTTTTCTTTCACTTCAGCGGCACTTAAGTGCGGTTGGTAGATTTTTAATGGCTCAGCAATGATTTCACCAATATTCATTCGCGGATTGAGAGAGGCCAGCGGATCTTGGAAAATCATTTGGATATCTTTACGCGTTTCTTTCCATTGTTTGGCTGATTGTTTTCGTAAATTTTTACCAAGCCACAAGATTTCCCCTTCGCTCGCTTCGACTAAACCGATAATAGCGCGTGCAAGTGTGGATTTACCGCAACCGGACTCACCCACCACACCGAGAGTTTCACCTGCGTAAAGTTTAAAAGAGACATCCTTCACCGCTTTTAAGGTTTGCGGTTTGGCGAAGAAAAGGGATTTCTCATTTTTAATTTTAAAACTGACGCCTAAGTGATTGACTTCAAGGAGTAATTCTTTGTTATTTGAGACTGTCATAGGTTAAATTTCTCCGCGGGTAACCAACAATTGCGTAATTGACCGTGATTAAATGTAGTCAGTTTGGGCGCAGTTTGGCATTGTTCGGTTGCAAATTGGCAACGTGGTGAGAATGGGCAACCTTTTGGCAAATGCAACAGATTCGGTGGATTGCCTGGAATGGTTACCAAGTGTTCTTCATTGCCGTCTAAGCGAGGAATTGCATCCATTAAGCCAATGGAATAAGGATGGGTTGGATGATAGAAAATTTGTTCCGCTGTGCCGTATTCCATGGTTCGTCCAGCATACATCACCATAACTTGATCGCAGATACCTGCCACTACACCAAGATCATGGGTAATCATAATAATCGCAGTATTAAATTCACGTTTTAGCTCATTTAATAAAGTCATGATTTGCGCTTGAACCGTTACATCCAAAGCAGTGGTTGGTTCATCAGCAATGAGTAGTTTGGGACGGCATAATAAGGCCATCGCAATCATCACCCGTTGACGCATACCACCCGAAAATTCATGCGGATACATGCCCATACGTTTTTTAGCTTCTGGCATTTTAACTGCATCTAACATTTTCACGGATTCAGCAAAGGCAGTTTGTTTATCATAACCTTTGTGCAATTGCAGCACTTCCATGAGTTGTTCACCGATTTTCATGTATGGGTTGAGTGACGTCATGGGATCTTGGAAAATCATGGAAATTTGCTCGGCGCGGATTTTATTCAATTCAGCATTCGGTAAATTAACTAATTCTTTCCCTTCAAAAATGGCTGAACCTTCCACTTCTCCGTTGGCTGCCAATAAACCCATTAAAGCAAAGGCCGTTTGTGACTTGCCTGAGCCACTTTCGCCTACAATACCCAGCGTGCTTCCTGCATTCAGCGTGAAGTTTAAGTCATTCACTGCTGTGACGACGCCATCTGGTGTTTTGAAGCGAACGTAGAGATTTTTTACATCTAATAAAGGATTCATTATTCGCTCCTATCTATCTTTCGGATCGAGTGCATCACGCAACCCGTCACCGATAAAGTTAAAACAAAATAGGGTAAGGCAAAGGAAAAATGCCGGGAAAATTAATAACCAAGGCGAGACTTCCATTTGCGCAGCACCATCACTTAAGAGTGCGCCCCAACTACTCATCGGCTCTTGTGTACCTAATCCTAAGAAGCTTAAGAATGATTCAAATAGAATGAGCCCCGGTACTTCAAGCGAGGCGTAAACTGCCACTAAGCCCAATACATTCGGAATAATGTGTTTCAAAATGATTTGGCGACGAGGTACGCCACAAACGATGGCGGCTTCGACGAATTCTTTATTTTTTAGGCTGAGGGTTTGTCCGCGTACAATACGTGCAAGACCAAGCCAAGCAATGGCCCCGATTGCGATAAAAATTAAGAAAATGTTTTGGCCAAAAAGCGTCACCAACAAAATCACGAAAAACATAAATGGAAATGAGCTGAGAATCTCTAAAAAGCGCATCATCAACATATCTGTTTTACCACCTATATAGCCGGAAATCGCCCCATAAATTGTGCCGATAGTGACGGAAATGAAAGCACCCGCAATACCGACCAATAAGGAAATACGTCCACCAATAGCAGTACGTACCAACAAGTCTCGACCTGAAGCATCGGTACCGAGGAAGTGATAGCCTTCCATTGTTGGTGCGGCGCTCATCATATTCCAATCGGTATCTTCGTAGGTAAATGGGAAGAACCAAGGCGCTACGGTAATAAATATAATAATAAACGCTAAAATAATCAGACTGGCAACGGCCGCTTTATTGCGGAAAAAACGGCGTTTGGCATCTTGCCATAGGCTGCGGCCTTCCAGTTGCATTTCTTCAATACGGTCAGCCACTTGCTCCACAAAATCCGCATTTTTCTGATTAATCGGCTGAGTACGATAATCTGTCATAACTTATCCTTAATAACGAATTTTTGGATCGATGATGGCGTATAAAATATCCACAATCGCATTAAATAAAATGGTTAATGTCCCCACTAAAATAGTAAGGCTCAAAACTAAAGAATAATCGCGGTTTAATGCGCCGTTTACAAATAATAATCCCATGCCAGGTAAACCAAATACGCTTTCGATCACCATTGAGCCGGTAATAATCCCTACGAAAGCCGGGCCTAAATAGGTAATCACGGGTAAAAGAGCAGGGCGTAAAGCATGTTTTAAAATGATTCTCGACGTAGAAAGTCCTTTAGCTTTAGCGGTACGAATAAAGTTGGAATGTAACACTTCAATCATCGAGCCACGCATGATACGCGCAATCCCTGCCACATAAGCGATAGTTAAGGAGGCTACAGGTAAGATCATGTACATGGCGGTACCGCCGTTCCAACCACCAGCTGGCAGCCATCCTAAATAAATGGCGAAAATCAGCACCAAGACTGGAGCGAAGACAAAGCTTGGCATTATGACGCCAAGCATCGAGAAACTCATCAATATATAATCCCAGCGGCTATTTTGATTTAGAGCGGCGAGCGTACCTGCTGTCACCCCTAACACGACTGCAAAGGCGAAAGCCACCATTCCCAATTTTATGGAAACAGGGAAAGCTGACGCGATTAAATCATTGACTGATTGGTCTTTATATTTAAAAGAGGGTCCAAAATCGCCTTTGGAAAGATTTTCTAAATAAAGGAAATATTGTTTATATAATGGTTCATTTAAATGATACTTCGCTTCGATATTAGCCATGACTTCTGGCGGATAAGCGCGTTCAGAAGTGAACGGGCTGCCAGGGGCGAGACGCATCAAAAAGAAAGAAAAAGTAATCAAAATAAACAGCGTCGGCAAGGCTTCCAACAGCCGTTTAAAAATAAACTTGAGCATAACAACTCCAACCAAAATGGGCGAAAAGTGCGGTCAAAAAATACGACGATTTTTAACCGCACTTAAATACGAGCAACGAATTAATGTTTAATAATATAAAGGTTGCGTAAGTAGATGTGATCTTGCGGATCTTTGCCTGAATAACCTTTTACATAAGGTTTCACTAAGCGTGGATTCACATAGTTAAAGATTGGTACGATACCGTAATCTTTTGCAAGAATTTCTTCGGCTTTCGCATAAGCTTTTGCACGACCTTCTGCATCCGTTGCGACATAAGATTCAGCAATCGCTTTATCATATTCTGGATTCGTGTATTTTGCGGTATTGTTACTCGAATTAGATAAGAAATAGTTGCCGAATGTTGTGGCTTGGTTGTAATCCGCATTCCATCCTGCACGTGCCGCGTCGTAACGACCGGCACGACGGCTATCAATGTAAGTTTTCCACTCTTGGTTTTCTAATTTCACATCAATCAAACCTTTGGTGTTCGCTTTCCACATAGATGCTGCAGCAATGGCCACTTTTTTGTGGTTTTCATTGGTATTGTAAAGAATGCTGAATTTCAATGGATTTGCTTTGCTGTAACCCGCTTCTTCTAAGAGTTTGATGGCTTCTTCATTACGTTGTGCCATTGGTTCTTTTGAATAAGCAGGTTGTTGAATAAGATGACCTTCTTCGATGTAAGTTGGGGTAAACACATAGGTTGGTGTTTGACCTTGACCCAATACTTTATCGGTGATCACATGACGATCAAGGGATAAGTTTAAGGCTTTACGAATATTCACGTTATCAAAAGGCGCTTTCTTATTGTTTAGCTCGTAAGAATAGGTTGCGAGAGTACGTGTCGTGAATACTTCGCCGGGCAACTCTTTTTGTAATTTAGCAAATTGTTCTGGTGGTAAGGCGTAGCTCGTCATATCTAAATCGCCGGCACGATAACGCGCTACATCGGTACTTGGATTCTCAATAGCGAGGAATGTCGCGCTATTGATTACGGTTTCTTTATCGTTCCAATAAAGTGGGTTACGTTCAAATTCGATTTTTTCGTTAATGATGTGGTTAGCGAGCTTATACGCACCGTTACCCACGTAGTTTTCTTTTTTCACCCATGCATCACCCAATTTTTCGACTACTTTTTGTGGTAATGGCAATAAGGATTGGTGAGTCGTTAAACTGACCGCATAAGGCACAGGATTGGTTGCATGAACAATAAAGGTGTAATCATCTTTTGCTTCCACGCCTAATTCAGCCGGTTTTTTCTTACCGTCAATGATGTCTTGCGCATTTTCAACTTGTAAATAACTTAAGTAACTTGCGTAAGGTGCAGCAGTTGCAGGATCCACTAAACGGCGCCACGCAAATACGAAGTCGTGTGCTGTAACAGGATCACCGTTTGACCATTTAGCATCTTTACGTAAATGGAATGTCCAGGTTTTGAAGTCAGGTGTATTTTCCCAGCTTTCCGCCACACCCGGTTGAAGTTTACCCTCAGAGTCTGAGGTGACTAAGCCTTCAAGTAATTGATAAGCAACGTTAGATTCTGGTACACCTTCGGTTTTTTGTGGATCAAAACTTTGCGGTTCAGCCCCATTATTGAACACGATATGCTGTTTTTCATCTAATTGCGTTCCCTCAGGTAGTATAACTGCTTGCGCAGAATAGGAAAGAGCAAGAGCGATTGCTGAGAAGAGTAGTTTGTGTTGCATTTGAGCCTCCTTGTTATTAGGTGATATTTTTATAAGAGTCTTCCACTTATTAGCTCAAAAAATTATTTTTGTAAAGATTTGTAAGGGGATTATTTGAAGAAAAATTGAGTTTTGTGATTTGTGTCTAATAAATCGCTAAAAAAATTGCTAAAAGTGATGATATGAGAGGAGAAATCTAGAATGTATTGGTTTTTCCTATCGCAAATATTTTGCTGGAGAAATTACCTTTTTAAAGCTAATTATGCTATCTTAACTCAATTAGATTCAAACAAGTCCATTCAAGGAGAATATAATGACAACTCAGTTAGATTCACTTCGTAAAATGACCGTCGTTGTGGCTGATACTGGCGATATTGATGCAATTAAAAAATACCAACCGCAAGATGCAACAACAAACCCATCTTTAATTTTAAGTGCTTCAGCATTACCTCAATATGCACCATTAATTGATGAAGCGATTGCTTATGCAAAAGCGCAAAGTGCGAATAAAGCACAACAATTAATTGATGCAGAAGATAAATTAGCGGTAAACATTGGGTTAGAAATTTTAAAAATTGTTCCGAGACGCATTTCAACAGAAGTAGATGCGCGCCTTTCTTACGATACCCAAGCAACCGTTGAAAAAGCACGTAAACTTATCGCACTTTATAATGCGGCAGGCATTTCAAATGATCGTATTTTGATCAAAATTGCTTCAACATGGCAAGGTATTCGTGCGGCAGAAATTCTTGAAAAAGAAGGCATTAACTGTAACTTAACGTTATTATTCTCCGAAGCGCAAGCTCGCGCCTGTGCTGAAGCGGGTGTTTATTTAATTTCGCCATTCGTAGGCCGTATTTTAGACTGGTACAAAGCAAATACCGATAAAAAAGAATATGCGCCAGCAGAAGACCCAGGTGTCATTTCTGTAACCAAAATTTATAACTATTACAAAGAATATGGTTATAAAACGGTGGTGATGGGCGCAAGTTTCCGTAATGTAGGCGAAATTATTGAATTAGCAGGTTGTGACCGTTTAACTATTGCACCCGCTTTACTCAAAGAATTACAAGAAAATTCAACCGCACTTGTACGTAAACTAGAGTACAAAGGTGAAGTAAAAGCGAAACCTCAACCGTTAACTACTGAAGCAGAGTTCTATTGGCAACATAACAGCGATGCGATGGCAGTTGAAAAATTAGCAGAGGGAATTCGCAAATTTGCAGTTGACCAAGAGAAATTAGAAGCAATGCTTTCAGCAAAACTTTAATTTGATAGAGAAGAAAGTGCGGTTGGAAATAACCGCATTTTTTATTCTTATCATAAAATGTTCTAACTCTTAATAATTAGTTCTTGACTAACTCACCAAAGTCATTGAAAATTCAAGATAAGTTTTGCTAAAGCAAAATGGGAACTGCGACTTTTGATACAAAGAGCGGTCATTTTTTTCTTTTTTCGGAGCAAATATATGTCAGGTATTTTTGAACAAACTCCTGCTAATCGTCGTCGTTATGGCGTAGCGATTTTTGTTGGTATTATTGCAGGTTTGATTTCTGCATTCGTAAAATGGGGTGCAGAGCATCCATTTCCACCGCGTAGTCCAATTGATTTCTTCGCGGCAGCATGTAAAGTAGACATTACAGGCTTAAGCCAAGATCAAATTCTTCAAGTCTGTTCACGTGCATTCTTAAACCCACCACACGTATTCTTACGTGATTATTTAGGTATTGATCCAACTCAAGCCGTATTTACTTTTGCAGATCATGGTTTTGACTGGATTGGTGTGACTCACATTACTTTCTCATTAGTATTTGCTATTGCTTACTGCTTAGTGGCAGAACGTTTCCCTAAAATCAAATTTTGGCAGGGTATTGGTGCTGGTTTAATCGCCGATATTTTTGTGCATTACATTACTTTCCCTGCATTGGGTTTAACACCACCTGTTGCAGAATGGCCGTTATATGAACATATTTCTGAATTAGTGGGACACATTTTCTGGTTCTGGACAATTGAGATTATTCGCCGTGATCTACGTAACCGTATTACTCACGAGCCCGATGCAGAAATTCCATTAAAAAATACAACAGAATAATCAATCTTTTTGAGTAAGAATGCCACCAATAAGGTGGCATTTTTACTGACATTGAAATCCAAAATATCGTTTTACAAGAAAGTTAGTACTAGAATTTAAATAAATTTTTTGTAGTTATCTCTCAAGTTGGTTAGAATAAAGACAATTTTTTGTAATAGGAAAGTGGAATGAAAAAAGCACCTTTACTTGCAGTAAGCTTAATGACAACGGCTGTTTTAACAGGTTGTGCAACCAAAGCTGATGGTGAACGCAATGATAAATTAGAAGGTTTTAACCGTACGATGTTTGATTTTAACTATAAAGTCATGGATCGCTATGTGTTGGAACCAGCAGCAAAAGGCTGGCGTGATTACGTGCCAACACCGGTTACAAAAGGTCTATCCAATGTGGCAAATAACTTGGATGAGCCGGTGAGCTTTGTTAACCGTTTATTAGAAGGTGAACCGAAAAAAGCCTTTGTTCACTTCAACCGCTTTTGGATTAACTCAACCTTTGGTATCGGTGGCTTATTTGACTTTGCAAGTGCAAGTAAAGAATTACAGGTTTATGATCAACGTAGCTTTGGTGAAACATTGGGCACCTATGGTGTAGATGCAGGTACTTATATTGTATTGCCAATTTATAATGCGACGACACCTCGTCAATTAACGGGTGCAGTAGTTGATGCAGCTTATACCTATCCTTTCTGGAATTGGGTAGGCGGTCCGTGGTCACTTGTAAAATATGGAGTGCAAGCGGTAGATAAACGCTCGAAAACATTGGATCAAACCGAGTTGCTCAATCAAGCACAAGATCCTTATGTTACCTTCCGCGAAGCTTATTATCAGAATTTAGAATTTAAAGTAAATGATGGCAAAGTAAAAGAAAGCTCACAGAAAGAATTGTCTGATGATGTATTAAAAGAGATTGATTAAGAATACTCGTATAAGCGATAAAGTCACTTATATGTTAGGATAGCAAGCGTATTTATTCGTCAATATTAAAGGAGAATATCATGACTAAAATCATTCACACAGAAAAAGCCCCAGCAGCAATCGGTCCTTATGTTCAAGCGGTAGATTTAGGTAATTTAGTTTTAACATCTGGACAAATTCCCGTTAATCCGGCGAATGGTGAAGTGCCGAAAGATATTGTGGCACAAGCGCGTCAATCTTTAGAGAATGTGAAAGCGATTATTGAACAAGCGGGTTTGGCCGTGGGTGATATTGTGAAAACTACTGTGTTTGTGAAAGATCTGAATGATTTTGCAGCAGTAAATGCAGAGTACGAGAAGTTCTTTAAAGAAAACAATCATCCGAATTTCCCAGCTCGTTCTTGTGTAGAAGTGGCTCGATTACCAAAAGATGTAGGTGTGGAAATCGAAGCAATTGCGGTAAGAAAATAATCGCAAAGTGCGGTTAAAATCTGCAGATTTTTTCTACAATAGACTTTACAAGAGCGAGATTAATCACTATAATCTCGCTCCTAAATTACGCTCAGCGTAAAATTTCTGGTTGGTGCTTGACCTATTCAAGCCCCGTCCAAGACCGTAGGGAATGGTTAGCAATAATCGTCTTAATAATCCTACGTAGATGGTGAACAGAATAAGAATATTTCTTGCTTCTGGGCACCGAAGTCGTCCTAGTCTGAAAGATAACTCTTTCGATGAGGTAAATTAATTCCGAGAAATCGGAGTGTATTCAGGAGCTAAAAGCCAATGGCATTAAATCTTCAAGACAAACAAGCAATTGTTGCCGAAGTAAATGAAGCAGCCAAAGGTGCACTTTCAGCAGTAATCGCGGATTCTCGCGGTGTAACTGTTGATAAAATGACTGAATTACGTAAAGCAGCTCGTGAAGCGGGTGTAACAATGCGCGTTGTTCGTAATACTTTATTACGTCGTGCGGTTGAAGGCACTGATTTCGAATGCTTACAAGATACGTTTGTAGGTCCAACACTTATCGCATTCTCTAATGAACACCCAGGTGCAGCAGCACGTTTGTTCAAAGATTTTGCTAAAGCAAACGATAAGTTTGAAATTAAAGGTGCAGCCTTTGAAGGTAAGATCCAAGATGTTGAATTCTTAGCAACATTACCAACTTACGAAGAAGCAATTGCACGTTTAATGGGCACAATGAAAGAAGCTGCGGCAGGCAAACTTGTTCGCACTTTTGCGGCATTACGCGACAAATTACAAGAAGCAGCTTAATCATTAAGCGTTTCTTACTTCATTTAACTTTATTAATTTTAGGAATTGATTGTTATGTCATTAACTAACGAACAAATCATTGAAGCGATTGCTTCTAAATCTGTAACTGAAATCGTTGAATTAATCGCAGCGATGGAAGAAAAATTCGGCGTTTCTGCAGCAGCAGTAGCAGCAGCTCCAGCAGCTGGCGGTGCAGCAGCAGCGGCAGAAGAAAAAACTGAATTCGACGTAGTTCTTGCTGAAGCTGGTGCTAACAAAGTAGCAGTTATCAAAGCAGTACGTGGTGCAACTGGTTTAGGCTTAAAAGAAGCTAAAGACTTAGTTGAATCTGCTCCAGCTAACTTAAAAGAAGGCATTTCTAAAGAAGAAGCTGAAGCACTTAAGAAAGAATTAGAAGAAGCTGGTGCAAAAGTAGAAATCAAATAATTTTTGATTCACTTATGTCCTGTTTCTCAGGCTTAATGGCTGGTGGTTTACCATCAGCCATTTTGTGCTATCAAAAACAGTACAAAAAAACAGATAGGCATTTTCCGTTTAATGGTATCTGTTTCCACTTAAATTAATCAGACGTTTTAATTTAAGTAGCCCACTACAGAAGTAAGGTTCAGAGTGCGGTATCCGAAACGGCGTCAATCTCCGATATAAATAAAAACGTCAATCAATTTGACTGCACTTTTCTTTATATCAACTCGGTCTCACTAAAATTTACAGAGGAAAACCAATAATGGGTTACTCCTATACTGAGAAAAAACGAATTCGTAAAGACTTCGGCAAACGTCCGCAAGTTTTAAATGTACCTTATTTATTAACTATCCAATTAGATTCTTTTGATAAATTCATTCAAAAAGATCCTGAAGGTCAACAAGGCTTAGAAGCTGCATTCCGTTCTGTTTTTCCAATCGTAAGCAATAATGGCTATACAGAATTACAATATGTTGATTACCGTTTAGAAGAGCCAGAGTTTGATGTACGTGAATGTCAAATTCGTGGTTCCACTTATGCGGCAGGGTTGCGTGTCAAATTACGTTTAGTTAGCTACGATAAAGAATCTTCATCACATGCAGTAAAAGACATCAAAGAAAGCGAAGTGTACATGGGAGAAATCCCATTGATGACTGATAATGGTACCTTTGTGATCAATGGTACCGAGCGTGTTATCGTTTCACAATTACACCGTAGCCCAGGCGTATTCTTTGATTCTGATAAAGGGAAAACACACTCTTCAGGTAAAGTGCTTTATAACGCACGTATTATCCCTTACCGTGGGTCTTGGTTGGATTTCGAATTTGATCCAAAAGATAACTTATATGCACGTATTGACCGTCGTCGTAAATTACCGGCAACCATTATTTTACGTGCGTTAGGTTATACGGTTGAAGAAATCTTAAACCTATTCTTTGACAGAGTAACGTTCGAAATCGCTGGCAATAAATTATTAATGACCTTAGTACCAGAGCGTTTACGCGGTGAAACGGCGACATTTGATATCGAAGCAAATGGCAAAGTCTATGTAGAACGTGGTCGTCGTATTACAGCTCGTCATATCAAAGCATTAGAAAAAGATAATGTGACACAAGTTGAGGTGCCAACGGAATACATTATTGGTAAAGTTTCTGCAAAAGATTACGTTGATCTTGATTCTGGAGAGATTATTTGTCCAGTTAACAGTGAAATTTCATTAGAAGGATTAGCGAAGTTATCTCAAGCGGGCTATAAAGTCATCGAAACATTGTTTACTAACGATTTAGATTATGGTCCATATATTTCTGAGACATTACGTGTTGATCCAACTTACGATCGTATAAGTGCATTATATGAAATCTATCGCATGATGCGTCCAGGTGAACCACCTACACCCGAATCTTCGGAAGCGTTATTCAATAACTTATTCTTCTCTGCAGAACGTTATGATTTATCTGCAGTAGGTCGTATGAAGTTTAATCGCTCGTTAGGTATTCCTGAAGGCGAGGGGACGGGTATTTTAAGTAACGACGATATCATTGGTGTGATGAAAAAACTCATCGACATCCGCAATGGTCGTGGTGAAGTGGATGATATCGACCACTTGGGTAACCGTCGTATTCGTTCCGTAGGTGAAATGGCAGAAAACCAATTCCGTATTGGTTTAGTTCGTGTAGAAAGAGCGGTTAAAGAGCGTTTATCTTTAGGCGATTTAGATGCGATCACGCCACAAGACTTAATTAATCCAAAACCAATTTCTGCGGCAGTGAAAGAATTCTTTGGTTCTTCACAACTTTCGCAATTCATGGACCAAAACAATCCATTATCAGAAGTGACACATAAACGTCGTATTTCTGCATTAGGTCCAGGCGGTTTAACGCGTGAACGCGCAGGCTTTGAGGTACGTGACGTACATAACACCCACTATGGTCGTTTATGTCCAATTGAAACTCCTGAAGGTCCAAACATCGGTTTGATCAACTCACTTTCTGCGTTTGCTCGTACGAACGATTATGGTTTCTTAGAAACCCCGTATCGTAAAGTGGTTGATGGCCAAGTAACTGAAGAAATCGAATATTTATCTGCAATTGATGAAGCGAACTACATCATTGCACAGGCGAACTCAAATCTTGATGAGAACAATCGCTTTACTGATGCATTCGTTACTGCGCGTGGTGAGCGTGGTGAATCTGGTCTTTATAAACCAGAAGAAATTCATTATATGGACGTTTCAACTCAACAAGTGGTATCTGTGGCTGCAGCGTTAATTCCATTCTTAGAGCATGACGATGCGAACCGTGCCTTAATGGGTGCGAACATGCAACGTCAAGCAGTTCCGACTTTACGTGCTGATAAGCCGTTAGTGGGTACAGGTATGGAAAAACCAATCGCACTTGACTCAGGTGTGGCGGTTGTTGCGAAACGTGGTGGTACAGTTCAATACGTTGATGCGTCTCGTATCGTTATCAAAGTAAATGAAGACGAAACTGTAGCAGGCGAAGCGGGTATCGATATTTATAACTTAATTAAATACACCCGTTCTAACCAAAATACCTGTATCAACCAAATTCCTTGTGTGAATTTAGGCGATCCAATTAACCGTGGTGAAGTATTAGCTGATGGTCCTTCAACAGATTTAGGTGAATTAGCATTAGGTCAAAATATCCGTGTGGCGTTCATGCCTTGGAACGGTTATAACTTCGAAGACTCAATGTTAGTTTCTGAGCGTGTTGTACAACAAGACCGCTTCACGACAATCCACATTCAAGAATTATCTTGTGTGGCACGTGATACTAAATTAGGTTCTGAAGAAATCACTGCGGATATTCCAAACGTAGGTGAATCTGCATTAAGCAAATTGGATGAATCAGGTATCGTTTATGTGGGTGCTGAAGTGAAAGGTGGTGACATCTTAGTCGGTAAAGTAACCCCTAAAGGCGAAACGCAATTAACACCAGAAGAAAAATTGTTACGTGCAATCTTCGGTGAAAAAGCATCTGATGTGAAAGACTCTTCATTACGTGTACCAAACAGCGTAAGTGGTACTGTAATTGACGTTCAAGTCTTCACCCGTGATGGCGTAGAAAAAGACAAACGTGCATTAGAAATTGAAGAAATGCAGTTAAAACAAGCTAAGAAAGACCTTTCTGATGAATTAGAAATCTTAGAAGCTGGCTTGTTTGCTCGTGTACGTAATGTACTTATTGCAGGCGGTATTGATGCGGTTCAATTAGATAAAATGGATCGCACTAAATGGTTAGAACAAACCATTTCAGATGAAGAAAAACAAAACCAATTAGAACAGCTTGCTGAGCAATATGAAGAATTACGTAAAGAGTTTGAACACAAACTTGAAGTACAACGTAAGAAAATCATTAAAGGCGATGACCTTGCACCAGGCGTGTTAAAAGTGGTTAAAGTTTACCTTGCGGTGAAACGTCACATCCAGCCGGGTGATAAAATGGCGGGTCGTCATGGTAACAAAGGTGTTATCTCGAAAATTAACCCAGTTGAAGATATGCCATACGATGAGAATGGCCAACCTGTTGAAATCGTATTGAACCCACTGGGCGTACCATCTCGTATGAACATCGGTCAGATCTTAGAAACCCACTTAGGCTTAGCGGCGAAAGGTATCGGTGATCAAATCAATGCGATGATCAAACAAAAACAAGATGTTGAGAAACTTCGTGGCTATATGCAAAAAGCATACGATTTAGGTCATGGCGCACAAAAAGTTGATTTAAGCACCTTTAGCGATGACGAAATCATGCGTTTAGCGGAAAACCTACGTAAAGGTTTACCGGTAGCAACACCTGTGTTTGATGGTGCTGCTGAGCAAGAAATCAAAGAAATGTTGAAACTCGGTGGCTTACCAACTTCAGGTCAGATTACGTTATATGATGGCCGTACTGGTGAGAAATTCGAGCGTCCAGTAACTGTAGGTTATATGTACATGCTCAAATTGAACCACTTAGTTGATGACAAAATGCATGCTCGTTCAACCGGTTCTTATAGTCTTGTTACTCAACAACCACTTGGTGGTAAAGCACAATTCGGTGGTCAACGTTTCGGTGAGATGGAGGTATGGGCACTTGAAGCATATGGTGCAGCTTACACCTTACAAGAAATGTTAACCGTGAAATCCGATGACGTGAACGGCCGTACGAAGATGTATAAAAACATTGTCGGTGGCAACCAACAAATGGATCCGGGTACGCCAGAATCTTTCAACGTAATTATGAAAGAAATCCGTTCACTTGGTTTGAATATCGAGTTAGACGAAGAGTAATCGACAAACCTGTCTTCCCCTGTTCGCAGGGGAAGCAAAAGGAAGAAATCACCGAAGTGCGATTAAAAAACAAAATATTTTTGACCACACTTTGAAACCCTTAACTCCGACAGGAGACTATTTGTGAAAGACTTAGTTAAGTTTTTAAAAGCACAATCAAAAACGAGTGAAGATTTTGATGTGATTAAAATTGGGTTAGCTTCTCCAGACATGATCCGTTCGTGGTCATTTGGTGAAGTTAAAAAACCTGAAACAATCAACTATCGTACGTTCAAACCTGAGCGTGATGGTCTTTTCTGTGCACGTATTTTCGGGCCAGTAAAAGATTACGAATGTTTATGCGGTAAATATAAACGCTTAAAACACCGTGGTGTGATTTGTGAAAAATGTGGTGTTGAAGTTACACAAACTAAAGTGCGTCGTGAACGTATGGGCCATATCGAATTGGCTTGTCCAGTTGCACACATTTGGTTCTTAAAATCACTTCCATCCCGTATTGGTTTATTACTTG
Organism: Haemophilus sp. SZY H56; assembly: GCF_054332415.1. Taxonomy (NCBI): domain Bacteria; kingdom Pseudomonadati; phylum Pseudomonadota; class Gammaproteobacteria; order Pasteurellales; family Pasteurellaceae; genus Haemophilus; species Haemophilus sp. SZY H56. Next base: position 7,514 of record NZ_JBTGNX010000005.1, on the reverse strand, counting down.
ATATGCCATTACGTGATATTGAACGTGTGCTTTACTTTGAAATGTACATCGTGACCGAACCGGGTATGACCGATTTGGAACGTGGACAGTTATTAACTGAAGAACAATTCCTTGATGCAGAAGACCGTTGGCAAGATGAATTCGAAGCGAAAATGGGTGCTGAAGCAATTCAAGATTTACTTAAAGGTATTGATCTTGAAGTGGAATGTGAAAAATTACGTGAAGAGTTACAAGAAACTAACTCTGAAACAAAACGTAAGAAAATCACTAAACGCTTAAAATTATTAGAAGCTTTCCAACAGTCTGGTAATAAACCAGAGTGGATGGTGATGACGGTATTACCGGTACTTCCACCAGATTTACGTCCGTTAGTACCATTAGATGGTGGTCGTTTTGCAACATCTGATTTGAACGATTTATATCGTCGCGTGATCAACCGTAACAACCGTTTAAAACGTTTATTAGATTTAATTGCACCAGATATTATCGTGCGCAACGAAAAACGTATGTTACAAGAATCTGTGGATGCGTTATTAGATAATGGTCGTCGTGGTCGTGCGATTACGGGTTCTAACCGTCGTCCATTAAAATCACTTGCGGATATGATCAAAGGTAAACAAGGTCGTTTCCGTCAAAACTTATTAGGTAAACGTGTTGACTATTCAGGCCGTTCTGTAATCACTGTAGGTCCATACTTGCACTTACACCAATGTGGTTTACCGAAGAAAATGGCATTGGAATTATTCCGTCCGTTTATCTATGCAAAATTAGAAAGCCGTGGTTATGCAACCACAATTAAAGCGGCTAAGAAAATGGTTGAGCGTGAAGACGCGATCGTTTGGGATATCTTGGCAGAAGTTATTCGTGAGCACCCAATTCTATTGAACCGTGCACCGACACTTCACCGTTTAGGTATTCAAGCGTTTGAACCACTTCTAATCGAAGGTAAAGCAATCCAGTTACACCCACTTGTTTGTGCGGCGTTCAACGCGGACTTCGATGGTGACCAAATGGCGGTTCACGTACCATTAACACTTGAAGCGCAGTTAGAAGCACGTGCGTTAATGATGTCAACCAACAACGTACTTTCACCAGCAAACGGTGATCCAATTATCGTTCCATCACAAGACGTGGTGTTGGGTCTTTATTATATGACCCGTGAAAAAGTAAACGGTAAAGGCGAAGGCATGTTATTGCAAGATCCGCGCGAAGCTGAAAAAGCGTATCGCACAGGTGAAGCGGAGTTACATTCTCGTGTTAAAGTACGTATTACTGAATATGTGAAAAATGAAGCTGGCGAATTAGAAGAGAAAACCACATTAACCGATACCACTATCGGTCGTGCAATCTTATGGATGATCGCGCCGAAAGGCATGCCTTATTTATTGTTCAACCAAACATTAGGTAAAAAAGCAATTTCTAAACTCATCAACGAAGCTTATCGTCGTTTAGGTTTGAAAGAAGCAGTAATGTTTGCTGACCATATTATGTATACCGGTTTTGCTTACGCTGCACGTTCAGGTTCTTCTGTGGGTATCGATGATATGGTTATCCCAGAGAAAAAATATGAAATTATTTCTGCAGCGGAAGAAGAAGTGGCAGAAATTCAAGAACAGTTCCAATCTGGTCTTGTAACAGCTGGCGAACGTTATAACAAAGTTATCGATATTTGGGCTGCGGCGAATGAGCGCGTAGCGAAAGCGATGATGGAAAACTTATCTCAGGAAGAAGTCATCAACCGTGAAGGTAACCCTGAGAAACAAGCTTCTTTCAACAGTATCTTTATGATGGCTGACTCTGGTGCGCGTGGTTCTGCAGCTCAGATTCGTCAGTTAGCAGGTATGCGTGGTTTGATGGCGCGTCCAGATGGTTCGATCATCGAAACCCCAATTACAGCGAACTTCCGTGAAGGTTTGAACGTACTTCAGTACTTTATTTCAACCCACGGTGCACGTAAAGGTTTGGCGGATACCGCATTAAAAACAGCAAACTCGGGTTACTTAACTCGTCGTTTAGTTGATGTAGCACAAGACTTAGTGATCGTTGAAGATGACTGTGGTACACACGAAGGCTTAGTCATGACTCCATTAATCGAAGGTGGCGATGAGAAAGTTCCACTTCGCGAATTAGTGTTAGGTCGTGTTGTAGCTGAAGATGTGTATAAACCAGGTACAGAAGAAGTTTTAATTGCACGTAACACGTTATTAGATGAAAAACTTTGTGATGTGTTAGATGCAAACTCAGTGGACAGCGTAAAAGTACGTTCTGTTGTAACTTGTGATACTGACTTCGGTGTATGTGCGAAATGTTACGGTCGTGACTTAGCACGTGGTCACCTCATCAACCAAGGTGAAGCAGTGGGTGTTATCGCTGCTCAATCTATCGGTGAGCCAGGTACACAGTTAACCATGCGTACGTTCCACATCGGTGGTGCAGCTTCTGCAGCCGCGAAAGAATCTAGCGTACAAATCAAAAACAACGGTACTTTACACCTTGCTAACGCAAAATTCGTTGTGAATGACGAAGGTAAATTAGTGTTAACTTCTCGTAATACTGAGTTAACCGTAACCGATGCATTCGGTCGTACGAAAGAACACTATAAAGTGCCTTACGGTACGGTATTGAATAAAGCAGATGGTCAAGAAGTATCAGCAGGTGAAACAGTGGCAAACTGGGATCCACATACCATGCCAGTTGTCTCTGAGGTATCAGGTTTTGTGAAATTCGTTGATATCGTGGACGGTTTAACTGTAACTCGTCAAACGGATGAATTAACCGGTCTTTCTTCTATCGTGGTACAAGACGTGGGTGAACGTGCAACAGCAGGTAAAGATTTACGTCCAACCATCAAATTAGTTGATGCAAAAGGTAACGATATTTTCTTACCTGAAACTGATGTTATTGCACAATACTTCTTACCAGGTAAAGCAATCGTAAGTTTAGATGACGGTGCGGAAGTGAAAGTGGGTGAACCACTTGCACGTATTCCACAAGAATCTGTAGGTACTAAAGATATTACTGGTGGTCTTCCACGCGTTGCTGATTTATTCGAAGCTCGTAAACCGAAAGAGCCTGCTATTTTGGCAGAAATTTCAGGTATCGTGTCCTTCGGTAAAGAAACCAAAGGTAAACGTCGCTTGTTAATCACCCCAACTGAAGGTGAAATCTACGAAGAAATGATTCCAAAATGGCGTCAGCTCAACGTATTTGAAGGTGAGATGGTAGAACGTGGTGACGTGATTTCTGATGGTGCAGAGACACCACACGATATCTTACGTTTACGCGGTGTTCGTGCTGTAACTGAATATATCGTAAACGAAGTGCAAGAAGTTTACCGCTTACAAGGGGTAAAAATTAACGATAAGCACATCGAAGTTATTGTACGTCAAATGTTACGTAAAGCAGTCATTACGAAAGCTTATGACAGCGAATTCCTCGAAGGGGAACAAGTTGAAGTAGCTCGCGTGAAAATTGTGAACCGTAAACGTGAAGTGGAAGGTAAACCACCGGTTGAATTCGAACGTGAATTACTTGGTATTACCAAAGCATCATTGGCGACAGAATCCTTCATTTCTGCGGCATCGTTCCAAGAAACCACTCGCGTGCTTACTGAAGCTGCGGTGGCGGGTAAACGTGATGAATTACGCGGCTTGAAAGAGAACGTAATTGTAGGTCGTTTAATCCCTGCAGGTACTGGTTTTGCGTATCACCAAGGTCGTCACAAAAAACGTATTGTAGACGATGTTGTGATTAAATTGTCTGAAGACGATGAAGCAGCAATTGCTGATGAATTTGTCATGACAGCAGATGATGCAACCGCTAACTTAGCAGAAATGCTTAATATGGCAGATGATGCAGAGTAATCGCTAATCAATAAAAGAAAACCCAAGTTTAAACTTGGGTTTTTTATTATCTTAATACAGAAAGAGCGGTTAGGTTTTGATGAATTTTTCTTTTGGAAAAGTATTGTAAAATGACCGCACTTTCTTTTCATCAATAAAAAGCCACCCTAATGGATGGCTTTGAAATATGTACTTCTAAGCTAAGATTACCAGCCTTTTACAACACCATCTTTAAAGTGTTTTTTCGCTTCTTGGTAAACTTCTTCAGTTTGGTACGCTTTGACGAAATCTTGGATCGCTTTGCTGTCTTTGTTATCAGTACGTGCAACGATGATGTTTACGTATGGAGAATCTTTATCTTCTACGAAGACACCGTTATCTTGCGCATTTAAACCAACTTGACCCGCATAAGTGTTATTTACAACAGCAAGATCAACATCATCTAGTGCACGAGCGGCAACAGAAGTATCTACTTCAGAAATTTTGAAGTTTTTCTGATTTTCAACAATATCAGCTACAGTTGAAAGAAGGTCGTTAACATTTTTAAGTTTGATTAAACCTTGTTTTTCTAGAAGAATTAATGCGCGACCGCGGTTTGACGGATCGTTTGGAACAACGATTTTAGCACCTTCTTTTAAATCATTTACATTTTTAATAGTTTTAGAATAACCAGCAAGTGGGTAAACAAAGGTGTTACCAACGATCACTAAGTTATTTAAGCTTTTTGCTTTTGCATCTTCATCTAGGTAAGGTTTGTGTTGCATTGCGTTAGCATCTAAATCACCTTTAGATACCGCAGTGTTTGGTAATGCGTAGTCATTGAATAAAACAAATTCAACATTTAAGTTGTATTTATCTTTTGCGACTTTTGCAGCAGTTTCAGCTACTTGGTGCTCAGGACCCGCCATTACACCAACTTTGATTGATGTTGCAGTAGGTGTAGTTGATGCTACATCTGCTTTTTTCTCTTCTTTACACCCTGTTAATACTAATGCTGACGCAATAGCAGTGATAGCAAATAAGTTTTTTAATTTCATGTTTTTTCCTTGTTGTGAATAAAATACTATAGAAAATAATTAACGGTGATCCACTCGTTTTGCGAGCGTGTCGCCTAATTTTTGACTGAGCATCACGATAATCACGATAACAATCGTTGCCGCCCAAGTTACCGATGGCATATTGCGATAGACACCATAGTTAATGGCGAGGCTTCCTAAGCCGCCACCGCCTTGCGTTCCCGCCATTGCGGTATAGCCAATTAATGTCACGAAAGTGAGCGTAATAGCATTAATTAGCGTAGGTAGGGATTCAGGCAAATAGAATTTACGAATAATTTGCCAATTGGTTGCACCCATTGCTTTTGCGGTTTCAGTTAAACCCATTGGAATCTCAAAAAGCGCATTACTTGTTAGGCGAGCAAAAAATGGTGTTGCCGCCGCACTTAATGACACAATCGCTGCATTAGAACCAATGCTCCCGCTAGGAAGTAACCAACTGGTAAGCGGAATTAAAGCAAGTAACAAAATAATATAAGGGATTGAACGTCCAATATTAATAATGACATTTAAACACGCATTGAGCTTTTTGCTTTCTAAAATCGCCCCTTTATTGGTTAAAAAGGTTAAAAAACCTAATGGTAAACCTAATAAAGCTGCAATTAATGTTGATAAGACCGACATATAAATTGTTTCAACGGTAGATACCGTTAATAAATTAGCAAAATTATCGGGAAATTGTTGGCTAAGTGTTGCCCATAATTCATTGAACATAGCCTAGTACCTCTACTCGAACATTATTTTCCATTAAATAGACCTTAGTTTGTGTAATTGCATCTTCATCACCTTCAACTTCTGCAATAGTAAAGCCGAATTTAACGCCACCGGCATAATCAATTTGTGAAGTTAAAATACTGAGTTCGACACCAAACTTTTTCGATGCTTGAGAAAGTAGTGGCGCATCGACAGAGCGACCAGTAAATTCAAATTTGATAATTGGGTAAGATCTTGCATGTTTGGGACTATGAGATAAATTTTCCAAGTATTCTTCTGGCAACGAGATATGGAAAGTAGAACTAATAAATTCTTGAGCTAACTTTGTTTTTGGATTAGAGAAAATTTCGCTAACTGTGCCTTGTTCAACGAGACGGCCTTTATCAATTACTGCAACTTGATCGCAGATTCGTTTAACTACTTCCATTTCATGGGTAATAAGAAGAATTGTAATGCCTAAAGAGCGGTTGATTTCTTTTAATAATTTTAGAATGGATTGTGTTGTAGCGGGATCTAATGCGCTAGTAGCTTCATCACATAATAATACTTTGGGATCACTTGCAAGTGCTCGAGCAATGGCTACACGCTGTTTTTGGCCGCCTGAGAGATTAGCTGGATACACATTATGTTTATCACTTAATCCAACAAGCGCTAAAAGTGCGGTTGTTTTCTCTTGAATTTCTGCTTTTGATTTATTTTCTAATTCAAGTGGTAACGCTACGTTTTCAAAAACGGTTCGAGAGGTCAATAAATTAAAATGTTGGAAAATCATGCCGATTTGGCGGCGTGTTTTCACTAATTCAGCGTCAGAAAGTTGAGTTAAATCTACGCCATCGATGATTACGGCACCGTGAGTTGGTCTTTCTAATAAGTTTACACAACGGATCAGCGTACTTTTGCCCGCACCAGAGGCACCAATGACCCCACAAATCTGTCCTTTAGGCACATGTAATGAAACATTATCAAGTGCAGTCAGTTTTTTATCTGGAAGTGTAAAAATCTTCGTAATATTATTTAGCTTAATCATATAAGCCCTTGTCGTCAGTTAATATCTAAGTTTAATCTGTATTCTAGACGTCTAGATTGCTATGTCAATATGTTAACGGATCTTTTTTAGATTGATTGGTTATGACTTATTATTGCTAATGTAGAAGATAAAGGAGATAATTTGCCTTAAGAAGAAGGTAAATAAGAAAATATATGAAGAAAGCTATTTTTTTGGATCGAGATGGTACCTTAAATATCGACCATGGTTATGTTTATAAAATTGAAGATTTCCAATTTATTGAAGGCAGTATTGATGCACTAAAAGCGCTAAAAGAACTGGGATACCTTTTAGTTTTAGTGACGAATCAATCAGGTATTGCTCGTGGATATTTTTCAGAAGAACAATTTTTGCAGCTTACAGAATGGATGGACTGGTCATTGGCTGATCGTGGTATTGATTTAGATGGTATCTACTATTGTCCTCATCACCCGGAAGGGAAAGGCGAATATAAAGAAGACTGTGCATGTAGAAAACCAAAATCAGGCATGTTATTAGAGGCGATTAAAGCACTAAAAATCGATCCTGCGCAATCTATTATGGTTGGCGATAAGATTGAAGATCTTAAAGCGGGTATTGACGCAAACGTGAGAACAAATATTTTAGTACGAACAGGTAAACCTATTACAGAAGAAGGAGAGAATCTCGCTGATTATGTTTTGGATTCTATTGCAGATTTACCAAGAATAGCAAAGCGATTAATTAAATAACAAAAATAATCTATTTTTTGAGCGAATAGACGAAAAGATATTCAATTAAGAAAAAAATCACATTTTTTACAAAAAAGCACTTGCAAAGAATTCTGAAATATCTATAATACGCCCCACACAACGACGCACTGTTGTGAAACGTAATAAA